>NZ_JBWBTT010000016.1:0-192695 GCF_056172905.1 Streptomyces sp. iso_384
ATGACATCGGAGGCAGGGGCGGGTCAGGCGAAAGCGCTTCCGGCGCGAGCGCGGCTCGTCGACGTGGCGAAGCGCGCGGGGGTGACCAAGTCCGTTGTCTCACGGATCCTGAACGACGACACCACGCTCCGGATCAGGCCCGAGACGCGTGAGCGCGTCCTCGCTGTCGCCGCGGAACTCGGGTATCGGCCCAACGTCACGGCGCGCGCGCTGTCGGTGTCGCGGACCAGGGCGTTCGCGCTGCTCATCCCTGATCTGTCGAACTCCGTGTACGCCGCGGTCACCCGCGGAGCCTTCCGCAGGGCGCGTGACCACGGCTACGTGCTGCTCATCGCCGAGGACGCAGCAGGGGACGACGACGCGGCCTATGCGGAGCTGGTGACGGCCGGGCGGGTGGACGGTCTCCTCGTCGCGTCGTCCCGGCCGGAGCACCCCCTGGTCGAGCGCCTCCTCGCCGATCGCGGTGGGCTGGCGCACGTCTTTCTCAACCGGGAGGTCCAGGGGTCCAACCGTAACGTCGGCATGGATATGCAGGGGGCGAGCGCCCTGGTCGTCGACCACCTTCATGACAGGGGGCATCGGCATATCGGAATGGTGACGGGTCCCCTGGACCTCGCTCCGGCCCGGTCCCGGCTGGACGGGTTTCAGGGCAGGCTGCGCGAGCTGGGCCTGGACGACACCGCCCACTTCGCCGGAACCTTCAGCGAGGCCGGCGGATGCGCGGCGGCACATGGACTGCTTGACGCGCGGCCGGAGCTGACCGCGCTGTACGCCAGCACGTTCCCGCAGGCCGTCGGGGTGATGAAGGCGGTGCGTGACCGAGGGTGGAAGGTGCCCGCCGACGTGTCGCTGATCGCGTACGACGACCTCCCCATGGCGGAGTTCCTCGATCCTCCCCTCACCACGCTCGCCATGCCGCTGGCGACGCTGGGAGCCGCGGCCGTCGACGCTCTCGTCGACCAGATAGAGGGCCGTGTGATCGGCAGCCGTCAGGTGCTGGGGGGGTACGAGATCGTGGAGCGGGCCTCGGTCGCCGTTCCGCGAGTCTGACGACCTCGAGGCGGTCGTGAGCTGATCGACGGGCGGCTGTTTCCCGCGGACCCGGGAGACAGCCGCCCGTTGACGTGTACGAGATCGAGGGTTGTGGGGTACGGGCTGCCACGCTACGGTGGAAAACCGGTTCTCCAGTGGGGACATCCCGATGCAACGACGCTCGAGGGAGATGTTCGATGACCAAGTCTGTTGTGCCCAGCGGTGTGTCCCGACGGGGATTCCTGGGCGGCTCACTAGGTGCGGCAGGGGCGGTGCTGTTGGCCGCGTGCTCTGGTGGCGGAAACTCGTCCCAGGGCGCCGGTGGCTCGAAGTTCGCGTTCTGGGACATGCCCTGGGGGTCCCCCGGGCCGGACTACCTCGCCGCGGGCGAGGACATCTCCGCAGCGTTCTCGGGTGGCTCGGCGACGTACCAGTCGATCAGCTGGGACGGGTGGCTTCAGACCTTCAGCTCGGCCATCGCTGCTGGGACCGGGCCGGCCATATCCACGGGCGGGGCGTTCCAGTCGTTGCAGTACTACGTCCAGGACGCGGTCCATCCGGCCGACGGGGTCATCGCGAAGCTGAGGTCCAAGGGGCAGCTGGACGACTTCCTGCCGGGCACGCTCGATGTGTTCAAGTACAAGGGTGCGTACACCGCACTGCCGTGGAACGTGGACTCGCGGCTGCTCTGGTACCGCAAGTCGCTGCTGGAGAAGGCCGGTGTGGAGGAGCCGCGCAGCTGGGACGACCTGTACCGGGTTGGTGTGGCGCTGAAGAAGAACGACGTGTACGGCATGGTCGCCTCGGGCGGTGCCGGGGGCAACGCCTACCAGACGTTCCTGTCGTTCGTGTTCAACAACGGTGGCGGCCTGTTCGACAAGGACGGCGAGCCGCAGTGCGTGACGGACGCGAACGTGGAGGCCGTGGAGTTCCTCATGAAGCTGGCCAAGGACGGAATCATGGACCCGGGCAGCGTGAGCTACACGGTGGCGAACCTGAACGACCAGTTCTCCTCGGGCGCCGCGGCGTTGTCGATCCTGCCACCGGACATCGCCAATTCCTTCGAAGACCCGCGGCTCAAGGCCGACATCACGTTGGGAAGCCCCCTGACCAGCCCGAACGGTACCAAGGGCACCATGGCGTACACGTCGGACCTGATCCTCTACACCGGTGACTGGGACACGGACGTGGTCGAGGACTTCGCGGTCTACTACCTCGACGCCATGTCGGCGTACTGGAAGAAGGGCGTCCTCAACAAGGTCCCGGTGCGCCAGAGCATCCTCGACCTGCCCGAGGTGCAGGCGCAGCCCAACCTGGTCAAGGCGACCAAGGAGTGGCTGCCCGTGGGCAAGTCCCTCACCCAGCTCGCCGGTGAGCCCTTCCCCGAGATCAACGCGGTCGACGGGGGACAGGCCATCACCCAGTGGGCCCAGCAGGTCATCCAGGCAAAGAGCAGTGGCGAGCAGACCCTTCGGACCCTGCAGGACGGCATCGAGAAGGTCATGTGACCCACGGGTCATCTGACGCACAGAAGGAGGCGTCCATGACGGACGTGTCGGTGCCGACGAGATCGGCGGCGAGGACGGACAGGCCTCGGGGCCGAGAGAGGAAGGCCGAGAGCCGGCACCCCGGGAGCAAGAAGACGATGGCGGCGATGCTCGCCCCGTCGATCTTCCTGCTCATCGCTCTCAACGCCTATCCGCTCTTCAACGCGGTTTCCCAGTCGCTGCGTGACGGTGGGATCGCGGGGCCCGGGGAGTTCATCGGCCTGGAGAACTACACGACCGCCTTGCAGGACCCCGCGTTCTGGGAAGCCGTGCGCTTCACCCTCCTGTTCACGGTGGTCTCGGTCTTCGTGGCCTGGGTCATCGGCACAGCCCTCGCTCTCGTGCTGCGCCGGTCCTTCCCCGGCAGATCGGTGTTCCGGGTGCTGCTCCTGCTGCCCTGGGTGGTCCCGGTGGTTGTCAGCACGACGAGCTGGAACTTCCTGGTCGCGACGCCGTCCAGCCCGGTGCCCACGCTCCTGCGTGAGCTCGGGTTCGGTGACGTCCAGATCCTGGCCAACCCCGGTTCGGCGATGGCGATCGTGATCATCTTCAAGATCTGGGGGACGGTCCCCTTCATGATGATGATGATGAGTTCCGCGCTGCAGGCGGTGGACCCCAGTGTCGAGGAAGCCTGCCGGCTCGACGGGGCCAGTCGTTGGCAACGCATCCGGCACGTCATCCTGCCGATCATGTCGAAGCCCGTCTACATCGCGTGGGTACTCGCCTCGATCTTCACGATCAACGACTTCCCCTCCGTCTTCCTGCTGACCGGGGGAGGACCCGTCGGGTCGACCTCGACGCTGGTCGTGTTCGCCTACCGGCTCGTGTTCCAGGACTTCCGCACCGGTTACGGCGTCGCGGTCGCCTTCCTCATCACCACCGCCCTGATCGCCATGTCCATCTACTTCTTCCGTCGCATCAACCGTGCGTCGGCGAACGGCTGAGGGCGGTACAGATGACCACTCCAGTACATTCCGCCCTCCGGGCCGGCACAGCCACCCCCGCCGCCGACCGCATCACGCGCAAGCAGCGGCGGGAATCCGCTGCCGGGTGGGCCAAGACAGCGGTCATGTCCGTCGTCACACTCGTGGCCCTGGCACCCATCATCATGATCCTGGTCCTGTCGGTCCGCTCGGGACAGACCGCCTCCGGGACGTACTCGTGGAACTTCTCGAACTACGTCGAGATCTTCTCCAAGACTCCTGTCCTCGACTACCTCTACAACAGCCTTGCCGTCACCCTGGGGACGACCGTGTTCGCGGTCGTGATCGGGGCGCTGGCGGGCTATCCGATGTCGAGACTGCGCAACAGGTTCATCGGCGGCTACACGCTCTCGCTCTTCGTCGTCCAGAGCCTGCCCGTCATCGTCTTCGTCATCCCGCTCTTCGTTGTCTTCGCGAAGATCGGAATGGCGGACACGCTCAGCGGTGTGGCCGTCATCTTCATCGCCGGCAGCATGGCCGTCACGTGCTGGATGATGGCTGCCTACTACGACTCCATCCCCGTCGAGCTGGAGGAGGCCGCCTGGGTCGACGGGGCCTCCCTGTGGGGAGGATTCGTCCGTGTGGTGCTGCGCAACTCGTACCCGGGCATTCTCTCGGCGGCGATCTTCAGCTTCCTCGTCGCGTGGAACGACTACCTGGTCGCCACCGTCTTCCTGAGGTCGCAGAGCAACTTCACGCTGCCGATCGGGCTCCAGACCTACTTCCAGCAGAACGCCACCGACTGGGGGCCCGTGATGGCGATGTCGGTCGTCATGCTGCTGCCGCCGGTGATCGTGTTCGCCGTGCTCAACCGCTTCTTCTCCATCGGAGGGATCGGCGGAGCGATCAAGTGACCACCCCCCATGAGGAGTACGAGCGCATGACCATGCCCGCAGAGAGCGCGGCGACCGTTCGAGGCAGGCGGTACCCGGCTGATCCCGAGTGGTTCTGCGACTTCCGGACCTTCCCTGTCCAGGGACTCGGTCCAGAGGTAGGCGTACACCGCCGGGACCCGAGCTCCGTCCTCACGGTCGACGGGCGGTACCACGTCTGGTACACCCGCTCGACCGGGGAGACCGACGGCTTCGGAACCGGCGACCCGACGGCCAAGGTCTTTCCCTGGGACTGGTCCGAGATCTGGCATGCCACGTCCGAAGACGGCGCCACCTGGGTCGAACAGGGGCGTGCCCTCGGCAGGGGCGAGCCAGGCAGCTACGACGACCGGAGCGTGTTCACCCCGGAGGTCCTGGAGCACCAAGGTTGGTTCTACCTCGTTTACCAGGTGATCCGGTCGCCCTACGCGCTACGGAGCTTCGAGTCGATCGCGATGGCGAAGGCACCGAGCCCGGACGGTCCGTGGGTCAGGTCCCCCCAGCCGATTCTCCGACCCCAGGCGGACGGTGAGTGGGCGGGAGAGGAGGACAACCGGCTGAGCGTCGTCTCCCAGGGGTCCTTCGACAGCCACAAGGTGCACGACCCGATCCTTGTCCCGTTCCAAGGCAGATTCTTCCTCTACTACAAGGGCGAGCAGATGGGGGAAGGGTTCTCCGCCGGCGGACGCACGACCCGGTGGGGCCTGGCGATCGCCGACGACATCGAGGGACCGTACCACCGATGTCCGGCCAACCCCGTGACGAACAGCGGACACGAGACCTGCGTCTGGCGATACGGCGACGGCATCGCCGCGATGCTCACCACCGACGGGCCGGAACGCAACACGATGCAGTTCGCGCCCGACGGGATCAACTTCGAGATCATGGCCCACATCGCGAACCCACCCGTCGCGACCGGTCCCCTCAGGCTCCCGGACCACGCCGTCGCGCCACTGGACGGGGTTCGCTGGGGACTGTGCCATGACGTCACGGCATCGTGGCACTACATCCAGGGGTTCGCGGCCGACGAGAGACAGAAGATGTTCTACACCAGCGGCCTGAGCCCCGAGACGGCGGAATCGGCAGAGGCCGACGTGCTTCCCGCTCCGCACGAAAAGTGACCTCGGCTCCCTGCCGTGAGGCCGGGTCAGACGCACACCTCAGAGAGAGACGGTACAAGGCATGATCGAACGGGTATGCACCGACCTCTATCGCATACCGCTCCCGACCAGGCTCACCGACTCGACGCACGGCGCCATGATGGACTTCGAGCTCATCACCGTGCGGATCGAGGACAGCGACGGGGCGACAGGTCTGGGCTACACCTACACGGTCAACCATGGTGGGGCGGCCGTGGCGACGATGGTGGACAAGGACCTGAGGGGCTGCCTGCTCGGTGCCGACGCCGAGCAGATCGAGAAGATCTGGCAGTTGATGTGGTGGCGGCTGCACTACGCCGGCCGCGGGGGGCACGCCACATCGGCGATCTCGGCCGTCGACATCGCCCTGTGGGACCTGAAGGGAATCCGGGCACGGACGCCGTTGTGGAAACTGTTCGGGGGATACGACCCTGTCGTGCCCGTGTATGCCGGCGGCATCGACCTGGAACTGCCCGTCGCCGATCTGAAGATGCAGGCGGACCGCTTCCTGGCCGAGGGATTCCGGGCCATCAAGATGAAGGTGGGCCGCCCCGACCTCAAGGAGGACGTCGACCGGGTGTCGGCGTTGCGTGAGCACCTCGGCGACTCCTTCCCGCTGATGGTCGACGCCAACATGAAGTGGACGGTTGACGGGGCGATTCGCGCGGCTCGGGCACTCGCACCCTTCGACCTGCACTGGATCGAGGAGCCGACGATTCCCGACGACCTTGTCGGCAACGCCCGGATCGTTCGGGAGAGCGGTCACACCATCGCGGGCGGCGAAAACCTCCACACCCTGTACGACTTCCACAACGCTGTCCGCGCCGGCTCCCTGACGCTTCCCGAGCCGGACGTCAGCAACATCGGCGGGTACACGACGTTCAGGAAGGTCGCCGCTCTGGCGGAGGCGAACAACATGCTGCTGACGTCGCACGGCGTGCACGACCTCACGGTGCATGCGCTCGCCTCGGTCCCCCACCGGACCTACATGGAGGCACACGGCTTCGGCCTGCACGCCTACATGGCCGAGCCGATGGCCGTCACGGACGGATGCGTCTCCGCTCCCGACCGCCCCGGGCACGGTGTGGTGCTGGACTTCGAGCGCCTTGGCCGGCTGGCGGTGGGGTGACCGGTCGCCCGGCCTGCGGCCGACCCCGTCGGCACTGTCGGCGGACCACCGGCCACGGCCGGTATGCCGATGAGCGGGCGGTCCCCGGTGACCGGGACCGGCCGCCTCCCCCCGTGACGTCCCATGACGTAAGGAATCGACGTGCTTCCCATCATCGGTGCTCTCCGCCCGTGGGCGGACCCTACGGTGACCTCCCTGCTCCGACTCCCGATGCGCGCGCGTCCCGCCGCCGAGGGGGACCGCCGGCTGTCGCTGGACGGCACCTGGTCCTTCCGGCTGTTCCCCTCTCCCGACCAGGTGCCTGCCGATGCCGTGAGAGGAGAGCGGGCGCCCGGGCAATGGCAATCGGTCGGCGTGCCCGGTAGCTGGCCGGTCCAGGTGGCCGACGACATTCCGCACTACACGAACATCCAGATGCCGTTCGCCGAGCCTCCGCCGCGGCTCCCGTCGCGCAACCCCACAGGTGTGTACCGCACGGCGTTCGACGTCCCGCCCCGCTGGGAGGGCCAACGGTTGCTGCTGCACGTGGGTGGCGCTGACAGTGTGCATGCCGTCTACCTCAACGGCGTGTTCGTCGGATACGGCACCGACGCCCGTCTCGGGAGCGAGTACGACGTGACCGAAGCGGCCCGCGTGGGGAGGAACCAGCTTGCCGTGGTCGTCGTGAGGTACTCGGCGCACAGCTTCGTCGAGGACCAGGACGGATGGTGGCTCGCCGGTCTCCACCGCGGTGTGCGTGTCGAGGCCCGCCCGCCTGTCGGACTCGTCGACCTGGATGCCCGGGCGGACCTCGATCCCCGCTCTGGTGAGGGAACGCTCGATGTCCGCGCCACGGTCGACTTCGGCGAAAGAACGGAGGCGGAGGGATATCGCGTGCGGGTTTCGCTGTCGGGCCGCGACGGTGCGGGTGTGGCGAGGCCTCAGGACGCGCCGGTTCCCCACGCGGTCAACAACACCTACGAGTTCTCCGGGCACATCGCCCGGATGCGCTGGGACGGGCTTCGGATCCTCCCCTGGTCGGCGGAGACGCCGGCGCTCTACGAAGTCGCAGCGGAGCTCATCGACCCGGCCGGAGACGTGGTCGACGCGACCCGGGTACGCGTGGGTTTCCGACGCGTCGAGATCGACGGGCCGGACTTCCTCGTGAACGGCCGACGTGTGTGGATCTTCGGGGTCAACCGGCACGACCACCACCCCGACACCGGTGCCGCGGTCACCGTGGAGGACATGCGTGCCGACCTGGCGGCCATGCGCCGGATGAACATCAATGCCATCCGTACGTCCCACTATCCGAACGATCCCGCCTTCTACGACCTCTGCGACGAACTGGGCTTCTACGTCGTCGACGAGGCCAACATCGAGTCGCACGCGTTCAACTGGTACCTCTGCGGCGAACCGAGGTACCGCGCGACCTGGCTGGAGCGCGGGGCCCGCATGGTGGCGCGTGACCGCAACCATCCCTGCGTGGTCCAGTGGAGTCTGGGCAACGAGAGCGGGTACGGCGTCAACCACGACGCTCTCGCGGGGTGGATCCGCCGCGCCGACCGCTCGCGTCCGCTCCACTACGAGGACGCCATCCGGAACTCCGGGTGGACCGACGGGGGCCGTCACGCCACGGACGTCGTCTGCCCGATGTATCCCGGCATCGAGGAGATCCGGGCCTACGGGGAGCAGGTGGCCGCCGGGGCGGCGGACCGCCCCTTGATCATGTGCGAGTACTCGCACGCCATGGGTAACAGCAACGGCTCACTGGCCGACTACTGGGATGTCATCACCTCCACGCCCGGACTCCAGGGCGGCTTCATCTGGGAGTGGAAGGACCACGGCCTGCGACAGCGGCTCCCCGACGGAACCACCCGCCTCGTGTACGGTGGGCAGTTCGGCGACGCGCCCCACGATGCGAACTTCGTCGCGGACGGCCTGGTTTCCGCCGATGTCGAGCCCCACCCCGGAACGGCCGAAGTCGCCTGGGCGTACCGGCCTGTGACCACTGAGTACGTGGACGGCGGGTTGTACGTGACCAACCGACGCCGTTTCGCCGGCACGGGAGACCTCGCGGCAGGCTGGGAACTCTTTCTGGACGGCGCCCCGGCGGCCTCCGGCACGCTCGACCTCCCCGACGTCGCGCCCGGTGGGAGCGTGACCGTGCCGCTGCCCGTGGACGCGGCGTACGCGGGCGCCGCGCAAGCCCTGCTGACCATCACGTGGCGGACCCGAACAGAGTCGTGGTTCGCACCGGCGGGACATCCCGTCGCGTGGGACCAGCTCGCTCTGCGGGACGGACGACCCGCCCCCGGCCCGCCGGCGAAAGGGGCTGTCGCGGTGCCGGGCGAGACGGCGGACGACCCGATGCCCAACGTGTGGCGCGCTGCGACGGACAACGATGGGCTCAAGCTGATGGAGCACATCGTCCGTGTGAGAGAGATGGGATCACGCACCCTTATCCGCTGGAGGGACGCCGGCCTGGACACGCGGCCCGCGCACGAGATCGTGGACCACACCGTCTCCGTGTCCAGGAGCGAGAGCGGTGCGGAATACCGTCACCGGTTCGAGGTGCCCGACGAGGCGACGGACCTGCCGCGTGTCGGCGTGCTGTTCCGCGTGGACCCCCGATTCGACCGGTTCGTCTGGTTCGGGCGGGGCCCGCACGAGAACTACCCGGACCGGAACCGGTCGGCGATGTTGGGCCGCTGGTCGTCGCAAGTGGAACCCTCTCCCTACCTCGTGCCGCAGGAATTCGGGCTGCGCACCGGGACACTCTGGCTTGAGCTGATCGACGACGATCGCGGCGACCGCCTTCGGCTGACCTCGCTCGGTGGTGACTTCTGCTGGTCGGCGACGCGGTATGCGCCTCAGGCGCTGTTCGCCGCCGAGAACGCCAGTGATCTGCGCGAGGACGACCGACTGGTCGTGTGCCTGGATGCGGCGCACAGGGGGGTCGGGACCGGGGCGTGCGGGCCCGACGTCCTCCCGCGGTACCGGATCGGACCGGGACAGTACGAGCTGGGCTACCGGATGGAACTGGTCCCCGGGGTGCAGGGGGTGGCGGGGGCGCCGCCGCACCCTCAGGACTCATCGCGTGCCGCATCGGTTGATGGTAGTCAGTGCAAGGACCGTCATGGAAGCTGAAAAACCGGTTTATCTACCTGGGTTGCGGTGACTGGCGCGACCTGGTCGACAGGCGGACGTAGGAGCCGTGGCCGAAGACGGGCGGGTCGTTCGACTGCGGCGAAGTGGTCCAGCCGGCTGCCGACGACAGTCAAGACGCCTGAACCGCCACCTAGGCCACCGCCGGCGCGGTTCGGACCACGTCGCCGCCGGTACCGGGTGTTCGCGAGTACGGCGCTCGGTGAACTGAACAAGCCGTAGCAGACGCTCTGCACCGCGGAGGAAGCCTTCCAACCGAGCGATCGCCGGTGGGAGGGAGCCACGCGGGGCGCCAGGGCGGTGTTCCGTCGAGCACCATCACACATCACACAGAGCCTGGAGAGTGATCCGCCTGATGACGGCCATGAGAACGGCAGGCGGTGGCCCACTGGTGGCCATCACGGAGTGCGACCATGATTCCTTCGACATAGAACGAGACGTAGTCACCTCCGCAGGGGGGCAACTCCTCGTCACCCAGTCCCGGGACGCCGACACGATGGTGGTCAATTGTGCCGGCGCCGACGCGATCGTGGTGCAGTACGCGGCGATCACGGAGCAGGTGATGGACCGTCTCCCACGCCTCAAGGTGATCGGACGCTACGGCGTCGGTGTCGACTCGGTGGACGTGGAGGCGGCGACGCGGCGCGGCATTCTCGTGTGCAACGTGCCCGACTACGGCACGGAGGCGGTATCGGACCACGCGATCGGGCTCGCCCTGTCCGTCGCCCGGGGCATCCCCCGGCTCGACCGGGGCGTGCGCGCCGGCTCGTTCGACCTCCCTGCGGTGCGTCCCCTGTACCAAGTGGGCCAACGAGTCTTCGGAGTCGTCGGGATGGGCCTTATCGGCGCGGCCACCGCACGCAAGGCAGCAGGGCTCGGCTATGACGTCATCGCCTACGACAGCGCCGCGGACCCGGACGCGCAGACATTCCGCGGTTTTCGCTCCGTCGGCCTCCACGAGCTGCTCGAACGGGCACAGGTCGTCTCCGTCCATACGCCCCTCACGGAGCAGACGCGCGGTCTGCTGGGCGCCGACGCGTTCGCACGGATGCGTCCCGACGCGATCGTTGTCAACACGAGCCGAGGCGGGGTGATCGATACGGGTGCTCTCGTCGACGCCCTCAAGCGCGGCGCCGTCGCAGGAGCTGGCATCGATGTCCACGAGATCGAGCCGCTCCCGCGGGATCACCCGCTGACGTCGTTCGACAACGTCGTACTCACGCCGCATCTTGCCTGGTACAGCGAGGAGTCCTACGCGGAGCTCAAGAGGCGCACCGTGGAGAACGTCGTCGACGCCTGCGCTGGGCGCACGCCCCGAAACGTGGTGAATCCCGAGGCGCTGCCGGCGGCTGCGCAGCGGTCGGAGGGTCGGCGATGACGGGCGGGATGAGCGCCGTGGTGTGGGCCGGCGTCAACGATGTCCGCGTGGAGGAGGTGCCGATGCCCGAGGTGCCGCCGGGATGGGCGCTGGTCCGGGTCGCCTGCACCGGGATCTGTGGCACGGACCTGGGGATCGTGCACGGCAAGCACCCGCGGGCGCGACAGGGACTGATCCTCGGTCACGAGATCTCGGGCTGGGTCGAGGTCACGGCGCCGGGCGGGCCTCCGGAAGGTGCGCTGGTGGTCGCTGAACCGCTGATCTCCTGCAAAGACTGCCGTGCGTGCCGGGAGGGCCACAGCCATGTGTGCGCCCGGCTCGGTCTGTTCGGCATCGACGCGCCAGGAGGCGCCGCGCAGTTCGTGGCGCTGCCGACGTCGACTCTGCATCAGGTCCCGTCGCGCGTCGAACCCACGCAGGCGGCGCTGACCGAGCCGCTGGCGGTCGCCGTACACGCGGTCAGCCGCTCGGGGATGGAAGCCGGGGATGTGGTGGCTGTCTTCGGCGCGGGGCCGATAGGCATACTCACCGCACTGGTGGCCCGGCACGAGGGGGCATCGCACGTAGTGGTCGCCGAGCCGAACGCCCGCCGTCGTGCAGTGGCGAGCGACATGGGGCTGAGAGCGGTCCCTGACGGTGCACAGCTGCGGGACATGGTCGCGGAGCTCTCGCAGGGCGACGGAGCCGACACGACGTTCGACAGCGCGGCCCACCCCGCTGTGGCCGCCGAACTCGCCGATGTCACCCGTGTCCTCGGCCGCGTAGTCATCGTCGGTGTGTACAAGGAACCAGCCGCGGTCGACCTCCAGGCCGTGTGCTTCAAAGAGCAGTCCGTGGTCGGCGTGCGGGTCTACACGCGCGAAGACTTCCGCACCGCGATCGACCTGGTCGCGCAGAACGCGCTGGGGCTGGACAGGTTCCCGGTATCCGTCTACGGGTTCGACCGGATTTCCGACGCCTTCGACGCAGCGGCCACAGGGTCGGGCGGACTGAAAGTTCTCATCAGCACACACAGAGACGAAGCCACATGATCTCCTCATTCGACCTCACGGGCCGTACCGCCGTCGTCACGGGCGGAGGGCGCGGCCTCGGACTGGGTATCAGCCGCGCGTTGTTGAACGCGGGCGCCGATGTAGTCGTGCTCAGCCGGAGCGCCCTGGATGACCGGCTGAGGCGGACAGCCGCAGATCTCGGACGCTCGGTGAGTCACGTCGGTGTCGATCTCCGGGACCGCGAGGGCGTGGCGGCCGCGGGGGCCGAAGTGCTCGCCGGTCACCAGGTCGACATCCTGGTCAACAACGCCGGAGCGCAGATCCGGCACCCTGCCGAGGACTTCCCGCTCGATGCCTGGGACGCGGTGCTCGACGTCAACCTGCGCTCGGTGGTCCAGCTGTGCCAGATCTTCGGGCGGCCCATGATCCAGCGCGGTGAGGGAAAGATCATCAACCTCGCATCACTGCTCAGCTTTCAGGGCGGATTCACCGTGGCCGCGTACGCGGCGAGCAAGGGTGCCGTCGCGCAGCTCACCAAGGCTCTGTGCAATGAATGGGCGGGCCGAGGGGTCAACGTCAACGCGATAGCGCCCGGATACATGGCCACAGAGATGAACACGGCACTGCTTGAGGACCCCGTCCGGCTGGAGCAGCTCTCGGTCCGTATCCCGGCCGGCCGATGGGGAGGCCCGGATGACGTGGGCGACGTGGCGGTTTTCCTGGCCTCCCGCGCGGCGGCATACGTTCATGGCCAGGTCCTCGCTGTCGACGGGGGATGGCTTGCCCGTTAGGCGCCGGGCGCCGCAGTTCGGTGACGTGAGTCGAGGCGCCGTCCACGCGGGTGCCGGGGAGCGCGGCACCAACGCCACGGCCGGGAGGTCGCGTGGGACGAGGACACCGAGCGGCAGATGCAGGTACGCGGGCTACCCGCCGGGCGCACCGCCCTGGAATCTACAACTTGTCGTCAAAAGGCGAGGAATATCGCCCCAAGAGGGGATTCACAGTGAGAATAGTGAAGGTCCGCACCTTTCACGTTCGCCCTAGATGGCTGTTCGTGGCGGTGGAGACCGACAAGGGTGTCATCGGATGGGGTGAGGCCGTTGTCGAAGGGCAGGCGAGGGTCGTCGAGCGCATGATCGGCGACCTCGCGGAATACCTCGCAGGGCGCGACCCCAGACGGATCGAACACCACTGGCAGGGAATGTACCGTGGGGCCTTCTACCGCGGCGGAGCCGTCCTGTGCAGTGCGATCAGTGGAATCGACCAGGCGCTGTGGGACATCACCGCCAGGGACCTGGGAGTCCCCGTCCACGCATTGCTGGGCGGCGCTGTCCGTGATTCGGTGCGCATGTACGGGCACGCCCGGGGCGTCACGGACGCGGAGTTCGCCCACGCCGCGCGGCGCTCACGGTCCGCGGGAATGACGGCGATCAAGTTCGGGTTGGACGGACCGGTAAGGGCCCTCGACACGGTGGAGTACGTCGACCGCCAGGTTGCCCGCGTCGCTGCGGTTCGCGAGGCTGTGGGCCCCGCCTTCGACATCGCGCTCGACTTCCACGGCCGCACGTCACCTGCCATGGCCCGACGCCTGGCAGAACGCCTGAGTCCGATGGGCCCCCTCTTCATCGAGGAGCCGTGTCTCCCGGAGAACGTCGACGCCCTGGCGGAGATCGCCAGGGCGACGAACGTGCCGATCGCGGCCGGCGAACGGATCTTCACCAAGTGGGGCTTCCGGGAACTCCTCGAACGCCGGGCCGTGTCCGTCGTCCAGCCCGACCTGTGCCATGCCGGCGGGATCAGCGAAGTCCGTCGGATCGCCGCCATGGCCGAGGCCCACTATGTCGCGCTCGCTCCGCACAACCCCCTGGGGCCCGTCTCGCTGGCCGCCTGCCTTCAAGTGGCCGCCAGCACACCCAATTTCCTGATCCAGGAGTATCTGGCACTGGACGACGGGGCCGATCTCGGCGCCGGGATCCTGGCGGTGCCGTTCTCGGTCGAGAACGGACACATAGCCGTACCCACCGGGCCGGGCCTGGGCATCGAAGTCGACGAAGCACAGCTCATGGACCGTGTCTACGCCGGCGACTGGACCACACCCCGCTTCACCCACCAGGACGGATCGCACGGTGACTGGTGACGCGGGCCGACAGCGAAGCACTCGACACCTCGAACAGGCGGGACAGAATGGGGACCATGAAGACCGGGCGCCGGCCGGACGAGGGAGCCGTCGGAACGTCCGTGACCATGCACGAGGCGGAAGCCCGATGACCCGGCCTGTGGTGGAAGGAGGGCCTGCCGTCGTCTGTCTGGGCGAGACGATGGCGCAGATCGTGCCGATCGACGGCCTTCGTCTTCACGAGGCGTCCGCCTGTGCCTTCGGGGTGGCGGGCGCCGAGTCGAACGTCGCGATCTCCCTCTCGAGGCTGGGCACAGCCGCGTTCTGGGCCGGATTCGTCGGAGACGACCCGATGGGTCTCCGTGTCCTTGGCGAACTCCGTCGGCACGGCGTGGTGACGAAGCTCGCGCGTACGATGCCGGGACGCAGAACGGGCGTCTACTTCAAGGACCCCGCGCCCGAAGGGTCCGGCATCTACTACTACCGGTCCGGCTCGGCCGCCACGCTCATGGACGGAGAGTACGCGGAACGGATCGCTGCGGTGCGTCCCCGCTGGATCCACCTGACCGGTGTTACGCCGGCATTGTCGGAGAACTGTCGTGAAGCGGTCATCTCGCTGATCGAGCTCGCGGGTGACACGGGAGCGAGTGTCAGTTTCGACGTCAACTACCGCCCGTCCCTCTGGCCAGCCCGCGACGCTGCGGCACAGTCGCTCATGGCCATCGCCGATCGTTGCAATGTGGTTTTCGTCGGCCTCGACGAGGCGCAGACCCTGTGGAAATCTTGCACCGCGGGAGCGGTCCGGGACCATCTCCCGAGTCCGGACGTCGTCGTAGTGAAGGACGGCGGCAGAGAGGCCGTCGCCTTCCGCGGAGGCCGTCGGACCGCGGTGCCCGCGCTGCCCGTCGACGTGGTCGAACCCGTCGGTGCCGGTGACGCGTTCGCCGCAGGATGGATTCACGGAGCCCTCGTGGGCCTTGACGCGGCCGGTTGCCTGCGACTCGGGCACCTGCTGGCCGGTGCCGCGATGACATCGCTCTCGGACGTTGCCGACCTGCCTACCGCCCCGGCAGCGCTGGTAGCACGGGCGAAGCACGGCAACGAATGGCCCGGACACGGTTCCCCTGCCGAGGCGAGCCCACACCCCTGAACACCAGGCACCCCACGGACACCGTCGTCGGAGGAGTCATGCCGCGTTACGAGACTGCCAGCCGAATCGCCCGAGATGGGGTCGTCGCTGTGGTCCGCTCACATAGCCCTGATCTCGCCCGAGAGCAGGCACTGGCCCTGTTGAAAGCCGGTCAGCGCGTCGTGGAGGTGTCGATGACCACTCCCGGGGCCCTTGATGTCGTCGCGGACCTGAGCCACGGCTGGCCGGCGCACGAAGCTCTGATCGGTGTCGGCACCGTCCTGGACGAAGCCACCGTACGCATGAGCGAGCTCGCCGGCGCACGATTCGTCGTATCTCCCACGGTGAACCGCACCGTCCTCCGAGCCGCACATCGCTACGGCATGGCGACCCTGGCGGGCGCACTGAGCCCCACCGAGGCCGCCACGGCGATCGAGGAAGGCGCCGACTTCGTCAAGTTGTTCCCCGCGAGCGTCTACGGTGCGGACGCCGTGAGACATCTGCTTGCTCCCTTCCCACAGCTCGCCCTGGTTCCCACCGGCGGTGTGCCCCTCGAGCTGGCGCCCGACTACATCCGCGCGGGTGCGGTGGCTGTGGGAATCGGCAGCGAACTGACTTCCGGAGACCCTCGCTCGATCGAGGGCAGGGTGCGGCAGTTGCGCACCGCGGTGGCCCGAGAGAAGGCCGAGCGCACGGCGAGAGCATGACCACCCTGTCTGACCGTGCGGGAGGCACTGCCACGCGGCGCGGCGTGGGCGCGCGCTGGTGGTTGTGCCTTCGGCTGGATGCGACGGTTGCGGCTGGGCCGAGCAGCAGCCAACGCGCCGGGCGAGCCGTGAGGGCGATCGTGAAGAGAGGAGATGCCCAGATGCCGGGCGATCGCCCGGATCGGCATCTGCTCGGCCCGGTGCAGCCTGCGGATCTCTGCCCAGTCCTCCACGCGGATCACCCTTCCCTCCTGACCTTCCGATCACGATCAGGTTCAGGCGAAGACCACCGAGAGGGTCACTTTTGATCCGCCGTCAGAGGGTCACAATTCAGGCGTCGCCGAGACCTTGGCTCCCTGCCTGCTCTGGAGGCGTGGCCGTGCCGCATGTTCAGCGGTCCCCGGCGGGCGACGACGTGACAGAGCATGTGAACCGCTCGCGGGCCAGTCGTGACCATGGAATCCCGACGGCGGCCCAACCTTGCCCTCTGACGGCACTGGTGCCGGCGGGGATCAGCTACCGCCAGGCGTACTCGTCGTCACCTCCCCCGATGCCGAGCGACCAGGCGAGTTCGCCGGCGGCAGGCAGCTCCGCCTCTCCGGACCCGGTGGATCCGGTCGAAGACTCCTGTCTGCCGGCATTCCGAATCGTCTGTCCACGTCCGCAGGAGGCCACGACACGCTCTGGCCGGGCAGTCGTCGTGGTGGGTGTCGGCGCTGGGGGAGAGGTGGTCGTGTGAAGCCTTCCCGTGATCGTGGACACCTGGAGACTGAGATGTGAGAGCCCAGAGGAAGCAGTGCCAGGTGGGAAGCAAGTACACGAAGCGGTACTTGGAGGAGTACAAGCGGGACGCAATCGAGCTCGTGCGGTCGTCGGGCCGGACGGTGACCGAGGCCGCCCGGGAGCTCGGGATCAGCCGGAGTGAACCGTTCCAGGTTCGGTACGGGTTCGGTAGAGACTTCAGTCGGACTCCAGAGACGAGGGGACGATGCGTCGGGGCTTCGGCGGGGCATCCTCACCTGCCACGGCGGGCCCTGGGGATGCCATGCACAGGAAGGCCGGCTTGATGAATCGTGACCGGCGCGACGGGGCGAGTGACCGAGGTCGCCGCTGGATCACAGTCGGGCACGGCACGAAATTCTGGGAACTACTGCAGCCGTACCGATTGTCACCCTGCGACACTCCGCTGTAGCATTCGGGAAACCGGTTCACCTCATTGAATGATCAGGCGAGCGAAAGCCCAGAAACTTACCTCCTGGAGCCTAGCTCCTCCTGCGCCGTGGAATGATCGTGCCACGTGGGCGTTCCGGAACTTTTTGCACGCACGCGAGCTCTCGAATTTTGGCGCCCAGGGGCTGCGGAAGTCATTGCCAAATATAAGATTCTTCAGCCAGGCGGGAATCGAAGAAGGAGAACGATCGTGGTCAACCGACGTGATCTCATCAAGTGGAGTGCCGTCGCACTCGGAGCGGGTGCGGGGCTCGCGGGTCCCGCACCCGCCGCTCATGCCGCAGACCTCGAATGGGAACAGTACCCCGTGCCGGCCGCCCCTGGCGGAAACAGGTCCTGGCAGCTTCTCCCCAGCCATTCGGACGACTTCAACTACACCGGCAAGCCTCAAACCTTCAGGGGCAGATGGCTGGACCAGCACAAGGATGGCTGGTCGGGCCCGGCCAACAGCCTCTACAGTGCGCGCCATTCCTGGGTGGCTGACGGAAATCTCATCGTCGAGGGCCGCAGGGCGCCGGACGGGAGGGTCTACTGCGGCTACGTGACCTCCCGCACCCCAGTCGAGTACCCTCTCTATACCGAAGTACTCATGCGTGTGAGCGGGCTGAAGCTCTCATCGAATTTCTGGCTCCTGAGCAGAGACGACGTCAACGAGATTGACGTGATCGAATGCTACGGCAACGAGTCATTGCACGGAAAGCACATGAACACCGCCTACCACATATTCCAGCGGAACCCCTTCACTGAACTGGCGAGAAGCCAGAAGGGGTATTTCGCAGATGGGAGCTACGGGTACAATGGTGAGACTGGGCAGGTGTTTGGGGACGGCGCCGGGCAACCTCTTCTTCGGAATGGATTCCACCGCTACGGCGTGCACTGGATAAGCGCCACCGAATTCGATTTCTACTTCAACGGCAGGTTGGTGCGCCGGCTGAACCGGTCGAACGACCTCAGGGACCCCCGGAGCCGGTTCTTCGACCAGCCAATGCATCTGATCCTCAACACCGAGAGTCATCAGTGGCGCGTCGACCGAGGTATCGAACCCACGGACGCGGAACTCGCAGACCCCAGCATCAACAACATCTACTACCGCTGGGTCAGGACGTATCAGGCCGTGTAGGTCAGCACCTCACGGAACGGAAGATTTCAAGTCCAGTGAGCTGTTCCCAGTAACCGTCGGCCACCGTCCGTGAGCGGGAGGCGCGTCGCGCGGTCCGCGGTATCCCCCAAGTCCGGGCAGGCGTAAGGTGAACCGCCCCGGGTTCGGTAGAGACTTCAGATTGTGGTTGTGACCTGGGGTTTCGTGATCGTGAGGTAGTAGTTGGTCTCGTATTCGGCGGGTGGGACGTGCCCTATTTCACCGTGGAGGCGGCGGTGGCAGTACCAGTCGACCCATTCCGCGGTGGCCAGCTCGACCTGGGAGAGCGTCCTCCAGGGGCGCCCCGGTTTGATCAGCTCGGTCTTGAACAGGCCGATCGTGGACTCCATGAGGGCATTGTCGTAGGCGTCGCCGACGGAGCCGATCGAGGCCGCGATGCCGGCGGCGTCCAAGTGCTCGGCGAGCCGGAAACTCGTATACTGCGACCCGGCATCGGAATGATGTATCAACTCGCCCCGCTGATGGGGCTGTTCGTCGCGGTCGCGCTGCCACAGGGCCATGTCCAGGGCGTCCAGGACGAGTCTGGTCTCCTTCGACGTAGCGGCGGACCAGCCGACGATCCGGCGGGAGAACGTGTCGACGACGAAGGCGACGTAGACGACTGCCGACCAGGTCTTGACGTGGGTGAAGTCGGCGACCCAGCAGCGGTTGGGGGCGGCCGCGACGAAGTTGCGGTCCAGTAGGTCCGGTGCCCGCTCGACGGCGCTGTCCGGGGTCGTGGTGATGATCTTTCTCCCGCGGACGGCGCCTGTGATGCCGAGTTCCCGCATCAGGCGCTCGACGGTGCACCGGGCTACGGGGTGGCCCTGGCGGTGCAGCTCGCGCCATACCTTCCTGGCGCCGTAGACGCGGAAGTTGGCCTCGTGGACCTCGGTGATCAACTCCTTGAGGGCAGCATCGCGCACCCGCCTGGCCGAGGGTTCGGCGGCGCGCTTCTTCGCCGCGTAGTAGGTGGAGGGGGCGATCTTGCAGTCGTGCTCGGTGAGCACGCGGCAGATCGGCTCGACACCGCCGAAGCGGTCCCGGTGCTCGTCGATGAACGCTACGAGCGTGTGTGTGGCCGGTCGAGCTCGGCCGCGAAGAAACTTGCCGCAGCCTTGAGGATGTCGTTCGCTCGCTTCAGTTCGGCGATCTCCTTCTTCATCGCCTTAATCTGCGCGGACTCCTCCGTGGTCGTCCCCGGCCGTCGCCCGGAGTCGACCTCGTCCCGCTTCACCCAGTTCCGCAGGGTCTCGGCCGAACCGATCCCGAGCTTCTGGGCGACCGCCCTCAAGGCGGCCGACTCGTTCGGATAGTCACCACGGACCTCGGCGACCATACGGACCGCTCGTTTGCGCAGCTCAGAGGGATAGGAGGAGGGACGTGCCATGACTCAATCCTTTCACGGAATCGAGTCTCTACCGAACCCGGAACGGTTCAGAGGGCCGGCGGGACATTCTCGGGCTGTGGGCCGGCGACGGCGGCGAGGGCGCCAAGCACTGGATGCACATCCTCACCGAAATCAAGAACCGCGGCGTGAACGACGTCCTCATGCTCGTCTGCGACGGGTTGAAGGGGCTTCCTGACGCGGTCGAGACCGTCTGGCCCCGCACCGTCGTGCAGACCTGCGTGGTCCATCTGCTGCGGAACTCCTTCCGCTATGCCGCCCGCCAGGACTGGGACAAGATCGCCAAGGTCCTCAAGCCCGTCTACACCGCGGCGACCGAGGACGCGGCCCTCGATCGGTTCGCGGAGTTCGCCGACGCATGGGGCAAGAAGTATCCGGCGATCGTCAGGCTCTGGGAGAACGCGTGGGAGGAGTTCACCCCGTTCCTGCGCTTCGACACCGAGATCCGCCGCATCGTCTGCACCACCAACGCGATCGAGTCCGTCAACGCCAGGATCCGCCGGGCGGTGAAAGCCCGGGGGCACTTCCCGAACGAACAGGCCGCCCTGAAGTGCGTCTACATGGCGATCATGTCGCTCGACCCGACCGGCAAGGGCCAGGCCCGCTGGACCATGCGCTGGAAGACAGCCCTGAACGCCTTCGATATCACCTTCGACGGCCGACTCTCCGCAGCACGTCAGTAACCCTCAACAACCCGAGTTACACCGCTCGTTTGACAGACCCGACGAGGAAGGGCCGCTCCGCACCGTGCGGAGCGGCCCTTCGCGCGTTCGACCCGCATCGGCCCGCTGGCGCCGTCACAGCCGAGTTGCTGCGGCAGGAGAGAGTGCTCCGCGGATACGTGCGCGGCTGTCTGCGGTGGCCGATGTCCCCGGGGCCTTGGCGAGTTCGGCGTCGAGCTCGTGCAGGCGGTCGCCGACGCGGGTGGAGGTGATGCTGCCCATCAGGTGGAGTGCCGTGGTGGTGGCGAGTTCCGTGGCTTCGGGCTGGTCGGCGCGGAGGTGGGCGCGGGCGAGGGCGATCTGGTCGAAGGCTCGGCTGCGTACGCGTTCGGCGGGCCGGTCGGAGGTGCCGTGCTCGATCAGGGTGATGGAGTGGCTCGCTCGGGCGGGGTCGTGTTCGGCGGCGATGAACTCGCACACCCCGGCGGTGACGCGGAATTCGGCGAGGTCGAACCAGGCGGCCCAGCTGGGTGTGGTTTCGGAGGTGTCCTGGGTGAGGGCCTGTTCGGCGGCTCCGTTGGCGCGGGTCATCTCGTCGGTGTGGCCGAGGACTGCGTGGGAGCGTGCTTCGAGGGAGCAGAGCAGGGCGCGTAGTCGGCCGGAGCGGAGTTTGCGGGTGCCGTACTGGGCGGCCTGGACGAGGTCGAGGGCGTCTTCGGGGTGTCCGAGGTGGTTGGCCTGCCGGGCGAGGCAGTTCATGAGGTGCCCGCCGATCCCGGCGCCGTGGGGTCCGGCCTGCTTGGCGGCCTGGAGGCCGAGGAGGAGGTAGTGCTGGCCCATGGAGTGGGCGCCGGCGTCGTGGGTCATCCAGCCGGCGACGGAGGCGAGTTCCGCGACGGCGACGAACAGGGCCCGCCCGGTTTCCTCGGTGTAGGCGCCGGTGCGGGCCAGGTGGGTGACGTGCTGGAGCTGGCCGACGACCGCGAGGCGGGACAGGCCGCCGCCGTGCGCGTTGTCCAGCTCTCGGAACGCTTCGGTCGTCGCCTCGATCCGTGCCACGTCCGACAGCCCGAGGCGGGGGGAGGGGCGGTCGGGTGCGGGCAGGGGGTCGAGGTCGTGGAGGTGCAGCCAGGGCTGGACGGCGTCGACGAGCGGTGATCCGGACAGCGGGAGCGCGGGGGACGGTGTGTGATCGTCGGTCACGGCGTCGCTCCGGGTGGTGTCGAGTATGGCGGCCACGACCGCGCGCGCGGACCACGCGTCCCCTTTCCAGCGTGGTCCGGTGCCGGTCAGGCCCAGGTCGGCCGGGGTGAGAGCGCGGCCGTGGCACAGGCCGCTCAGCGCCTCGGCGAGGAACGCGGGGACGGGGTGGCGGGGCCGCTCGCCCTTGTTGATCCACCGGGAGACGCGGGAGCTGTCGGTCTGGATGTCCTGGCGTCCGTGCCGGGCCGCGACGCGGCCCACTTCGGTGGCGACCTGGCTGTAGCTGGCGCCCGAGGTGCGCACCCAGTGAGCGAGTGCTTCGTTGGGCCGACCTGCCGACTGCGCCACCGTGTCCACCTGGTCCGAGTGAGGGAGTTGCTGCGGGCTTGGCCAAGAAGGTGCCCGTCCAGGCTACGCCGCACGGTGTGAACTCGGCCCGGTCCGGGCTGTGTTCGCAGCGATTCGCAAGTTGTCGCCGCATTGCCGCATCGGTGAAGTGCAGGCAAGCGCAGTTGCTTCGCCGTGGAGACGCAGCGGGTGCGGCGGGTCAACTGGTCCCAGCCCGGCAGTACGGCGCCGGGCTCGACGGGAGCGGCGGCCAGTACGTCACGCCGGTCCCGGGAGACCTGTTCCGACAGCCCAGCGTGAAGGAGTTTTGTCATGGAGAGCACCGAGATCCAGAGCACCCAGGTCCTCGCGGTGTCCGAGGTCTTCACCACCCCGGAGGTCGCCGACCTCGGCCCGGTCGTCGAGGTCACCCTCGGCAGCGGCGGGTTCAACAACCCCGACCACACCATGTACTACCAGGGCTGACCGTCCTGCCGGTGCCGTCCGGCACCGACTTCGGGTGAGCGCGCGCCCGGAGCGGCCGGTCCTCACGGGCCGGGCTGTTCCGGGCGCGCGTCGCCTTTTCCGGATCGTCCCACCAGCAGGGAGCCCCCGATATGAGGCACGTCGCAGGAACGATCACCCACACGCCCCCGCGCACCGCCGGGCCGCGCCCGCGTGGCGGCCACGAAATCCACGACGACGGCGCCCTGCAGGCCTGGGCCGTCGGCTACCACCCGGACGAGGTGCGGCGTGCTGTGTCTCGCGACGGTACGGCGGAGGTGATTCTCGTCGGCTCCTGCCTGGCCACGGCCGGGGAGGTGCGGGCTGCTGCTGACGCGGCCGCAGCCGGTTCCTCGCACCGTGCCGGCCACCTGCCCGGCTCCTACCTCGGGATCGTCCGGGCCGGCCGTACGGCATGGATCATGGGGAACCGGGCCGCCACGGTCACGGTGCACTGGACCATCTCCAAGGGCACGGTGACCTGGTCGACGTCCGCCTGCGCTCTGGCCGCCCTCACCGGGATTGTCCCGGACGTTGTCCGTCTGCTGGCCGAGGTCACGACCTGGGGGGTGGAGCCCGGGGCCGACGGCTGGTTCGAGGGCATCCACCGTGTCCCGCCGGGAAGCGCCCTGGTCTGCGCCCCCGGTCGCCCGCCCGCGGTCCAGCGGCTTCCCGTCCCGGCCGGTCGGTCGTTCGCCGACGCCGCGGACGCCCTGCGGCTCGGACTGCCCGACGCGGTCGGCCGCCGAGCGCTGGCTGGCGGGCCGGTGTCGAGCGACCTGTCCGGCGGCGTCGACTCCAGTGCGATCACCTGCCTGGCCGCCGCCCACACCGACCTCACGGCCATCACCTACATCGACGCGGCGATGGCCGGGCAGGACGACGCCCGGTACGCGGCCGAGATCGCCGCCGACCTCCCGGCCCTCACCCGGCACCTGGTCGACGGCCGCCGCACCGGCAGCCGGCACTTCGACGAGCTCACCGACCCGGGCAGCGTTCCCTTCACCGACGCCCCCGCGCTCAGCGTCGGCATGCTCGGCATCCTCGGGGCGCAGCTCGCCCCCGCCGTCGCCGCCGGCAGCACCGGGCATCTCACCGGCTGGGGCGGCGACAACGTCCTGGACGCACCGCCCTCGCCTGCCGACCGGTTCCGCTCCGGCGCTCGCGCCGCCGCCCTGCGTGACGCCCACCGGTTCGCCCGGGACCGCCGTAGCGCCGCCCGCCCCGTCCTGGCCGCCGTCCTGGCCGCCGGGCGCGGCAGCCATCCCAAGGCGCTGTCCGTTCTCGCCGCCGCCGTCCTCGACCACCCCGCTCCGCGGGTGCTTCCCGACGCCGCGGACGCGGCCCGCTGGTGCGGAAAACTGGGCGCCGCCCGCTGGCTCACCCCGGGCGGCCGCACCGCTCTGGCCCGGTTCATCGGCGCCCGCGCGCAGCGCGCCGACCCCACAACGGGCCCGGGTGCCCTGCGCGAGCGTCTCGCCCTGGAGGCCACGGGCACCGAGCACGCGAACCTCGACACGCTGAGCCGGGCCCGGTGGGAGCTACCGGTACACGCTCCGTTCCTCGACACCCGGGTCATCGACATCTGCCTCGCCGTCCCCCCTTGGGAGCGACGACACCCGGGCGACTTCAAGCCCCTGGCCCGCGCCGCCCTCACCGGCCTCGTCCACCACCGGGTCCTGGCCCGCCGTACGAAGACGCCGTTCACCGGCGTCTACGACGGCCTGAAGTCCAACGCCCCCGCACTGCGCGCACTGCTGGCCCGATCGGTGCTGGCCGAGTCGGGCCTCATCGACCTGACCGCCGTGCTCGCCTCCCTGGACCGGACGGTCAACGGCTCCCCGGCCGATCTCGGGAGCCTGCACACGCTGATCGCCGTCGAGCTCTGGCTCGCGAACCGCCCCGTACACCTCGACACCTGGTGGGAGCCGGCCACGTCGCGGGAGGCCCTGCGATGACCGGCCCCCGTCTCCATGCCGCCCGCGGCCCCGCCGGCGCGGCCGTTCTCGACCTCGCGACCGGCCGGTGGACGATCCTCGACCCGATCGCCGCCGGGCTCCTCGACTGGCCCACCGCCCCTGCCCAGCGGGCCACACTGATTGAGGAAGCCACCGCCCGCTGGGCCACGACCGGCGCCGACCCCGGCCTGGTCCGCGCCGGTCTCACCGCCGCAGCCGCCGACCTCGACCGCCTCCGTGCCGGGCAGCCCGTCCACCACACCCCGCCCGGCCCGCCCCCGGCAGTCCGCTTCACCCCGGACGCCCGCCCGGCCCCGCACGTCCGGGTGGCCGCCGTCGCCGCTCTCGCCGCAGCCCTGCTGCTCCTGCGGTTCCTGCCCATCCGTCACGTCATCGCCGTCGCCCGCGCCGCACCCCGCCTGCCCGGGCGCCCGGCACGCGTCCGCGACGCCGAGGCGACGGTCGCCGCCGTCCGTGCCGCCGGACGATGGTGGCCCGGCCGTGTCGCCTGCCTGGAGGAGTCCCTGGCCGCCCACCTGACCGGCGCCCTCACCGGCCGCCGCGTCCACTGGGTCCTGGGAGCCCGGTTCGCCCCCCATGGCGCGCACGCCTGGACCGAGACCGAGCACCACGTGGTCGGGCAGGACGAGAACGACCGCCTCTGGCCCTACCTGCCCGTCCTCACCGTGCCCGGTTCGAACAGGTGATGGACCAGGGGTAGGGGCGTGTCCACCCGTATGGGTGACCCGTTGCGCCCGATGTGACAGACACACAGCCCCGCACCCAGACCGCACCGCACCCCCGCACCCCCTTCAGGGAGCGGTTCGTAAGCCGCCTGCGCCGCAAGCGCCCGGCCCCCGAACCGCTCCCCGCCTGGGCACTGGGCAGCGAACGCCACGAGGACCGCACCGACGGCCTGATCACGATGGCCCGCACCCTGCCCCGCCTCGCCCGGATCGCCCTGTCGCTGGCCTGGAAAGCAGACCGGACCGCACTCCTCGTCCTGCTCGCACTCCAGCTCGCCACCGGCGCGCTCACCGCCGCGGGCCTTCACCTCACCCGGACCGCGCTCGCCGCCGCGCTCACCGCCGGAACGTCGCTGGAGCGTCTCGACCGCGCGGAACTCGCCCTGCTGGCCCTGGCCGCCGTCGCCGCCGCCCGGGCATGGGCCGCCGCCACAATCCACGCGACGACCGCCCGCCTCGGCCCCCGCATCAACGGACAAGCCGAACTCGCCTACCTCGACGCAGCCACCCGCGTCCCCCTCGCCTCCTACGACGACACCGCCTGGTGCGACCACGGAGAAGCAGCCAACCGCGCAGCCAAGGACGCCCACCAGGTCCTCGAATCCCTCGTCGCGTTCACCGGATCGGCCCTCGGCATCGCCGCCGCCGGAGGCGTTCTGGCCACCCTCGACCCGCTGCTGCTGCCCCTGCTGCTCCTCGCCGTCCTGCCCCGGGCCTGGGCCGCCGCCCGCGCCGCCCAGGCCGCCCACCGCGCCGACCGGCACGCCGTCGGCGACCGCCGCACCCGCCACATCCTGATGTACCTCGCCGCCGGACGCTCCACCGCCCTCGACGTCCGCGCCGGCACCATGCGCCCCTGGCTCCTCGACCAGTACCGGGCCGTCAGCCGCCGCCTTGAGGACCACACAGCCCGCGTCGGCGCGGACACCGCCCGCCATCAGCTCCTCGGCTCCACCCTCGCCGGAGCCGCGAACTGTGCCGTCTACGCCGCGCTGTTGCTGCTCACCGCCCACGGCCGCATCCCCACCGCCGACGCCGTCACCGCCTTCGTCGCCGTCCAGACCAGCCAAGCCCTCCTGACCGGTCTCGCCACCGGCCTCACCACCACCTACCGCATGGGCCTCTACCTGAAGGACTGGGACACCTTCCTCACCGACGCCCAGACCCGCACCACCCTCCCGGCCGCCCCGAAAACGGTTCCCGCGAACCCCTCGGTCATCCGCGCCGACCACGTCACCTTCACCCACCAGGGCAGCACCACCCCCGCCCTCACCGACATCTCCCTCACCGTCCGGCGAGGAGAGATCCTCGCGATCGTCGGCCACAACGGCGCGGGCAAGTCCACCCTGGCCAAACTCCTCGCCGGGCTCTACACCCCCACCAGCGGCACCATCACCTGGGACACCACCGACCTCACCACCGTCGACCCCGACGAACTCTTCTCCCGCCTCGCGATGCTGCCCCAGGACATCGCCCGCTGGCAGGCCACCCTCCGGGAAAACATCACCCTCGGCCAAGGCGACCAGAGCGACGAAGCCGTCCGGGCCGCCGCGCAGGCCGGCGGAGCCACCGACGTCATCAACACCCTCCCCGACGGACTCGACACCCACATCCGCCCCTCACAGTCCGGCGGCCGGGACCTCTCCGGCGGCCAATGGCTGCGCATCGCCGCCGCCCGCGCCTTCGCCCGCACCCACGCACCCCTGCTGATCTGCGACGAACCCACCAGCGCCCTCGACCCCCGCGCAGAGCAAGCCGCCTACGACCGCATCCGCGAACTCGCCACCGACCGAACCGTCATCCTCATCACCCACCGCCTCGGCAGCACCCAGCACGCCGACCGCATCATCGTCCTCGACCACGGCCACATCCTCGAAAACGGCACCCACACCGAACTCATGGCCGCAGAAGGCGAGTACGCAGCCATGTGGACCACCCAGGCCCGCGCCTACACCCCCGCTCCTGTCCAGACCTGATTGCTCTTGCCGCGCTGCCCGGCATCGGCGAGGTCCGTGCCACCCAGCTGCCGGACGACCATCAACCTCGCCCACTGGACTCCCTACAACAAGGTACGAATCGAGCGGTGGGCCCAGACCAGACAGGTCAGGCTGGTTTCCTGACCGCCGCTGTACTGCCCACCCCGGCGGCAGCCAACAGATCGGCGCACGCGGACGGTCCGGACGAACGCTTCTCGGGCGAGCACCGTCCGGACAGCGACGGCCATGAGGGCGCTGGCTTGCACCGCCCGGAACCGAGGTTTCGGAGCGGCGAGACGAGCAGCATTCCTATGCTGGGTTGATGGCCAGCTCATGGACTCGCATCCACCAAGAACTCAGTCTCCCGCCAGGCCCGTTGACGTTCGGGATGATCGAGCGAGCCGCGAAAGAGATCGACGGAGAGCGAGATGATCTCGACTGGAAGCGCATCCTTCCGAAGAGGCCTGAAGCTGGTCTCTGGTCGGAATTCGCCAAGGACGTCGCTGCTATGGCCAACGCCCGCGGCGGCCTCCTCGTCTACGGCGTTCGCAACGACCGAGTCATCGAGGGGGTGCATCCCCAGGATGCACCTACAGAGCACCTGTACAAGTGGTTGCGGGCCCACACCCAGCCGTTCGTCGGCGGGGTTGACATCTTCCCCCTGCAGTGTCCAGATACGACAAAATCAGTGCTTGTCGTTGATGTCCCGGCCAGCGCAATGGCCCCGCACTTCGTGCTGGGAACCTCGTCTCGCGACAAGGAACAGCAGGCGTTCGCCGTGCCTGCCCGCTTCACCGATCACACCACCTGGCTCTCGGAACACGAGGTAGAACGCGCCTACCGAGACCGCTTCGCACGCCAGGAAGACGCCGGCAAGGCGTTGGAGCGGCACGTGATCGAAACGAGCGAGACAGTTCTCGGCGAAGGAGACCACACCGCGGCATGGCTGATCGTGGTGTCCCGCCCCTCCCGCCCGCTTCCGCTGCTGGTACCCGACCCACAGCGCCACGAAGCATCCGCAGTGATGAACGCAGCGCTGTCCACGGCGGCCAGAATCCGGGGCGACTTCGGGGGACCCAGCCCCATGCGCGATGCGTTGACGGGCGGTCCGCGCGTCGGGCTGCGGCGTTGGGTCGACGGGAACTTCCTCACCCCCGCAGGAGGACCACACCTGGGGCGCCTAGCCATGGTGGAACTCCACCATGACGGCACCGTCGTGTACGCCGTAGACGTCTCACGCCTCGTACATAGGCAGAAGGTAGATGTCGGCCCGAAGGTCCCCGTCGAGGTACAGGTCGTACAGAACGGAGTTTGTGACGCCATCGCCCTGATCCACGAAATGGCGCGTGCTCAGCATCTGAGCTCATCGTCCGACCTCGTATGCACCATCGTCTGTGACAACGACCCGCACAAAGTGGGAACCGCTGGCAGATTCCGCGGATTCGTTGCGGTGCTAGAGCAGCATCGAGGATTCCTTGACGTCCCCAAGGACTGCCGGTGCCCCGTCACAATCCGACAGGTCCCGTACGAGCTGGCCCCTCTCGCCGGCATTGCAGATCTACAAGCTGCTGCGCAATCCCTTGCATCTGGTCTTATCAACCAGTTCGGGATTGAGACCCATTTGACCTGACCTGCAGCAGCGTGAAGACCCGCCGCGCTGTTCCCGCTACGGCATGGACGATGTGGTGGTGCGCACCGTTGATGTCGGGTGGCCGCTCCGCTGAGTGGAGTCCCCCACAGCCGCCCAGCAGATCAGGAGCTCCCGACGTGACGCGCGCGCATCGCCCAGATCCCTGCACCCCGCACGACGTTGCCGGGCGTGGACCTGGAACGCGTCACATTCGAACAGGCCAAGGGCTGGCGCTGCCCCCTGTGCAACCACACCCTCACCGCCGAAACCGGGCTCCTGACCGAACCGCCGAACTGTGGGCCTGCGCCCCCGATGCCGGTAGCTTCACACCTGGAGCACTCACGGCCCGTGACCGGCCCCTGGCACCCTCCCCCCGTAGGGAGCCAGGGGCCTTCCCCGTGACCGGGCACGCAGCCCTCCGGTCACGCCGGGCGGCCGATGGTCGGCGCTCGGTCTCAGCCTCAGCAGCGCGCGGCTGGTCGGCGAGCTCGGGGGCGGTTGAGCGGACTATCCGGTGGTGCGGCGGTCGGGCTGGTGGGTGTTGGTGGCGGGTTCTCCGGTGATGACGCGGAGGCTCGGCTCGTGCATGGGCTGCCAGCCCATGATCCGGACCCACGCGGGCCGAGGCCGCCACCCGTCGAGGAACATCGGCCGCACGGTGCCGTAGGCGTGGCGGCGCAGGTCCGACTCCTGATTCCAAAGGTCCCGGACCTGGGGGTCCTCGCAGACGCGGTCGACGATGGCCCGTAGCGCGGCGCTGCCGAGCGCTGCTTGGCGGAGCTGGGCGAGCAGGGGCGGCGCCCAGTGCTCTTCCCATTGCGCGCACTGGTCGCGGCCCGGCCCCGGGAGCAGGAGGTCGACCATGACGTTCGCTCCAGGCCGGGCGGTCCAGGGGCACGCGCGCTCCGCGCGCCGGTTGTAGGCGAGGATCGAGAAGTCCGGGGCTTCGAGCAGGGCGGGGAAGGGCCACCTGTTGATGTGGTCGCGCAAGTCCTCGGGAACGTCGGGGGCGACGGGGGAGAGCAGCGGGGGCACGGGGCGGCCGGCCCATCGGTAGAGGGCGAGCTGTTCGTCGGGGTGCAGCGTGAGGATCCGGGAGATTCCTGCGATGACATCGCTGCTCGGCAGGCGCCCACCGTTTTCGATGCGCCGGTAGTAGCGCTCGGTGATGTTGAGCTGATCGGCCATCACGGTCTGTGTGACCGGTCCGTCGCCGTCGGCCGGGTCCGCGTCGGGCAGGTCGGTGAGCCGACGGCGGGTCCGCCACCGTCTGAGGAGGGCGCGCACGTCGGGAGCGTCGTCGGGCATGCGCACCACCTTCATCGTCGCTTTGTGGACACGGTACCTATTTCCGGCATTCGCGACCGGGCCTGACCTGGCCCGGGGCCAGGCCTGGCCCTTCCGCCCATAGCGCTGCGGGCGGACTCTGGATTCTGGCCGACAGACTTGTCGGTCGCCGACCGAGAGGGAGGATCCAGCGTCATGACGTGCCTGCTACTGCCGCCGCATCCCGCGTCCGTGCGCGCCGCACGGCGGTGGGCGGCTCCACTGCTGCCCGCCGACGTCCGCGATGGCGTCGTGCTCGTCGTCTCCGAGCTGGTGACGAACGCCGTCGCCGCCGACGAGGCGATCGCCGCGACGGACGACATTGAGGTGGAGCTCGTCGTCGATCCGCCGCACGGGCACGTCGTCCTAGCCGTCACCGACGCCAGCGACCGCCCGCTGCCCCCGAGCCCCGCCCGGGTCTCTGGGGACGAGGACGGCGGCCGCGGTCTGCTCCTGCTGGACGTCCTGGCTGACGATCACGGATGGTCCCCGCGCCCGTGCGGCGGGAAATGCGTGTGGGCCCGGTTCAGGTGCGCTCCCGCGCAGCAGCGCCTTGCCATGCCGCCGGTCCGGGTGGAGTGCGCCGATGCTGCCTGACGTCGGTGGACCCCTCGGGGGCGTGCTGCCGGGCCCCCGGGTAGCGTCGGAGGCGACCGAGGGAGGCGTCACGATGCAGGAGCGCGGAGAGCGGGCCGAGCGCCGCGAGCAGACCGCCCAGCGCATCGTCGAGGCCGCCGGGGCTGTGATCGACCGCAAGGGGTACGCGGCGGCGAGCATCCCGGAGATCCAGGACGTCGCCGGCGTCAGCCGCGGCGGCTTTTACCACCACTTCGCCTCGAAAGAGCAGCTGGGTGACGCGGTTCTCGCCCGCCAGCACGCGTTTTTCGAGCGGGTCTCCGAACAGGCGGCAGCGGGGCCGGCCCCGGCCGTGTGGCTCCAGGCCCTGATCGACATCAGCCACCACTACACCGCGAGCATCCTCCAGGACCCGGTCCTGCGGGCCGCCGTACGACTGTCGATCGAGCCGGGCCCGTACCAGACCGCGAAGAGCTACGCCGGGTCGCTCACGGCTGTCATCGCCGTCCTCGAATCCGCCCGTACCGCCGGCGAGCTCCAGGACCACGTCGACCCCGCCGAAGCCGCCCGCACCCTGGTCGGCTGCTACAGCGGCGTACAGATGCTCGCGCTCGCCATGGAAGAGCGCGACACCCTGCACCGGCAGGTCAGCGCCATGTGGGCCCTGGTCACGCCCGGCCTCGCCCGCCCCACCGTCCTCACCCGGCTGCGCCTGGACCCGCCCCCCGCAGGTACAGCCCCGCCGCGGTGAATCCCGGCCCATAGGCCACCAGCGTGCCGGGCCCCGCGGCCGCGCCGCCGTCCAGGGTCCGAGCCAGCACGTCCAGCACCCCCACCCCGCCGAGGTTCCCGCCCGTGAGGCTCGCCCGTGCGTGCTCTCCGGCGGTCTCCGGGTCGAGGCCGAGCCCGGTCAAGGTCCCGGCGATGATCCCGGGCCCGCCCGGGTGAACCGCCGCCCACCGGACGGGCCGCCCGTCCAGCCACCCCGTCAGGTACGGCAGCACCCGCCCGGGCGCTGTCGTCGCCGCCCGGCTCGAATCGAAGGACACGCCTTCCTCATGCACGACACCCCAGTACGCGTCCCCGCTGTCCGGCAGGACCAGCTCCCACACGTCGTCGACCACCAGGTCGCCCGCGCCGACCGTTTCGACGGCGGAGAGCACCACCGCCCCGGCCGCGTCCCCGAAAAGCCCGCCGTACAGGACGCTCTGCATGCTGGGCGGCCCGGATTCCGGGTGGTAGAGCGTGGAGAGGTCCTCGGCCGCGACCACCAGGGCCCGCTTCCCGGGGCGGCCGCGCAGGGCCCGCACCGCGTGGACCAGGCCGTGCGCGCCGCCGACGCACGCCGCGGTCGCGAGCCCGATCCGCTCGACGTCCGGCCGCAGCCCCAGCTCGCCGACCAGGGCCACGTCCAGCCCGGGAATCGTCCACGACGTGGTGTGCGTGGTGACCAGCACATCCACCTCCCACGGGCTGAGGTCCGCCCGTATCAGTGCGTCCCGCGCCGCGCTCACCGCCCGGTCGCGCGCCGCCTCATACGCGGCCCGTGACCGCACCCCCACCCCCGCCCGCTCCGCAGTTTCCTCCAGCGGAGCCGACCACGGCCGCCACTCCACCCCCGCACTCCGCAGCATCCGCACCCACACCGGAAGCTTCGGATGGTCGTGCCGCCGCTCCAGGTCGGCCACCAGATCGTCCGTACTCACCCGGTGGTCCGCCCGGACCACCACCGGGCGGCCGATCACCACGTTGCCGGTCACCGCGTCCATACCCATTCCGCCCATCCGCCGTCTCGTCTCCGTTCACGGTACGCACCACGAGGAGCCCCACGATGAACCGTCGCCGACCGCACCCGAGCCTGCTGCCCGCCCTCCCCGCACCCACCGAGCGAGCGGCCGTACGCCGCCCCTTCGACCTCCGCGTCCACGCCCAGCGCATCCAGATCGACGAACTCATCGTCACCGACCCCCGGGCCGTTCTCGCCCACGCCCGCACCGCCGCCCACGCCGACCCCGATACCGCCGCGCTCGTCGGCTACAGCGCCACCACCCCGCTCACCCTCCCGGCCGCCGCCGCCCTGCTGTGCTCCCTCCACACCCCGGACGAACTCGCGGACATGGGCCTGTGCATGGTCCGCCACGTCACCCGCACCACAGCGGCCACCCAGCACCGCGACCCCGTCGTCCTGGAACTCGTCGACGCCCCGGAAGACGCCGGCCGATGACCACCCGCCTCGCGCACCGGCTGCGCCTGCTCGCCCTGCGGACCCTGCGCCGCACCGCCCTCATCGGCCAGCAGCCCCACCGCCGCCTGGTCCCGCACCGGCAACGGACCAACTGCGCCCGGCCCTGCGGGCAACGGCTGTTCTCCGTCGTGCCCGATCCCCGGACACCGGAGGACCGGTGAGCGCCTGGAACGCTGTGCGGCGCAGCCGAGGAGGCCGCCGCCGCACAGCGGCCGCTCGTGCAGGTTCGAGGCGATCGTGCACGGCCGAGTGCTCCACCGTTCAGTCCCTGCGTTCAGACCCTCTACAAAAGGGCAGGTCAGGGACCCTGCTGCCCCTTGTGCAGGGACTGAAGGGACTCAAGTTGAGGGTTATAGCGTGACTACGGGCGCGCGGGTACGCATACGCATGGATCTTGTATTCCTCATCCCCCTGCTGACTGATAATGCGGAACTTGAGTCCCTTCAGTCCCTGCATAAGGGGGTGAGTGCGCCCTGACCTGCAATAACGCGCAGGGTCTGAGCGCAGGGACTGAACGGTGGAGCCCCTGTCTGAGCCCCTGCCGCAGACTGGCAGGCCGGATCTGGTGCCGTGATGGCCTTCCAACCCAGCCGCGATGGGTGAAGGGACTGAAGGGACTGAGAAGCCAGATGGCGACGCGCGGGGGAGTTGCCCCACTGAATCAGAGGGCCGAGCCCTACACTCATTCCGAAAGCCAGTCCCTTCAGTCCCTACTGCAGGTAGGGGAAGCCCCTGACCAGCGACTTTCCAGCCAGGGGGCGAAGGGGCCGAAGGTCTGCAACCTGATGAACGAGGACAACTACGTGCGGCGCCGCGACGAGACGCCTCTCTCGGACCCTCCCCGCGGGGCCGCGACTCCGCTTGCGCTCGCACGCTGGTGCGCAGGAAACGGATGGCCAGTGCACCCGCTGGCCCCCGGGAGGAAGACGCCTCAAGCGAACTGCCCTGCGTGCAAGGCCCAGCACCACGACCCCCGGACATGCCCCTGCCCCCGGGCCGGACGCCCGTGCCACGGCTTCCACGCCGGCACCACCGACCCTCGGAGCATCGACAACTGGTGGACCGCCAGCCCCAACTCAGGCGTGGGCGTCGCCTGCGGACCTGCCAACCTCATCGTGATCGACGTCGACGCCCACAGCGCCACGGTCCCCGACCGAAGCCGTCTTCTCCCGGGAATCCCGATCCACGACTCCGTCGACCTCGACGGTCTGGCCTCCGGCTTCGACACCCTGGCACTCCTGGCCGCCTACCGGCAGCAAGCCGACCCGGCTCAGGACACCACTACCCTGCGGGTACGCACCCCCTCCGGCGGCCTCCATATCTGGTACCGGCTTCCCGACCCGGCGGTCCGGTACCGGTCCTCCGCCGGCTCCAGCCCGAAGGTCGCGCTCGCCTGGCAAGTCGACGTACGGGCTGAAGGCGGCTACATCGTGGCGCCAAGCACCCGGACTCGGCAGGGAACGTACGAGCCCCTGGGAGACACCCGGCAGCCAGCTCCACTTCCCGAGTGGCTCGCAAATGAACTCTCCCGCACCGGACACGTCGTAGTACCTCAGCAGCCCCGACCGGTCGCCGTCCCGCCTGCCCGCGGACCTCGGAGGCCACAGGCTGCACACCGGCTCCTCGACCCACTTCTCGACGAGGTCGCCCGATGCGGGACCGTCCCGGAAGGCGCAGCCTTCACCGAGAAGCTCAACCGGGCCGCCTTCACGGCCGGCGGACTCGCCGCTGCCGGACATCTGGACGAATCCGCCATCCGAGAGCTGCTGATCGCCACCGCGCACGCTGCACGGCCCCAGCAGACCTCCCAGAACGAGAAGATCATTCACGACGGTCTCGCAGCAGGGGCCGCCCGACCGCTCCACCTCAAAGGACGCTCATGAGCAGCAGCGCCGAAGGACCGCGCTTTGACGCAACTGCCGCCGCTCAGCAGATGCTCGCCCTCGAAAACGCCACTGACCCCCTCCCCGCGCCGACACGGCCCTTTCCTGCCCAGACGGCCCCCGCCCCAGCAGCGTGGCCCCCACCCGGTCAGATGCCAGGGACGCTCACGGACCGGGGGAACGCCAAGCTGTTCGTCCGCCTCTACCGCGACCAGTTCCGCCATGTAGAAGGACTGGGCTGGTACTCCTGGGACGGCTACCGATGGAAGCGCACCGGGGGCGAGAAAGCGGCCCTGTGGGCGGCGGGCGACATGGCCGAGGAGATTCCCGACACCGACCCCAGCGGACGGTTCAGCGACCGAAAGCTTGAGGAACACAAGAAGCGCACCGCGTCGACCACCGGGCTGAAGGCGCTTCTCACCCAGGCCAAAGCGTCTCCCGACCTTTCGGTGGACCCCGACGCGCTCGACGGAGACCCCTACGCCCTGTGCACACCCGACGGCGTCGTCGACCTCCGCAGCGGCCGTATCCGGAAGCCCGACCCCACCCAGGACCTCCACTCCCGGGCCACCAGCGTCGCCCCCCAGGACATGCCCACCCCCCGATGGCACCGCTTCCTGGCCGACACCTTCGGCGACGATGCCGAAGGCCGGGAAATGATCGATTTCCTGCACTTGCTGCTCGGCTACTCGATCACCGGCGACGTCGGGGCCCAGGTGCTCCCCTTCCTCCACGGGCAGGGCAAGAACGGCAAGTCCGTCCTCCTCGACGTGATGATCCAGATCCTCGGCGACTACGCCGACGCGGCCCCGCCCGGATTCCTCATGGACCGCGGCGCGTTCTCCGAACATCCCACCGAGCTCACCGAACTCCACGGGCGACGCCTGGTCGTCTGCAGCGAGCTCAAGCCGAACGACCGCTTCGACGAAGCACGCGTCCGACTTCTCACTGGAGGAGACAGGATCAAGGCCCGCCGGATGCGGCAGAACCACTTCTCCTTCACCCCGACCCACAAGTTGTGGCTTCTGGGCAATCACCGCCCCGAGGTCTCCACCGGCGGCTTCGCGTTCTGGCGCCGCATCCGCCTGCTGCCCTTCGAGCGGATCGTCCCGGACGAGCGCAAGATCGACAACCTTGCCGTGGAACTCGTCGACGACGAAGGGCCCGGCATCCTGCACTGGCTCACCGAAGGCGCCCGGCGCTACCTCACCACCCGTGACACCCTCGCCGGCCCGGACCGTGTACGCATCGCCACCACCGCCTACGCGAACACCGAGGACCACATCGGCCGCTTCCTGACCGAGCGCTGCATCCACGACCCCGAGAACAACGAACTCCGCGTCGAGCAAGGCCTCCTCTACGCTTCCTACAGCAACTGGTGTGCGAACAGCGAAGGCATCCGTCCCGGCACCGCCCGCGCTTTCGCCACCCGGGTCCGGCAGGAAGTCGGACTCGCCTCACCGGCTGACATGATCAAATCCAATGGCCGCAAGTTCTATCCCAACCTCGGCCTGGTAGTCGAAGAATGAACACCCCACACACCGGTCGGCCCTCGCGGACACCAAGCCCTCTGCCGCCGGGTGCCTGCCCGCTCTACGATGAACAGGCGTACCGCCTCCCGCGGCCCCGGCCCGAACACCAGAACACTCCCATGGGCGCGAGCCCTCAGGGCGGCGAACACAACTGCCCTGCACCAGCCGTGGGAACCGATACATCACGCGTGCACCGGCACACCCGGAGCACGCCGACGAAGGAGAGGGCGCGGCCATGAGCTCGCTACTGACCGACAGCGACCTCGCCCACGAAGAGAACGTGGTGTGGCTGGAGGACCCCGAACACCTCGACTACGTTCGCCAGGCCCTCGACAAGACGCCCCGCCGCAGGAGCAAACCGCGTTACGCCCGCGACGGCCGGATGATCGGCTACATCGAGCTCGGCGTCGACGCCGAAGCCGACCCGGACAGCGGCCTGTACCGGCGCAGGGTGTTCTTCCTCCTGCCCCACGACCGCGACTCCGACCCCGAAGGGGTCTACCGTCAAGGCGCCCCCGGGGAAGCCGTCGACCCCCGAACCATCCAGCCCAACCGCGTTGGCGAGAAGACCCCCCGCTCGCAGCAGGGCAGTCCCTCCGCCATAGTGGCCACCCGCTCCTAGACCATCCCCGGGTCCGTGGGCTCCGTCACGGTCGACTCCGACGAGGACGCCTCCGGGTTCAGCGTCGGAAGCTGATCAGGTGCGGTCGATGATCTGCACGCACGCCGTGCGGCTGGAGCCCTGGTAGCGGGCGCAGAGCTTGCCGTCGCGGAGGGCCCCGGGGGTGAAGCTGGCGATCAGCTGGCCGCGCGAGCGGCGGGCGGTGAGGGTGTAGCGCATTCCGCCGGGCTCGGTGATGTGCACCGTCGCCGTCCGCTTGCCCCGCGGCGGGTTGGTCCAGGCCGTGGTCACCCTGCCCGGATTCTCGCTGCCCGCATCTCCGTCCGTGGAGATGCAGACCTGCGGGCCGGAGAAGTGGTGTGTGCAGGCGGAGGCGGCGGCGTGCGCGGGGACGTCCAGGGTGGTGGCGAGAGCGGCGGCGGTGACGCCCACGGCCAGGACGCGGAGGAATCGGTTCATGCCCGGTCAAACGATCGTCGCCCAGGTGCGGCACGCCGTCGGCCGGTTTGGGCCGCCGCGCGAGCCGCCCATGGTCCGTGCGCAGTGGGAAGTGCCGCGACACCTACCGCTGGTGCGCGACAACAGCGGCGTCCAGGCCGGGGCGGTGGCCGCCGAGTGGAGAAGGGCCGAGTTGCGGCCGTAGGCGGCCGACACCGAGGGCCGACGGGGCAGTCTCGCCAGGTACTTGATCTTGACAGGAGCGTGGTGTCAGTGGTCGCCGCGAGACTGGCGTGATGACTGCTGTGAAGGCTGAGTCCGGACGCGGCGCGTGCTGGCGGGCGGTGGCGGACCCCCGAGTGCTGTGGCCACGCGAGGTGGCCGACTTCCACCCCTGGCTGATCGGCAACCTCGACCGGCTGGCCCCGTACGTGGGCGTGCGGCGGCTGGAGTTCACCGACCGGGAAAATCCGGTCGGGGAGCGGTGGACCCACATCGACCGGCGGGGAGGGGAGCGGCTTGTCGGCGGGATCAGGCCGGATATCACCGCCCGGGACGAGTCGGGGCGGCTCGTGGCCATCGAGGCCCAGTTCGGCCCGGCCGACCACAAGCACCTCGGCCAGCTGGTGACCTACGGCCGTGCCACGGAGGCAGCGGTCATGGTGTGGGTGGTCGCGGACTTGGACCCGGTGTTCAGCTCCGACCACCTGGAGGCGCTCGCGGAGCTCAACGAGGTCTTCGGCGGGCGCCGGAGATTCGCTGTCGTGGCGGTCACCGTGGAGTCCGAGCCGTCGCCGGTGCCTCCCGTTGCTGACACTGCTCTCGTCCCCCGGATCCATGGCATCGACCTGTACAGCCAGACCTGGGCCTCTCCCCGCTGAGCACTAAGCGCCGGACCGGACCCGGCACCGGGTTACCGAGCTGCGCCGCCGCCTGCTTCTGCTGTCGGTCCGGATCCACTGGCATCCGTTCTGGTCCACTCCGGCCGGTGGTCGCCTGTGGCCCGGGTGGAGCTGCGGCGGCGAGCCGGTGGCGCCTGGCGGGCGACGGCGTGAGCCCCAGCTGGACCCGGCGGGCAGAAAGACCGGCGGCCGGGAGCGGCGCCACCGTGCTCGCCGGGCGGCGCGCGGAGAGGGCCGGCGTAAACACTCGGCTCCCTGCGGCCCAGCTGATGCCGAGTGCGGCGCTGCCGGGCCGGACTTCTTGGCGCTTGCCCCGAACTGGCGCTTCCGCAAGCGCTGTTGGCCTACACGATGCATCCGGAAGGCGACATTCAGTGATCAGTTATATGCAGGTTTGTCTTGTGGCTGGGGCTGGCGAACCATGGCGAATGATGCGCCGGGGCCGCTGGTGGCATGTGCCATCTGACCGTGCCCGGCAGACTCGTGGCACCGGGACGCTCCGTCGGCCGCTCGCGCCGTCGAGTCCCGCTGTCCGACGGGCCGTGCTGTTCCGGCGCGTTCCCGTGGAGCACCGAGCCGAGCAGAGGAGTCCGCGCACGTTCGTGCGCGCCGATCATCATGTGGAAGTCCGTCATCGAGAGCGTCGTCTCGCAGTACGTAGTCGCGGTCCTGGCCGCATTCACCCTGGCCGCGGCGGCGGCCGTGCGTTCGCGCTGGGCCCGGAAGGGCAGCGCGCTCACGCCGCCGCGTGCGGGGAGCGAGCCGCCGTGCCGCCCGTCCGGGAACAAAACGGCCGCCCGGCTGAACCGTCGCACGATTCAGTCGTCACACGGACGACGAGAGGAGTCGTCGTCATGACGACACGCAGGCCCCGCCGGTCCGACCGTCCGGAAGCCGAGGTCGACCGGGAGCGCGCCTGGGCGCACATGCTGGCAGACCCCGGGGGCATCCGGCGCAAGGATCCCTTCGGCATCGAGTACGACGAGAAGCGATTAGGGGAGATCGCCCGCCGGTACGACCAGACCTGCCGACGTGCCCAGGGACGTCTCCAGCCGGAGGCGTCCGAGACCGACGTCCTCGCCGCGCTCCTGGTGATCCGGATGCTGCGGGACAAGCTCCTTGACGACGAGCTCATGCTCATGACGCTGGCCCGCTCCTTGGGCGTGACCTGGGCCCGGGTCGCCGACGCGCTGGAGCTGAAGAACCGGCAGTCCGCCGAGCGCCGGCACCTTCAGCTCAGCAAGTCCACGCGTGCCGACGGCACCCGCCCCCGTACCCAGCACGAGCGGGTCGAGCACACCCGCGAGCGCCGCCGCCGACGGGCGGAGCGGGACTGGGCCCTGGCCAACGCCGGCACCATCCACACCACCGCGCTGGCCCTGATCGCCATCCCGGATCTCCAGCAGCGCGCGAACCGGTCACAGGAAGCGACGCTCATGGCCGCACCTGTCCGGCGGGACGGCACCGCCCCGGAACAGGTCGACATGACCTGGCCCGGTGCCCTCAAGGCGTGCCTCGCCGAACACCTGCGGTTCCGGAAAGATCCACGAGCCCATCTCAGCCCGGAGCGCCTGGGCCTGGTCGACGAGCAGTGGCAGCTCCAACAGCACGAGGCCGACATCCTCCACCGCATGCTCGGCCTGCTGCGCTACGCGGCGGATCCGCGGCACCTGGACCTGTCCGACCACCCTGATCTCCGGGAGCAGATCGCCCGGCTCGGCCAGGACCCCACGATCCGCACCCTCCGCTGACCAGGCTGGGTGGGCATCAGGGCAGGTCAGTGATTTGCGGCTTCCCGCCGATCGGCGGGAAGCCGTCGCTGTACGTCACTTCGGTGACGTACGCCGGGGTTGATGACGTACGGGCTGACCGGGGCTGCTGGGCGTCGGCGGACGTACGGTGGAAGGGTGAGCGGGTACGCCGAGTGGTTGGCCCGGTCTCGACGGCAGACCCTGTACGAGGCCGCGCGGCTCACTGCGTGTGCGGAGCGTCTGGTGCGCGACGACGGGGACGTGGATGTCGACGACGCCTTGGCCTTGATCAGGTTGAGTTCGAGTGTGTACCACCATGCTCGCCGGGACGCGGTGCGTCAGGCGGTGCGGGCGGGTGCCACCGTGGAGGAGGTCGCGATTGCCCTCGGGATGTCGATTGCGGATACCCGGGTTTTCATCGGCCGGATTCGCGAGCGTGACCGTCTCCTTGCCGAGGACAGCCGAGCGGGCCGGAAGCCTGAGTCGGCTTCGTGAAGGCCTTCATGAAGGGGTTCTCGCCGCGGCGGCCCGGTCGCACGGCTGGATAGGGTCGGAGCAGACCGCGCCGTATGGGTGTGCGGGACAGGCCCGGGTCCCCGGAGTACGGCTCGAGCCCCTGGTGCCGGAGGGGGGTTTGCCTCCTCCGGCACCAGGCCTTCTGGTGGTCGGAGGCCGCCTGATCCTGCTCAGGCGGCGGGTTCGTACTCGACGGTCGAGTCGGCGCACGGCCCGGCGAGGTCGAGGAGGGCCGTCTGCTCGGCCTGGTCCGCGCTCAGGTTCCAGCGGAGCTTCGTCGCGGTCCAGTCGACGAGGTACGTGCACGTCGCGGACGCGGCGGGCGGCATCCACGCGGCCGGGTCCCGGTCGGCCTTCGACCGGTTCGTCTTCGCGGTCACCGCGACCAGCGACCGCTCCGCGTCGAGGTCGTTGGCGTAGGCCTCGCGGCGCTCCGGCGTCCAGTCATAAGCGCCGCTGTCCCAGGCCTCCGCCAGGGGCACCATGTGGTCGATGTCGAGCTTCCTCGCGTCGGTCACCTCGACCTCGTCGTAGTACGACATCCAGCTGCCCCCGCTGAGCGCGCACCGGGCGCCCTGCTCCGGAGCGGTGACCGCTTCGGCGATCAGGACCTCCTGCCGGGTCGGGCAGCCGTCGCCGTCCTCGTCGACCCAGTGCTTGAAGGAGTCGCGCTCGTAGCCGGTGCGCTGCTCCTCCGCGACGGGAAGCTTCTTGATGGCGTCCGCGAGCGTGAGCCCGCCCCTCTCCGGTGCTCCGCCGGGTGCACCGGACGGTGCGGTGGTGCCGGTGGCGGAGGGCTTGGGGTCGTCGGCCTCCACGCTCTGGGCGGTACAGGCGGTCAGGGCGGCGGCGGTGAGCAGGACGGTGGGCAGGAAGCCGAGGCGGCGCAGCGTCACGGGGGTCACTCCAGCAGATCGAGGGGCTGATGCAGCCTCATACTCGCAGCTCAGCACTGGTGGTGAGGTCCCGTCATTCGATCGAGCGAAAGGCCCCCACGCCCCGTTGCCGCGGTGTTCCGATGCGCGGGTATGGCGTCCGGGCCGGTCCCGGGGAATCGCCTGCGGAACGGACCGCGCCCCCGGGCGGTGGGGCCAGGGGGCGCGGGACGATGGGGCCGTGGTCGGGGTGTCAGGCGGTGGCCCAGTCGGCTCCGAGGGCGGCGAACTGCTCGCGCTGCTCGACGGTCAGCTTGGCGCGCCTGCTCTTGTGGTTGGAGAGGAACACCCCGGCCTTGATGTGGTGTTCCTGGCCGTCGATGAGGACGGTTTCGGTGTGCTGGCGGGGGACCTTCAGGTGTCCCTCGCGCTGAACGTACTGAGCGAGCGCGGTGATGCCCCGCTCGAACGCCCCGCCCTTTCCGTTCTTCCCGGCGGTGGCGGCCGGAGCGGTCTCGGTCCGGCGCGTGAGCCCGAGTTTCTCCAGGCGTTCGCGCTGCTCGGGCAGGAGGGTGTCCCAGATGGCGGGGTCGGTCTGGCGGGTGGTCCAGGTGCCGACGTCGACCCCGTTCACGGTGAAGCCGGGCAGCAGTTCGACACCGCCCTGTTCCTCGGCCAGGAGGTGGCGGGCGGCGGCGTAGTGGCGCTGCCAGTCGACGGACCATCCGGTGGGGTTCCACTCGGGGTCGATCGCCTCCAGGGCGCGGCGGCGCTCAAGGGCGCGGTCGGGGTTGGTGCCGAGGCCGCCGGGGCGGCGGAGGTTGGAGAGCCACTGCCCCACCGGGACGCCGTCCCACACCGCGCCCTTCGGGCAGGCCAGGCTGCCGTGGGCGGTGTAGTAGGCGCGGGCGGCACCGAGGTTCTTCCAGAAGCCGGCGTCCGCGACCGACCAGACCATGCCCACCTCGTTCAGCAGGTCGGTCCGCCATGCCTTGAGCGTCTGGGCTTTGAACGCGCGGCGCTGTTCGCTGACCCAGGAGCCCAGCCCGTACGCGCCGTCGCCGTTGCCGAGTTCGACGGTGGTGTCGCTGGGGACCCGGGCGTGTCCGTGCTCGTCGACGAAGGCGCGCAGGGCGTTGTAGCCGGTGAGCCAGATCTCGGAGTCGGGGCGCAGGACGCGGGTCCGCAGGAACAGGGCGACGGCGGCGGGGTCGCGGGGGAGGGAGAACCGCAGCAGCGGCGTGGTGGTGCCGGGGGCGATGCCCGGGGCCGCGTCGGTCTCGTCGCCCTGGTCCTCGTTGTCCTCGTCGTCGGCTTGGTCGTCTCGATCGTCGTCGTCACGCGTCTCGGTGCCGGCCACGGTTTCCCGCTCGCCGTCCTGCTCCTGGCCGTCGCCCTGGTCGTGCTCGTCGTCCTGGTCGGCCGGGGACGGTTGCTGCGGGTCGAGGGCGAGGACGGAGGTGATCTGGCCGCGCGCGGTTGTGGTGGGCAGGGCCATGCGTTCGATGACCCGGTCGTCGTGGGCGCGCAGGCCCTGGAGGATCGCGACCAGGGGGCGGTAGCTGGAGGAGGCCATCATGTCGCCGGGGTCCTCGCCGGGCTCCAGGAAGACGGGCACGATGATGCGGGAGACCTTGCCGTCGCCGGGTTCCTGGCGCAGGGCCCGCCCGATGATCTGGACGATCTCCACCGGCGAGCTGCGGGTGTCCGCGAAGACGACCGCGCCGACGCCGCGCGTGCCCCGGATGTCGACGCCTTCCCCGAGGACCCGGCAGGACGCGAGGAACGACAACTCGGTGACCCACCCTTCGGCGTCGAGCCCGTCGGCGTACCGGGCGAGGACGTCGCGGCGGTGGGTGGCGGGGTGTTCTCCGGAGAGCCACTCCGCGCCGATCCGGGCCGGGTAGGCGGCGGGGTCGGCGGCGTGGAGGCGTGCGGCGGTCTCCGGCATCGCGCGGGCGAACGCCATCGCGTCCAGCGTCCGGGAGTGGAACGTCATGTAGCTGCGGGTGCCCGACTCATCGGCGTGCTTGAGGAGCGCGGCCTGGAGGGCTGCGAGCCGGCGGCCCCGCCGCTCCTCCAGCGAGGCGTCCTCCTCAATGGGGGAGGGGTCGCGGATCTCCAGCACGTCCACCTCGAACCGGGCAAGGATTCCCCGCTCCACGGCCTCCATGAGGCCGGTCTCGTGGAGGACCGGCCCGTACAGGCTGGTGTCGTCCATCGAGGCGACCAGCCGCCCGCCCAGCGCCTCCCCGCCGCTCTGCGGGGTGTTGGCCGCCCCGTCCGCGCCGGGCTCGTCACCGTCGCCGTCGGCCTCCTCGCCGGCCGTCCGGGGGGCGGCTTCCCACAGGCGCGGCGTCGCCGTCATGTACAACCGCCGGGCGGCGGGGATCCGCTGCTGGTCGTGGACGGAGGCCCACGCTTTCGCGGCGTTGCCGGACGTGCGGTGGGCTTCGTCGATGACCAGGAGGTCGAAGGGGGCCATGGTCTGGCCGTAGGAGCCGCGCAGTGCCTGTTCCAGGACGCCGGGCGCGGTCGCGTCCGGGGTGTCGTCCTGGTCGTCGGCGAGGCCCTGCGGGGCGAGGGAGGCGTACGTCGCGAACACCAGCATCGGGCCCGAGTTGACCCAGAGGGCGAGCTGCGTCGGGTTGGTCGTGCACCGCACCCCGAGCGCCTCCAACAGCGGGTCCGCGCCCAGCGAGCAGACGGCGACGGCCGGGCCGTTGTGTCCCACCCTGCGCCAGGCCTCGATCGTCTGGGTCAGCAGGTCCAGGGTCGGGACCAGGACGCCGATCACCCCGGCCGGGCACAGCTTGAGCGCGGCCCTGGCCGCGGTGATGGTCTTGCCGGTCCCGGTGGCCATGTGGACCTGGCCGCGCTGCCCGTGTGCGGGCAGCGTCCCGTCGGCCGGGAGGGACAGGCCCCGCACGATCGCGTCCACGGCTTCGGCCTGGTGGGGCCGGAGGGTGATCACGTCCGGGCTTGCCTGCGGTGTCTGCTGCATGCCCCTATGCTCCTCGCTGCACATCGTCCAATGCTGATACGGCCGGTGCACAATCTAACATCAAATCTAGGTCTATAGTGATACACTTTTTTCATGAGTGATCCTGTGAGCGTTGAATCGCTTCTCGAAGAGGCCCGGCTCGCCAAGGACATGCCGCCGCCGGAGGAACGCCTGCGGCTGCGCGAGGCGGCCGGGCTGACCCGCGCCCAGGTCGCCAGCGCGGTCGGGGTCGCGCGCGGCACGGTCCTTGCCTGGGAGAACGGGACGTCGTCCCCGACTCCGCCCGGCAGGCTGCCCTACCTGCGCCTGCTGGAGGGCCTGGCCGAGCTCTACCCCGCCCCCGCCCCCGCCCCCGCCCCCGCCCCCGGCGACCCGATCGCGGCCCTGTTCACCGATCAGCCGTACGGGGCCGCCCCTGTACCGCCCGCCCCCGTACCGGCCGCCGCCGAGACGCCCGCTGTAGCGGTGCCGGCCGCGCTGACCGGGCTGGAGACGCTGCGCGGTGAGGACGGCCACCCGGGCCCGTGCGTGCGGTGCGGTGTCGAGACGACCTACCAGTCCACCGACGGCCGCCCCCTCCACTCCGGCGCCCTGTGCCAGCCCTCCGCCGCCGCACCGGCCCCGGCCGCGCCTCCTGCGGCACCACCCGCCGCCCCGGCCGCGCCCGCCCTGGCTCCGGCGGCTGCGGTGTCGCCGGTTCCCGCGCCGGTGCCGACCCGCCCGCAGCGCCGGGCGAAGTCTGCCGACCGTGCTCAGGCCGAGCTGGCGGTGCTGATCGGCCGGGCCGTCCAGGAGGAAGCCGAGCGCTCCGGAGGGGACGAGGAAGCCGCGCTCAAGGCTCTGATCAAGCGGGCGATCCCGGACGTGATGCACCTGTTCAACGAGACCCGGGCCACCGCCCGCTACGACTACACCGCCTACCCCGCCCTGCCGGACATCCTGAAGAAGCCCTCGAAGAAGGACCCGGACCAGATCTGGGAAGCCCGCCCCCGCTTCCACCACCCCGACTACTCCCTCAAGGCCCCCGGCGACGTCCGGGTCACCGCCCTGGACGTCAACGCCGCCTACCTGTCCGCCCTGAAGGTCTGGCTACCGATCGGGAAGCTGGAACACACCACCGGCGCGGACGGCGTCGGCCCGAAGCGCTCGGGGGTCCACCTGATCACCCCCGCCCCGTGGGTTCACCCGCATCTGCCGGACCCGATCGGCGACCGTGACGAGCCCGGCGCCCTGTGGGTCACCGACGCCACCCTGCGCCTCCTGATGCGCCTGTCCGGCCCCCGGTACGGACTGACCGAAGCCCCGGTGGTCCACGAGTCGTGGACGTCGGGGGCCACGGAGAACTTCCTCGACGCCCTGCGCAAGCTCCTCGGTGCCGCCCGGGAAGAGGCCATCACCATCGGGGACACGCTCACGCTGGAGTACGTGAAGGCGATGTACTCCAAGTTCATCAGCACGATGGGGGAGTCGGTCCACAACCGGGAAATGGTCCGCCCCGACTGGATGCACAACATCCACTCCCAGGCCTACGCGAACCTCTGGGGCAAGGCGTACAAGGCCCACCAGGCAGGCCTCGACGTCGTCGCCATGACCGGCACCGACGAACTCCACGTCACCGGCGACTGGCGGCAGGTCTTCACCGAAGGCCGGGAAGTGTCCCAGATGAAGATCAAGCACGGTGACGGCAAGACCTCCGGCACGTACCTCGTCGGGAAGGTGACCCGCTGATGGCCGGCCGCTGGATGGACTTCGGCCAGTACGGCGCGTCCGGCGCACCCGGGGCCGAGGCGCTCGGGACCGCGATGGAGAAGATGGTCACCGGCATCGCCTCGCCCGTCGACAGCGACCGCGGTCTCGCCGCCCGCCTGAACTACCTCACCCGGACCGACGCCGGGTACGAGGCGATGGACCGCGCCGGAATCCACGTCTCCCCCCGCACCCTGATGGCCTGGCTCGCCGAGGAACGCACCCCGAACAAGGCCAACCTCGCTCGACGCGGCGTACTGGGACCTGCGCCGCCGCAACGTCGCCGCCGACCTCAAGCACCGGCTGAACAACGGAGGGCGGGGGACCCGCGTCGAGATCAACCCCGTCGACCAGGCCGGGGTTGAGCAGAAGTACCGGCGCGACCTGTCCAGCCGCAGCGTCACCGTCCGAGGGGTCTGGGACCGGGCCGTGGACGCCTGGATGGACGACGACGTGGAAGAGCTGGACGCGGTGTGGGACGAGGTCCTGGACCTGCTCGGCTCGGACTACGACGGCTACAGCTACGTGTCCTCGATCGGCTGGTCCGCCTGACCCCACCCCGCCACCCAGGGCAAGGCCCGCCCCCGGTACTGGAGTTGCCGGGGCGGACCGGTCCTGTGCCCGCCGGGCCGCCCGCTGACCGCGCAGCGCCGGAACGTAAAAGGCCGGCACCCTCAGTCCGTCCACGGGGGTGAGACGGGTGGCACGGGTACCGGCCGCAAGGCAACCACCCCGAAGGGGGCCCACCCGCAGCGTACCGCTCACCGGCCCCGACCCCGGGCCGCTACGGTTTTTCGACACAGAGTTCTGGAGGAGTACCCCCGTGATCAGAGCAGGCCGGCACCACCTCGTGCGCACCCTGGCGGACCTCGCCGCGCAGCAAGGCGTCGGCATCGACCACTACACCCGTCTGAAGCCGTACGCGGCCGAAGGGTTCCCGGAGCCGATCAACTCGGAGGGGTCGCGGACGCGGCTGTACGACGGCGAGCAGGTTGACGCCTACCTCCTGGGCAAGCCCGTGCCTCCGCTCCCGGAGCCGGAGGTCGAGGACGACGGGGACCTCCTGGACCGCCGGGAGTGCGCGGCGCTGCTCGGGGTGGCCCCGAACTCCTGGGACGTCTACAAGCGCGACCCCGCCCTGACGGAGGCGCGCGTCGAGGCGGGCGGGGTCGAGCACTGGCCCCGCCGCGCGGTGAAGGCGTTCCAGGCGGGCCGCCCCGGCGACGCCGCGCAGCGGACCGGCCGCCCCAAGAGCACGGGCGACCAGGTCCCGCGCGACCAAGTCGCCGCGCTCGTCGCCGAGCTGCTCGACGCCGACCCCACCATCAGCGCCGCCACCGTCACCGAGCGGCTCGGTGTCCACCGCAACACCGGGCAGGACGCCCTGACCCGGCTGCGCGCCGACCGCATCGCCGACTACATCAAGGCGCACCCGACCCTGACCCCCACCGAGGCCGCCGCCCAGCTCGGCTACCCGGCCGGACAGGTCCGCCGCGCCACCGCCCGCGCCGAAACCGTCCTGCGCGCCCGCCACGTCGCCCCGTACCTGACCGACGTGGCCGCCGCCCTGCACCGGGCCGGCTGGACCACCACCAAGGCCGTGCCGGACGTCCAGTTCCCCGGAGACGACCGGGTCGTCGCCGCGCTCGTCCTCGACGCCGACCAGGCCCCGGTACCCGCCCTGGTCTGGGACGAGCGGTACGGGTGGCGCACCGCGACCTCCCGCCGCCACCCCATCACCAAGGGCGCCGTTCCCCCCTCCGAAGGCGAAGGGGTGCGCTACCTGACCGGGGGCATCACTCCGCTGCCCGGCGACGTCGTCGCCGCCCTCACCACCTGAACCCATGCCCGGACAGGAGCAGCACATGGACGACAGCACCGACAAGGCCGGCGCCCGGGTCTGTCAAACGAGCGGTGTAACTCGGGTTGTTGAGGGTTACTGACGTGCTGCGGAGAGTCGGCCGTCGAAGGTGATATCGAAGGCGTTCAGAGCGGTTTTCCAGCGCATGGTCCAGCGGGCCTGGCCCTTGCCGGTCGGGTCGAGCGACATGATCGCCATGTAGACGCACTTCAGGGCGGCCTGTTCGTTCGGGAAGTGCCCCCGGGCTTTCACCGCCCGGCGGATCCTGGCGTTGACGGACTCGATCGCGTTGGTGGTGCAGACGATGCGGCGGATCTCGGTGTCGAAGCGGAGTAACGGGGTGAACTCCTCCCACGCGTTCTCCCAGAGCCTGACGATTGCCGGATACTTCTTGCCCCATGCGTCGGCGAACTCCGCGAACCGATCGAGGGCCGCGTCCTCGGTCGCCGCGGTGTAGACGGGCTTGAGGAGCTTGGCGATCTTGTCCCAGTCCTGGCGGGCGGCATAGCGGAAGGAGTTCCGCAGCAGATGGACCACGCAGGTCTGCACGACGGTGCGGGGCCAGACGGTCTCGACCGCGTCAGGAAGCCCCTTCAACCCGTCGCAGACGAGCATGAGGACGTCGTTCACGCCGCGGTTCTTGATTTCGGTGAGGATGTGCATCCAGTGCTTGGCGCCCTCGCCGCCGTCGCCGGCCCACAGCCCGAGAATGTCCCGCCGGCCCTCGACGGTGACCGCCAGGGCCACGTAGATGGGCCGGTTGGCGACCGCGCCGTCGCGGATCTTTACGTGGATGGCATCGATGAACACCACCGGATAGACGGGATCCAGGGGCCGGTTCTGCCATTCGGCCATGCCTTCGAGGACCTTGTCGGTGATCGTGGAGATCGTCTGGCGCGACACGTCGGCGCCATAGACCTCGGCCAGGTGGGCCTGGACCTCGCCGGTGGTCAGGCCCTTCGCCGCGAGTGAGATGACCATCTCGTCGACGCCGGACAAACGCTTCTGGCGCTTCTTGACGATTTTCGGTTCGAAGGAGCCCTCGCGGTCGCGGGGCACGGTTATCTTCACCGGGCCCACGTCGGTCAGTACGGTCTTGGCGCGGGTGCCGTTGCGGGAGTTGCCGCCGTTCTTCCCCACCGGATCGTGCTTGTCATAGCCGAGGTGGTCGGTGATCTCGCCCTCAAGGGCCGACTCCAGGAGCCGTTTGGTCAGCTGCTGGAGCAGCCCGCCCTCGCCGGTCAGCTGCAGGCCCTCCGCCTGAGCCCGGCCCACCAACTCGTCGATCAGCCGGTCGTCCACAGACTTCGACGGCACCGTCTCAGACGGCTCGACGGGCTCGGCCTTGGTCACGTTGTTGCTGGTCATCGATGCATCTTCCATGATCGGGAGTTACACCGAACGTTTTACAGTCCCACAACGTACGGAAACGGGGGCCCCGCAGGCATGCGGACCGCGGGGGTCTGGGGTCCTGCGCCAAGGACGCGGCGAGTGGTCACGGAGCTCATCGTACGAGCGCGCACCGGCGCTGACTGACCGTGCCGCTCAGGCGGAGCCCGTACGGGTTTCTGCCGCGAGCGTCCACAGTGTGATGACGCAGTCTTTCTGGCAATGGACGGTGTGGTCCTGCGTTGGCCAGGCGGATGTGACGCTGAGTAGTTGGCAAGGGTGGCGCGGAAGTTGGCAAGCTCGGGTCACGGGCGGTGATCGTCCTGGGTGAGGGTGGCGTCCCTTGGCGTTTGAGGTGTCGCGTCATCGGCCGGAGTCTTCTTGCGTTCCTTCGGGTGGTTTACCGGCTCTCCGCAGACCAGGCGGCAAGGTGCCTGAAGGATTTCTCGCGGGTCGTGCCCTACGGCCCGGGGAAGGATGGTGCGCATCGATGAGTGCGACACGACGAAACGTTCTGGGTGCCGCTCTGGCCGCGCCCTTGCTGGCGCAGTTCGCGGGGACGGCGTCCGCGGCGGATGAGAAGTACGGCACGGTCTCCGACGGCTGGGTCGAGGTCCGGTGGTCCCAGCCGGTCCAGGCGGAGCTGGACCGGAGGGGGGCGGTGGTCGAGGCTGTGGCCCCTGCCGAGATGGTCAAGTCCTCCGGTGGTTCGGCGGTGCGGTTCCCCGTGCGCTCCGGCAAAGGCGACCCCTCGTTGGCGAAGCTGCCAAAGGCCAAGGGCAACGGTGCTCTCGACGGCGGGGTCTCGGTGCGGTCGCCGCTGGGCAACGTTCTGCTCACCGGCCTGGAGGGCGCTCTGAAGGACGAACTGGCGTCGGGAAAGTGCCAGGTCAACGGCGTCACTGTCGAACACACCTCGGCTCTCCGGTGCGGGGCGGAGGAGGGAAAGCTGTCCACCGACAAGGTTCCGGTGGGCAAGCCGCTGAAGGTTCGGCTCAGTGAGGTGCCGCTGTACGCCACCCCCGAGATGCTCGAGGCGTACACCGCGACGTTCGGCACATCCGCGTTCAGCGAAGACACGGTGCTGGGGTATGTGACCGTAGCGGGCACGTACACGCCGCCGAAGCCGTGAGGTGAGTCCGGGCCCGGGCTCAGAACGCCGGGCCCGGACTCAGGAGGCTCAGGCCGGCTTTGCTGAGCGGGCTGGCTCTGTCGGCCGGGTAGGCCCGGGGAGAGTGCCGCCGAAGCGGCGTTGGCGGCCGGCGTAGACGGTGACCGCTTCCCGTAGCTGCTCCAGGCCGAAGCCGGGCCAGGGAGTGGGGTCGAAGACCATCTCGGCATAGGCCAGATGCCAGGGCAGGAAGTTGCTGATCCGCTGCTCACCAGAGGTGCGGATCAGCAGATCGACGTCCGGGAGGCCGGGTGCGTACATGTGCCGGTCCAGGTCGGCGGGGCCGATGTCCTCGGGCAGGATCGCTCCGGTGGCCGCTTCGGCGGCCAGCGCGCGGGCGGCCTCCACCAGTTCTTCGCGGCCGCCGTAGTCGACGCAGACGGTCAGCGTCAGCGTCTCGTTGTTCGACGTCATGCTCTCCACCAGGGTCAGTGCGGAGGCCAGCGACGGGTCGATGCGGTCACGCCGCCCGCACCATCGCACCCGCACCCCCAGGTCGTGCAGCCACTCCACGCCTCCGCGGGCCATCGCATCGCCCATGATCTCGAACAAAGCGTCCAGTTCGTCCTGAGAGCGGGTCCAGTTCTCGGTGGAGAACGCGTAGAAGGTCAGGTGCCGCACTCCCAGCCGCAGTGCGGCGTTGACCAGGCGCATCGCGGACCACTGACCCGCCTGATGCCCCCAGGAGGCCGGCCGGCCCTGCTCCGAGGCCCATCGGCGGTTGCCGTCCATGATGACCGCGACATGCTCGGGCACCGTGTCCACCTCCGCATGCGCCCATACAGGGCGGCGGGAGGCCCCGTCGGCAGACACCAGCGGCTCGAGACCTTGGGTGAAGACCCGCTCCTGGCGGAGGGCGATCTCGTCGAACTGCAGATGGGCCCCCAGCACCAGCACGTGCAGGAACGGCTGATACTCGCGCTCTGCCATTCCCGTCACCGGCGCTGCCTGCTCCAGCAGGTCCTTCCAGCGGCCCAGTTGCATGCGCGCCAGTTCCGCCAGAGCCCCGGGACGTTCACCGCGCACAAGATCACTCATCTCCAGTCCCAGTGCCCGCAGATCGGCGCGCGGCAGGTAGCACCGGCCGGCAGCGAGGTCCTCCGGCATATCCTCGAACTGGTCGACCACCTGGCCCGCCTCGCCCAGCAAAGAGGTCAGTGCCAGCATCTCCGGATCCCTCAGGCCCACCAGCGGGGACCACAGCTCGAAGTGCGCACCCGCCACCCCCCTCAGATATCGCCGCTGGTCCTGGAGCGTCTCGAAGACAGGGGGATGGACGCAATCGGTCTCCAGGACGCCCATATGCTCCTCGATCACCGCACGGTCGAGATCCCACCGCGAAACCGTGTCCACGAATGCCCGCAGCACCGGATGCGCGCTGTCCCCCGACCGCAGCCCCTCGCGGACGGCGGAATACCAACGGGCAAGCCGTCGCCCACGCTCCGCCGCGGTTCCGCCCTTGTCGGCGATGGCGTCAGTCCACAGAGCGAAACCGTTGACAGCATGCATGTGCGGGCGCACCGAAGCGGGCAGCAGTTCACCCGCCCGCCACAGCGGCGCGTGGGACTGCCTGGTCACCGCCTCACACAGTTCGTAGGACTCACGCAACTCGGACGAACCAAACGAAGTCTCACCACTCGTCATGCACAGACCTCCCCTTCAACCACGCCGTCGCCAGCACACCGCACCCGTGCAGTGCGGCAGACGACACCTCCTCCTCACCGACCATGGGCCGGCGACCCTCCCATCACTAACGAGACGCCGACCGGCCGGTACCGGGCAGCAAAGTGGTGGCGGGCCCGCAGGATCGTCGATCGGACGAGTGACTGGATCTGCGCCTGGCGGGCCATCAGAGTCCAAGCCGTGCGCCGGGCGCGGCGATGACGACGATCGCTCGAACGAGAGTGGGGGACAGTCGGGTCCGCTGACGTCCCTGCTGTCGGGTGCCCCCTGTAGCGCCTTGCTCTGACGAGGCATCTACCTACTTGTCCCACAACGCAGAGTAACTACCGAACAACCTCAGCGTCGTTTGCCAACAAGCGTGCGAGTTTGCCAATTGAACCGCCCCGGGCTCGGTAGAGATCTCAGCGCAAGACTCCGCGGGTCTGCTGGGAGGACCCGGGTGTACGCCGTGGCGGCGATGGCCGCTCGTAAGGACGGTTTTGGCCACGCTGGAGGCTCCGACCCCCTTCTGGCCGCGGATCCGGTCGCTGTTCGCGGTCTGACGGCTCCGCCGCCGAGGAGGTGGACGCCTGTGGCCCACAGCCCCCAGCGGCACCTACCGCGCCGGATCGCGCGGGTCGTGCACCGCAGCCCCAGAACCGCACTCAGGCAGGCCATCAGGAAAGCAGCGACCGGGGTCACTGCCCCGTAGTGGAAATTGGAGACGAGAGCGCTCACGATCTCAGCACCGGCCTGCTCCACCAGTTCGGACTCACCCAGTGCTGAGCACGCCCCCTGGAAGTCCTCTCGTCTTGCTTGCCTTGATCCGATGACGCGGTCTGAAAGCGGTCTTGAGACGGGCTTTTGAGCCGGTCCGGGGCGACCGGCCAGGCGAGGACACGCGGCACACCTGGGGTACGCGGCTGGGTCCGAGCCGTGCGCCGGGCGCACACACGAGCTCCACAACCGCCGGCTGTGACTCCGCGCGCCCCCGGCGGGCGGCTGGTGCGCGGCGCGGCGCTGCACCGACGATGACTCACGGTTCAGACGGTCCGTCATCCGACGGCCCGTCATCCGACGGTCCGTCATGAGCCGAAGGCCGGGGTGCCCCGGCCTCACTCGTGCCCCGGGTCCGCCGGTCGGCGGACCCGCGTCTTCCGGAAGGACATCCGTGTCACAACGATTAACCACCCTGCTGCGCCTGCTGGTGCCGACGGTGCTCGCCGCAGGCGTCATCGTGCCGCTCTCGGCAGGCGCCGCCTCCGCCGCGCAGCCCATATGCCTGAGCGGCACTCTTCAGTTCGACTACCAGTCCGCCGAGGCGGGCACCGCCAAGCCGACCCTGACCAGGGCCGCCCGCAACGCCTCGGTCGAGCTCTGGGGTCGGGAGAGATCGACCGACATCGAGCAGAAGCTGAACGCCGGCACCCAGCTCACCGGTGCGGCTAACGGCTCGTTCAACCTCTGCTACACCCCGGTCAACACCACCTCGATGGACCGCCTGTACGTGCGCTTCGCCACCCGCAACAACCAGGTGTGGCGGGTCGCCAACGCCTCCGGCACGGTCTACACCCACAACACGCCGACGCAGACGAACGTATCGGCGAACGTCAACCTGGGTACCGTCAAACCCATCACGGCGGCCCGTGCCTGGCACGCCTTCGACACCGTCAACCTGCTCTGGTCGCGCCGGGCCAACTCGACGACCCCGTGCTGGACGACCGCCGAGGCGAACGCCGCGACCTGCACCACGCTGACGCTGCGCTGGCAGGCCGGGTCCTCCGACGGCCCGTGGTACGACCTGTCCAACACTGTGCATCTGGCGGATGCCGACCCGGACTCCGAGCACACCGTGCTCCACGAGTCGGGCCACTTCTTCCAGCACAAGCTGTACAACGGCACGTTCCCGAATGTCACCAACTGTAACCCGCACTACATCGAGAAGGTGTCGTCCGCCACCTGCGCCTGGACCGAGGGCTTCGCCGACGCGGTAGCCGCCTATCTGCTGGGCGACGAGCGCTACGTGTGGCCAGACGGCTCGTCCTACCCGTTCACCGCCGCTGCGGGCTGGCAGACCGGCGACCACGTACAGGGCAACATCGGCGCCTCGCTGCTCCAGCTGTGGAACCAGGTGGACGGCAGCTGGGACCGCTCCATCACCACCCTGGCCTCGCACACGCCCGCGACCTTCGCCGACTGGTTCAAGAACGTGCGCCCGACGGCCGTTCCGCCGCTGTCCACCACCGGCGCCGCGTTGACCGCGCTGGACTCACGCGCCATCAACTACGGCCCCACGGTGGTGGGTGACAACGCCTACCACGCGCTCAGCAACGGCGGCGGCGTCGCCCTGCAGCGCGGCGGGACCTGCAGCGGCGGCATCCCGTCCGTGGCCGAGTTCGCCGCTCTGGACACCTCCCGGGCCTCGCAGCGCTGGAAGTTCACCTCCAACAGCGACGGCACCGCACGGATCTACGACAGCTGCCCAGTTCCGCTCTACCTGACCGCACCGACCACCGCCGGCGGCCAGGCGTCCCTGCAGCCCCTCTACCTCGGTACCGCCAACCAACGCTGGCAGGTGACCCAGAACGCCGTCGGCACGTACACCCTGACCAACCCGGCCACCGGCTTCGTCCTGGACGGCAACGCGACCGCCGGCCAGGCGGTCACCGCCAACACCGCTTCCGCCGGCACGCCCAGCCAGAACTGGGCCTCGGTGTTCTCCATCTCCTGAGAAGGTGCCCTGCCGGGTGCTCTGGCAGCGAGCCGACGTTCCGCCGTTCGGTCAGCATGGTCATCGGACAACCCGGTTTCCAGGTCACTCTCCTGGGTGAAGGCCGAGGCGGCGAGCACGCTCTCCAGGCCATGACCCGGTAGCCCCTGGCCCTGCCGGGGCCGGCAGTGCTCAACCAGCTGATGGCTGCCGCGAGCGCTGCTGTTCCTCCCTGTCTCCCCAGCGGGGCAGGGAGGAACACGGAAGGCGGCGCTGTCTCAGCCCACCGGCACCCATCCGGTATCCGCGCCGGTGTCGTAGATCCCCTAGGCCTCAACTTTGACCGTGTCGCCCGATCGGCTGCCTGCTGACGACGAACTATCCCACACCTCGCTGATCATGAGGTGTTGCGACGACGGATTGAATCCGCCCCCGAGTCTCCCGGCCGCAAGGATCAGCGGCTTGTACGGGGTCAGGGCCTCGAGGTGAGGGGCGATCAGCGCGGCGTGGGTGGCAAGCGCCCCGGCCGCGAGCATCCCGCACAGCGCGAGGTAGGCCAGCGCCTCCAGCGCCGGGCGACGGCCCGAGGGCGCGGCCTCCAACGCCTCCAGGGCCGACGCCTTCTCCTCCTCCCCCTCCCCCTCCTCCTTCGCCTTCTCCACCACCTGGGCGACGGCGGCGGCCCGCTTGGTGTAGGCGGCGAACGGTGTGCCGGCGGCTGCCCGACTGAGGTCGATGCTTGGCCTCCATCTGGCTTCCTCCTCCTGCGCGGTCGTTTCGGCCGTGCGACGCTCCGTCACGAGGACCCCGGTCTACAGCGGCGCACCAGCCCCCGGTATCCGCGCCGCGCGCCCGGGGTCTGCCCCCGAAACGGAACGGAGCGCATCATGCCCAGGACCCCCGTCGCCACTGCGGCCAGGACCTCCATCGCCCTGGCAGTTCTGACCGTCGCAGCACTCTCCGCCACCGCACCGCTGGCGTCCGCCCACGAGGCGCCGCCCTCCAGCAGCCTCTCCGCCCGGGCCCGTGCTGGGCTGCCGGCCACCGGGTCAGCGGGCCCGGCCGCCACCGAAGCGGCCGGGGGAGAGCGGGCGCGGTCCGCCCTGGTGCAGGCAGCCCTGCCCCGGGTGCTGGCCGGTGTGGCTGCGCTGGACGAGCCGCTCCTCAGCCTTGCGTCACTTCTGGAGTCCGGGGAGCGGCTTTCCGAGCTCGCCCGGATCCTCCCTCTGGAAGCGTCCACCTTCTACCTGTGGCTGACGAATGAGGACAAGGCCGTCCTCAAAGAGATTGCCTCCCACGCCGGTGACTACGCGAACGAGGACGAACTGCTGCAGGCCCTCAAGGAGAAGTCGCCCAGGCTGTACGAGAAGGCGGTCGAGCTACGCGACCTCGTCAAGGCGAAGATCGACTCCCTTGCACCTGAGGCGAAGACGTTCGTTGAATCGGTCATCGAGAAGGTCCGGTCCCTCAAGCCCAAGGCGGATGAAGAGCTTGATCCGGAGAAGGTCCGGGAGGCGGTTCAGGCCACCGTGGAACAGTTCAGGGCACTGTCCGCTGAGGCAAAGAGCGACCTCACGAGGACCTCTCCCATTCTGACCTCGCTGATCGTCCTCCCTCCGTCCCCGGGATCGGTTCAGGCTCGTTGACGGTCGTCGTTCCGCAGCGGCGGGGCGGTTTGGCGTGATGGCCAGCCAGCAGGCGAGCGCGCTCTGCAGGTGGGCGTGGGGCCCGTCGAGCAGGCCGGTTGCCCGGGTGTGGAGGACCTGGTCGGTGTCGACGATCCCGTGTGGCAGGGCCCGCAAGGAGACCCTTCCCGCCCGCAGGGAGGTGTTCGGCCGAGGTGCGGCATAAGTTGGTATTCAGGAGCATTCAGAACGCTTGAGATTCGTGCCGTGACCAACGCCGAGTTTCAGGGCGGCGTGCAGGTGCCCGGTGTCCGCATCGAGGCCCACGCCCGTCACCTGCGCGGCGAGTTCGAGCCCGGCAGTAGCGAGACGGAGCTCGAGGGCCCGGTCAGCTGCGCTCCCGCCCCGATCGCGGGCAGCCGACTGCATCTTCGTCCGCGCTCGTCTACGCGGTGGGATCGAGCGGGACGATGCCTGTGGCGGTGTACAGGTCGGGGACCAAGGACAGGACGGTGACCGGCTCGCCTTCACGGGTCGCGCTCCAGGCGATGGCTGCCGCGTGCGCGACCGGCCACTCAACGTCGGGCCAGGAGTGGTCGAGTACGGCAGTCAGGTTCACGCGGCGCGGTCCTGGTGGTTGCGGATCTTCGCCCAGGCGTCCTGACCGGCCTGCTGGACCTGCTCGGTGAACTCGACGCCGAGCTCGCGGGCGGCCTCGGCGGCGCGCTGCTCGCGCTCGGTGGCGGTGAGCTCCTTCGACGCGAGTTCCTCGATCAGATCGGTGATCGTCGTACCGCGCTCTTCCGCCAGGAGCCGCAGCCGGTCACGGACGGCCTCGCTGGTTTCGATGCTCGTCGGTTTGCTCGTACCGGAGATTCTACCGCCGGTAGAATCTCCTGGGGAGGTCACGTACTGCCGACGTCACGGATCTTGCGGGACACCATGGCCAAGTAGGACACCAGGTCGTGGCCTGGCCAGTTGCGGGAAGCTACCTCACCCCGTGGGGCGCCCGCCGGATCCGCTCAAGTTCCCCTTCCGGCCCTCTCTTCCGACCCTCTGCTTCCTGTGATCGCGGCGCGTGGCGCCGTGGAAGGCGCCTGTCGTGTTCCGGACCTACCTGCTGCCCGTCGAGGCCGCAATGACGCTGTTCCCGCTCCTCGCCGCTCTGATCCTGTCTCCCGCGGCGGTCCACGGTTATCGCCGCCGGGGGCGGGCCGGAGGCTGGCCGGTCCTGGTCTTCTACAGCTTCGTGTTCTACCTGCTGGCCGCGGTGCTGCAGACCGTCATGCCGCTCCCGGCGGACACCGACGCGCACTGCGCCACGATCCGGTACGCGGAGAGCCCGCAGCTCCAGCCGTTCGCCTTCCACACCCGTATCGCCTCCGCCTCCGGCGGCGACTGGTCCGTGAGCACCCTGGCCGGACTCGGCTCCACCTGGACCACGCTCCTCAACGCCGTACTCCTGCTTCCGCTCGGCGTCTACCTGCGCTACTACTTCCGGCAGCGGCTGCTCCCCGCGACGGTCGTATCCTTGGCCACCTCGCTGTTCTTCGAGACCACCCAGTACACAGGTCTGTGGTTCGTCTACGCCTGCCCCTACCGGCAGTTCAACGTCGACGACCTGAGCCTCAACACCGCCGGCGCCATCGCTGGCTGGCTGATCGCCGGGCCCCTGGCCCGTGCGCTGCCCGCCAACGACCCCGACCGCGAACGCACCCGCTACGGGCATCGCGTCACCCTCACCCGCCGCGCCCTGGCCTTCCTCACCGACCTCGCCGGCTGGCTCGTCGTCTGGACCCTGACCACCGGTCTCCTGGCCGTCGCCACCGACTGGCCCACCGGCCGCCGCTACGCACTCCCCGCGGGCGCCGCCCTCGGATTCGTGTGGTTCTGGATCCTGCCGGTCATCTTCGCCACCACCCCCGGGAAACGCGCCGTACTCCTGCGCCTGGCCCGGCCCGACGGCAGCAGGCCGGGGCTCTGGCGGATGACCGCACGCGCCTGGACCCGCTACTCACCCCTCGCCCTCGCCTGGCTGGCCATCGCCCACCACACCGGAACCCTCACCCTCCCCGACCGGGCGGGTGCTCTCCTGCCGTACGTGGCCCTGCTCGCGGCCGTGGTCGTCTGGGGTTCCCCGCCGCTGGTCGTCATGCTCCGGCGCGACCGGCGTGCCTGGTACGAGCGCTGGTTCGACGTCCTCAACCACCCCACCCCGGACATGCCCTCGCGCTCTCCGGCGCGGACACCTTTCCCTGCGGGGAGCCCGGAGATTCCCGCTCCCGCCCCGGCACCCAGCCGGCGGGCGAACAGCGTGGAGACCGGCACCGCGCAGGAGCCGGATCGCTCTCCGTGAGAGGACTCGCCACCGGGCGGAGGCCGCCTGGGAGATCCGCTGGTTCACCCCGCTCGTCGAGACCAACCTGTGCGGCCATGCCACATTGGCCACGGCGCACACACTACGCCGGGAGCGAGGAACTGACGGAGCGCTGCGCTTCCGCAGCCGCTACAGCGGCATCCTCACCGCGCACACACAGGCGGACGGCAGCATCACCCTCGACTTCCCGGCCGCACCCGGCACCCAAGCCCCCGTACCGGAAGGCCTGTCGGAGGCTCTGGGAGAGAGGCCGGAGGCCACCTTCCGCACCGGTGCGCTCCGCGATCTGTTGACGGTCCTGCCCGACGAGGCCACCGTCCGGGCCGTGACCAGGGGCCTGCCGATCAATAAATCGTCGATCTTGGTGGGGATTACGGGAGAGTGGGGTCGTGCCCGGCGATCGCGGCGAGTTGTTGTGCCGTGGTCACGGTGAGGGCGCCGGCCGGGACCTTGTGCCCGAGCGCGGTGAGCACGGGGGCGACCTCCTGGAGGGCCGCGCCGATTCTGCTCTTGGCCAGGCTGGTCGCCTCGGCGAGAACGGCGTTCGTCATGGACCAGCGCCGCCTGAGGAGGAAGACGACAAGCTGGTCGGAGACGGAGAGCCGTCTGCCGCCGGCGCTGGGGCCGCCGTCGCGGCGTTTCCCGGGCAGGAAGATCGGCGTGTGCTCGGTACGCCAGGCTCGGTAGCGAACGGCGAGATCGTCAAAGGCGGCGGGCTCGAGTCCGGTGAGGCTGGGGTGCCGCAGCCAGGCGGGGAGCTTGTCCCCGGCGGGAAAGCGCCCGAACTCGGCGCTGGGCGGTGGCGGTTCAGGAGCAAGCGGTTCGGGGCGCAACGTGTAGTTCCACGTGCCGTGCCACTCGTGCGGCGTCAGGGGCAGGCGCTCCATGACGGTGTCAGGGACGGTGACGCCCATAGGCGAAATCGGCGAGGTCCTTCTTCCAGGCACGCACACGGTAGCCGTTGGAGCCTCCGGCGTCGGCGGTGACCAACAGGCGAGAAGCGTGCGGGTAGCGGCGGCGCCCCTCACCGTTCCACCAGCGGCGCAAAGTGGCCACCGCTAAGGCAGAGGTGTCCCCGTCGCAGCCCACCGACACCCAGCCGGTATCCGCGCCGATGTCGTAGATCCCGTACGGCACCGCTTTCTGGGCACCCTTCTCGGGGAAGTCGTGCGCGCGGACCTGCACCGGCTGCCCGGCGCGATGCCATTCGCGTCCGATGACCGCGTAGTTGCCCAGCGTCTCCTTCTTCTTGGCATCCACGCTGATGACCGGCTGCCCGTCTGCGAGGTACTCGGTGACCTGGTCGTTGATGTAGCGTAACTGGGCGTCCCGGTCCGGATGCCGGGCGCCCTCGGTGGTCCTTGAGGTGCCTTGCAGGGAGAAGCCCTCCGCCTTCGACAGCGTGGCCACCGTGTCCGAAGCGACCCGGTGCCCCTGGCGCGTCAGCTCGGCCGCCAGATTCCGGGTGGACCTCACCGTCCACAGCAGCGGAGATTCCGGGTCGCCGCGCTGGTCCGGCTCGACCAACGCCAGCAACGCGGGCACCAGCCCCGGATCGGCCTCCCTCAAGGGCTTCCGACCCGCGCCCGGTGCCCGGACCCGGCCAGCGGGTTCCTCCGCGCGCTCCAGCTCCAGCTTCCCGCGCGACACCGTGGACTCCGCCACCCCGGCCGCTCCAGCCACCATGCGGATCCCGCCGTGGCCCAGAACGCGAGCCGCGGCGCCCAGCGCCAGGCGCTGCTGGCGCTCATCGAGATGCGGCAGCAACAGCCCGAACGCATCCACCAGCTCCGCCTTCGTCCCCTCCGACACCCCTGCATCCTACGACCCAACAGCCCACGAAAACCGAAGAGTTATTGATCGGCAGGTCCCAGGGCTTCGGCGTAGTCGCATGACGTCCGGTTCGTGATCATCCGGGGCCGAGGAGTGTGAGGGGGCGGCGAGGGTCGCGGGCATTGTGGCGGAGGCCGGCCGCGATGTTCTTCACTCCGGCCGTGCGGAGGGCTCCGATGGCGAGGTTGCGCCAGGTGGCCACCGCGCGGGGCGCGTTGCCGGTCCGCAGCTGGGAGGCGTCCTCGGCGAAGGTGGCGTAGCGGACATGGTGCAGGGCCTCGCTCTTCCAGTGATCGCGGACGAGTTGGGCGAGGTGGGCCGCGGTGGCCCGCTCGGCGGTCGGGCTGGTGACGGCGTAGACCGTCTTGACGGTGGTCTTGTCGGTCTTGCGGTCGGTACGCCGGCGCTTGATCTGAACGGCCTGGCGGGCTCCGGGGAAGAGGAGGCTGTTGACGGTGGTGACCTTGATCCGGCGGATCTCCGAGCGGCCGTGGCCGATGCCCCGGGTGCGTCCCTGAAGCGGGATGTCTTTCCAGGGAAGGGATTTCAGCTGGCGGCGCAGCTTTTTCTGGTTGCCCTTGACGATCACGATGTAGTGCGCGCCCTGAGCCAGGAGGTAGTCGGCGTGCTCGCGCTGGGTGTGCATCGCGTCGCTGGTGACTACGGTTCCTGCCAGGCCGGCGACGGTGTCCAGCAGCGGCTGGAAGCAGGTGATCGCGTTCGCTTTTTCGCCGACGTCCAGCTGGGCCAAGACCAGGCCGGTGGCGTGCTCCAGTGCGGCGAGCAGGTGGATTTTGCGGCCCTTCGCTTTGGCCGCGCCGCGCAGACTCTTGCCGTCCACTGCGAGGCCGCGCAGCCCGGTCGCCTTCGGGCGTCGGTCGGCGAGCCAGCGTCCGACCGCCCGGTCCAGTGCGTCGCCGTCGATGCGGACCAGCAGTCGGCGGACCGTGGTCTCGGCGGGCAGGACCACGCCTGGGCAGAAGCGGATCGGGGTCGGCGCCGACCTGTTCCAGTAGACACCCCGGGGCATCGGCGATCCATTCACCGACCGCCAAGCAGCGAGGTCGCTCCGGCCAGCACCGCGCACGCAGGGAGAGCGAGTACGACGGCCAGGCGGTGGCGCACCCCGCGTGGGTCACGCGGGTCGGGCACCTCGGCCAGCTGCTCCACAGGTTGAAAGAGGATCAGTCAGTCAGCGAGCCGGTGAAGATCTGCCACGCCAGGAGTGACTTCGCCACGAGGCTGAGGACCAGGTAGGCCTTTTCACCGTATGCGTAGACGGACCACCGGCCGACTCCGCGGTACTGGAGCCACTGGTTGAGACCGAAGCTGAAGAAGAGGACGGCCTGGACGAGAACGATTCCGTACACGAAGCCGGGGACGGCCTCGGCCGCGACGATGTTATACGCGATCGAGACCCACGGCGTGACGCCGACCAGCGCCCCGAACCAGAACGGCAGCATCCTGGTCCTCGCCCGCCCCGGCGGGTTCATCACTTCCTCGAGCCAGCCGAAGAGAATCATCCCGACGTTGGCGCCGACGACGGCGATGACGGCATTGATGCTGGTAATGCCCGAGTAGAAGCCGATGAGGAGCACCATCAGAGTCGCGCTCAGCGCGTACTCCAGCCACCGGAAACGGTTGATGCCACGACTGAGATCGCGTTCGTAGATGCCGCGGTACACCGTCGCCGTCAGCAGGTGGTCCACTGCCGCGAGGGTGAGGAAGGCGGCGACGGCCCAGCCGATCGGCACGTCGAACAATGCTTCCGGGGCGGGCGCTGCCGTTCCCGGTGGCCCGGGAACGGAGGAGGTAACGGTGATCGAGAAGCTTCCGGCGAGCAGGACGATGGCCGTGGCTTGGAGCAGGTGCAGCAGCGTGAGCCCCAGGTTCCACCTGCGGAGCCCTGCGAGGCGCTCGGCGGTGACACCTGTGGCCACCGATGTGCCGTCCTCTCGCTTCACAGTTCCTCCCCAGTGGCCGGCGCCGCGGTACGTCAGCATGGTCGTACCCGTCCGGCCGGGAATCACGGCATTCACGCCACCGCCCCGCCGGAAAGTCGCCCGAGTGGCGCCCGTAAAGTCGCCCCGCTGGTCTCCGGACGGCCCGTGGACCCTCCCCACCGAGATCTCCCCCGGGACCGTGTGGCTGCGAGTTGCGGTTGCGCAACGGCACGGAAGTGATCACGGCTGATTCCATCGATGGCCCACATCCGCAGCCGGTTGTAGACGCCTCGCCAGTTGCCGTAACGGCGCGATTCGCGCCCACTGCGCGTCAGCCAACGGCACACACGAACAACGACCGGGGGCTGGGACTGTAAAACGTTCGGCTCTGTCCCACATTCGGTGGTGACTCTGCGTGGTGTTATCCGAGGAGGATGCGGTGGCGAAGGAGGGTGAAGCCTGCTCGTCCGCGCATCTGGCGGGCAATCCGCTTGGTCTTGGTGTTGACGCCCTCGGTCGGTCCGTTGCTGTACGGGAGTGTGAATGCGGCGATCACAGCGTCGCGGTCTCGCTCGAGACCGCGGGTGAAGGCGTGCAGATACGGCAGATCGGCCGCGCGGACCTGGGCGACCCATGGGTCGAGTGCATCAGCGTTTTCTGGCTGAGGCTTCAGAAGTAGAGCGAAGATCCTGATGTAGGTTGCCAGTTGGGTCAACTCGGGGCAGGCGGAGGTGAGTCGGGCCAGGAGGTCGTGGTGCTCGGCCTTGGTTGATGTCCTTGTGCAGGAGGTTGAGGCAGCCCGTGAAGCCAAGGGCCTTGGTCTCGCTCAGGACGGCTTCGCACAGTGCCACAAATGCCAGCGGTCACCGACCTGCACTGCGTCGGGCAGAGCGCGGCGGATGGCCTCTGCGTAGGTCGCCGAGCCGTCACGGCACACGATCTCGACGCCCGGGTGCTTGCGCAGCCAGGCTTCCAAGGTGTCAGCCGTGCGGTCGGGCAGGACGTCGATCCGCTCATGGGTCTCGGCGTCGATCACCACAGTGGCATAGCGGTGGCGCCGGCGCAGAGCGAAATCGTCGACGCCGATCACGCGGGGCACCCGTCCCGTGGGCAACGGGATCCGCAACAGGGCACGCAGAGCCGTGTGACGCGACAGACCTCCCGCGAGTATCGCCAGCACGCGCGCCCCTGCCCGGCCCGCTAACTCCTTGACTACCGCCTTGACCTGCGCGGTCAGGCGGGTGGTGCGTCGCTTATAACGCTCCAGCACCCCGGGCACCTGCTCGCGGAAGGTGTGACGGCAGCCGTGTGGGGGACAGACCAGACGCCGCACCCGTACGCGGACCACCACTCGTCGGCCGTCGACCGGTACGTCGGCCACGGTCCGCCAGTGATAACCGTGGACACGCCCCGACGACGCCCCGCACACCGGGCAGGGCGCGGTCTTCTGCGGAGTCCGCGCCCTCACCACGACCCGCTCACCCTCGGCGACCACATCCTCAATGACCAGCGGAGATATCCCCGAAAAGACCATCTGCACAAGCTGGTTGACATCCATCACATCGATATCAACGACCCTTCACCACACAGAGTCACCACCGAATGTGAGACAGAGCCGCTCGTTTGACAGACCCAGCAGGGTGAGGTCTACCGCCTCGGCACCGGTAGCCCCGCGGTGAACACCGCGTCGGGTAGCTACAGCTTCCTCGCCGATGACATGGACGGTCAGTCACGCAGTGGAACGGCCGATGTCGGAGCGGACGAACTGTCCACCGGCACCGTGGTCCACAAGCCGCTCAACTCCGCCGACGTCGGAATCAGCGCCCCCTGACAGGGCCGGAGCAGCTCTGCCCGCCACACCTCGAGGTATGGCGGGCAGTCACCGATTCGAACCGGCACGCACACCCTCGCCTTCGGGAGGTCTCCAACAAGTTGCCGAGCACCAGAGCGCACGTCGTCGGCGCGCAGGTCGACGGCGGTGCACTACAACGGCGTCTTCCAGACGTCCAGCGGGCACTTGGCCACTTCAAGGCCGGGGCGTATATCGAGGCCAACAGCTCCAGGTCACCCACACCTGAGGGACGAGCCGGTGCCGGGCCTCGGACCAGGAGGCCCGGCACCGCCCAGCACGGTACTACGGGCTGAACCGGCTTCCAGGGCCGCCCGCCTGGACGCGAGTCCGGCGGCAGCCGCTCTCCCGTACGGGCGTCCCCGCAGCCGCCGGGAGGCGGCCTCCTGCCCATCTCTCCCTGGTGCACGCCGCCCGCACGAGAGCCGGTCCCCGAAGCGAAGCATCCACTCCAGAACAGGACATGAAGCGAAAATGACCCGAGCCGACGACCCGGCGCCCGCGCGGCCGGAATGCCCGATCACCACGGAGATCACGTCCCGTGGGCTGATCGCGATCCTGCGCGCCCCCACCGCCGAGCACTTCCCCGCGATCGCCGCCACGCTGCTCGACGCCGGGATCCACGCCATCGAGATCACCCTCACCACTCACGGCGCCCTGCGGTGCATTCGTGAGCTCACGGCCGCCTACGGCCCAGAGGCGGTCATCGGGGCGGGGACGGTCCTGACCGTCGGCCAGGCGCAGACCTGCGTCGATGCCGGTGCCCGATTCCTCGTCTCGCCCGTGGCGGTGCCCGACGTCGTCCGTACCGCCCGCGCCGCAAGCGTGGCCGCCTACCCCGGCGCGCTCACACCCACCGAGATCCACGCCGCCGGCCGTACCGGCGCACCCGCCGTGAAACTCTTCCCTGCCTCGGCCGTCTCGCCCCGGTACGTCTCCGACCTGCGCGGTCCGCTTCCCGGCATCCCCCTCATCCCCACCGGCGGCATCTCCCTGACCGGCATCCCGGCATGGATCGCGGCCGGAGTCGCCGCCGTGGGCCTTGGCACGCCCCTGATCGGCACGGCGGCGACGGAGGGCGCCGACGACCACCTCGCGGCCCGCTGCCGCCAAGCCATCGCGGCCGTCTCCGAAGGCAGGGCCGCCCGGTGACAGACTCCCGTGCCGGACTCGGACCACAGGCCGCAGGCGGTCTGCTCACCTTCGGCGAGACCATGGGGCTGGTCACCGCGACCACGATCGGCACCCTGGAGTACGCACGTGACTTCACCTTCGGTATCGGCGGCGCCGAGAGCAACGTGGCCATCGGTGCCGCGCGCCTCGGGGCCCCGGTCACCTGGATCGGCCGCGTGGGAAGCGACGCGGCCGGAGATCTCGTCGGACGCCGCATGAGGGCCGAAGGCATCCAGACCGTGGCGGTCCGGGACACCTCCTTCACCGGCCTCATGGTCCGCCACCACCGCGCCGCCACCGTGGTCCATGTCGACTACCACCGCGCCGGATCGGCCGGCTCCCGCCTCACCGCGCACGACATCCCGGTCGGGGAGATCCGGCGGGCCGCGATCCTCCATCTCACCGGTATCACCCCGGCCCTCAGCGCCTCCGCCCGCCAAGCCACCTGGGACGCGGTCGCCGCGGCGAAGGCGAACGGCGTACGCGTCAGCCTCGACGTGAACCACCGCAGCAAGCTCTGGGACCGAGACACCGCCCGGCGAGAGCTGCGACGGCTCGTCGCGGAGGCGGACATCGTCTTCGCCGGGATCGAGGAAGCCCAACTCGTCCTCGATTCAGAGGCGGACGCTCCTGAATCCCTGGCCGATGCCCTGGCAGCGACGGGGCCGGGGGAGACCGTCGTGAAGACCGGCGCCCGGGGATGCACCGCGCACATCGACGGCGCGATCCACGAGGAACCTGCGCTGTCCGTTCCCGTCGTCGACACCGTCGGGGCCGGCGACGCGTTCGTGGCCGGATACCTGGCAGAACATTTGCGAGGAGCCGGCCCCGTCCAACGGCTCCGGACGGCCTGCGCCATGGGCGCCTACGCTGTGTCCGTCCCCGGCGACTGCGAACTGCTCCCGACCCGCAGTGAGCTGGAGACCTTCCTGACGACCGGAGACGTCCTGCGATGAGCGGGTGCCCGTGAAACCATCCACCCACTCGGCTCCCGCTGAGACGATCCGCCCATGAGCCGACGCCCGGTGACTCTGCACAGGATCGTGTTCACCGACTGGCTGGCGGTCCACTCGTGGGCCGGCCTGCCCGACGCCTGCCGTTTCCAGCCCTGGGGGCCGAACACCGAGGAGCAGACCCGCGATTTCGTGAGGGCGGCGGCCGAAGCCTGGACACACATAAGGCCGCGGAGGCTGGCCCACGTGGCGCGCGTCGGGAACGCCGTTGTCGGCATGGGCGACCTACATGTCCGCAGTCACACACAGCGCCAGGGTGAAATCTCCTACATCGTGCATCCGAGGGTGTGGGGACAGGGCATCGGCACGGAGATCGGGCGCTCACTGCTCTCGCTGGGCTTCGACCGGTGGGGACTCCACCGGATCCGCGCCACGTGCGATCCCCGGAACCAGGCTTCCTCCAGGGTACTGACGAAGCTCGGCATGACGTACGAGGGGCGCCACCGGCACACGGCATGGATCCGGGACGGCTGGCGTGACTCCCTGGTGTTCAGCATCATCGAAGATGAATGGCATGAAGCAACCCGGAGCGGTGCCGACGCCGTCGCGGAGGGACTGCCTCCCCGTCGGCCGGGTGCCGGATGAGCCGTCGGCCGCGTCACGGACCTCGACGACCGGCAGCAGGATGCGCAGTGCCGCGTTCCCGACCGGGTCGGGCATGGAGCGCTGGAAGGTGGGGACCAGGGTGCCGTTCCCGGGGTGAGCCATGGCGCACGGTGACTGGGCTGATCGCGATACGGCCGGAAGCCCACACCCGGCTCTGCCACCGTCTGCGGACTCGCCCCTCGGGCAGAGGACAACGTCGCAGCACGGGTGAGCGGGACTTCATCGCGCTGATCCACGGATCGAGGGTGCCGAGCAGGATGGCGCGGTCAGCGGGCAGGACCTCTTTTACTCTCCCGGCCGCCCAGGGACGGGCGCAGGCTCTTCGCCTTGGCGACGATCTCCTTGTCCAGCAGCGGCGCCAGGTCCGCCTTGCGGGCGAGGCCGGACTTGGACCCGGCACGCCAGCGCACCCACAGCACGGCAGCGGTGACGACCAGGGCAACGGTGAACAGGGCGGGGACGACGCGGGCGCCGACCGTCAGCATGCTGGTGCTCAAGGCCGGCCACATCACCTCCGGGTGCAGCAGCGCGTCCGTGACGCGGAAGGGGGCCCATGTCCCGCTCCCGACGCAGGTGTTGGTGAGATTTCCGGTCAGCCAGGCGAGGGAGGCGAAAGCCATGGCGGGGCCGAGGATGCCGAACAGGAGATAGAGGAGCGCGTCAGCGCGCAGCACCGCGTGAGTGGCGATGGCGGCCTGGTCGGTTGAGCGGAGTGGTGGTGGGAAGGCGATGGCGTCGGCCGTGCCAGTCGTCGATCTGCTTGAAACCGGCGTGCCGGATGAGTTGCACGGAGAGGTCATCGGCGGCGCCCTTGGCTACGACGCTGCCGCTGAACTCGGACGTGATGGTGATCGGAGTAGGCAAGGAAGTCTCCAGAGCTGGGAGGATGGAGGATTCGCAGGAAGCGGGGCACCTGGTAGAGGGTCCGGCGCATCCGGAGTTTGGCCCGGCCGCGGATCGCCGGTAGAAGCCGCAGGCGTCCGGCCCCGCGGGGGCATCGGCAGAAACCGGGGCGTCCCGCCGCAGCGGGACGCCCGGTCGGTCAGAAAAAGGGGTTCTCGGTCGACCGGTCGGTCCCGGTGGCGGCCTGGAGCAGCTCGGTGAGGTCCTCCGGCCGGGAGGAGCGCTGGTCGATCCACCGCCCGGCGCGGGTGACCATGCTTCCGAAACCAGCACCGCCGCCCCCGCAGCGCGGATGACACAGAAAGAGGGCTCGGGGCCCGTTCGTGAGACGTCGTGGCACATCCATCGGTGCGTGGGACACAAGCATTCTCGCTGGCACGGCCAGCGCCTTCTCAGCAGGTGGTGTCCGTGCCGCCATTCGACCTACCCAGCGGGCGCGGGTGAGGCGCAACTGATGTGGTGAAGGAGCTGACAGTCGTACGCGTCACCGACGGATGCGTACCTGGCGGCGGCGTTGGGCGTCGGCGGGGGAGGTGCGGCGGGGGCGGCCGACGCGGGCGTCGGGCAGGACGTCGGGCGCTTCCAGGGCGTCTATGGCCAGCTGGGCCAGTTCCGGGTTCTGGGCGAAGAAGAACCGGGGGTTGACGCGGTAGAGGGTGGTCTCGTCGGGGCGCTGGACCAGGCGGAGGTTGGTGAGGCGGTGAGGGCGTCGTGGACTGTGGTGACCGACCGAGGTCGAGCAGTCCTCCGCGATCTGCTCGATGTCGACTTCCAGCGTGGTGAAGAGGCCGCCGTTCTGGGTGAGCCATTCCAGGACGGAGCGCTGTGCGGCGGTGAGGTTGAGGGTGTAGACGGGGTGGGTCATCGACAGGTCGCTGGTGGTGGTCACGCCTTGACCTCCTGGACGTAGCGCCGGATCTGGAGTGGGAGCTTGACCCCGAGGTTGAGGGCGGTCTCTACAGCCAGGATCACGGGGGCGGGGAGAGTGATGGGATACTGGCGGGTGTGGATATCCGTCGCAGAAACAACGTCACTGTCACCGGCCGCGCGGATGGGCAGGTGCTGTTGCTGGCGCACGGGTTCGGCTGTGATCAGAACATGTGGCGTCTGGTGCTTCCCACCCTGGCTGAGAGCTATCGGGTGGTGCTTTTCGACTATGTGGGTTCGGGCCGTGGGGACGCTTCGGCCTGGGATGAGCGGCGTTACAGCTCGCTGGAAGGTTACGCGGCGGATGTGCTGGAGGTGTGTGAGGAGCTGGACCTGTGGGATGTGACCTTTGTGGGGCATTCGGTCAGTGCGATGGTCGGGGTGCTCGCTGCGGCGAAGGCGCCGCAGCGGTTCGCCCGTCTGGTGATGGTGGCCCCCTCTCCTTGTTACATCGATGACGACGGGTACCGGGGCGGGTTCAGCGCAGACGATATCGATGAGCTGCTGGAGTCTTTGGAGTCGAATTATCTGGGCTGGTCGGCTGCGATGGCACCGGTCATCATGGGAAACGCGGACCGGCCGGAACTCGGCGAGGAGCTGACGGCCTCGTTCTGCGCGACCGATCCGGACATGGCGCGGGTCTTCGCCCGTACGACGTTCCTGTCCGACAGCCGCCAGGATCTGAGTTCGGTGGCGGTGCCGACGCTGGTGCTGGAGTGCGAGCAGGACGTGATCGCCCCGCGTGAGGTCGGGGCCTACGTACACGCCGCGATTCCCGGCAGCAGTCTGGTTACGCTGGACGCAACGGGGCACTGCCCACAGCTGAGCGCACCGCAGGCCACCGCCGCGGCGATCACCAGCTTTGTCGGGGCGACTGGATGATGTGCCGTACCGATCAGGGCGGCACGGACGAAGAGCCGGAGGTGGATGCCACGGACGCGGTCTTCACCTCTTTGCTGGAGGACAGCGCGGAGGAGCTGTACGAGCAGGCTCCGTGCGGGTATCTGTCGACGCTGATGGACGGCACCATCGCGAAGATCAACACCACGCTGCTGGAATGGCTGGGCCTGCAGCGGCTGCAGGTGGTGGGGAGGATGCGGTTCACGGATCTGCTCACGGCGGGCGGCAAGCTCTACCATGAGACACACTTCGCCCCGACCTTGCAGATGGAGGGCGAGATCAGCGGCGTCGCCCTGGAGATCAAATCCGCCGGCAAGCAGCGGATGCCGGTGCTGGTGACCTCGAAGGTGAAAACCAGCGAAGCCGGCGAGCCGATGCTGATCCGCACCACCGTCTTCGACGCCCGCGACCGCAGGTCCTACGAGAAGGAACTGCTGCGCAGCCGCAAGGCGGCCGAGGAAGCACGTCGGCAGGCCGAAGCCGCCCGGGACCGGCTCCAGGAAACCCTCGCCGTCCTTCAGCAGAGTCTGCTGCCCGCCCAGCTGCCCACCGTCCCCGGTCTGGAAGCCGCCGCCCACTACCACACGGCCTCCCCGGACCTGCTCGGCGGAGACTTCTACGACCTGTTCCCCCTGGGCGCCGACCGGTGGGCGTTCTTCCTCGGCGACGTCTGCGGAAAGGGCCCCCAGGCCGCCGCGGTCACCTCCCTGACCCGCTACACCCTGCGCACCGCAGCCCTGCACGACCCCGACCCCGTCACCGTGCTGACTACCCTGAACACCGTCCTGCACGAGCGGTACAAAAGCGGCGACACCCGCTATTGCACCGCCATCTACGGCACCCTGCACACCGGCGACGGGCAGGTCGAGGTACACCTGGCCTCCGGCGGACACCCCTCCACGCTGATCCAGCGCGCGGACGGCAGCGTCGACTACCTGCCCACCCCCGGCGGGATGCTCATCGGCATCCTTCCCAAGGTCCAGTTCACCGCCGCCCGCACACAGCTCGCCTCCGGCGACACCCTGCTCCTCTACACCGACGGCCTCACCGAGGCCCGCATCGGACCCGAGCGCGAACTGTACGGCGAGGACGCACTGCGCGCCTTCACCGCCGACCAGCCGCCTTCGGGCCCGCAGGCACTGATCAGCGCCCTGACCGGGCTGATCACCGGCTTCGGCGACGGACTCGACGACGACACCGCGCTGCTCGCCCTCGGCGTGCCCGCCCCGCTCCCCATCCCAGCGAGCGGAGACCGGGGATGAGCCCGCTAACGATCACCACCCGAGGCACCCTCAGCGGCCCCGTACTGGAAATCACCGGCGACCTCGACCACGCGACAGCGCCCGCACTCCGCAAGGCCGTCGACCACCTGCCTTGGGCCGGGGGACAGCTGCTCCTCCTGGACCTCGGCGGCCTTCAATTCTGCGACTCCAGCGGCATCAGCACACTGCTGGCTACCCGGAACCTGGCCATCGAAGCGGGATGCGACATAGCCCTGGCCGCCGTACCCGCCAACACCACCCGCATCCTGCGCATCGTCGGCCTGGACCGGGTCTTCACCATCCACCCAGATACCTCTGCTGCGATGGCCCTCCGCTCCGCGACTTCCTGACCAGGTGGGACTGTAAAACGTTCGGCTCTGTTCCGTAGTCGGTGGTGACGTTCCGTTGTCACGATAGAAGGATGCGGTGGCGGAGGAGGTCGAATCCTGCGCGGCCGTGCATCTGCCGCATGATCCTCTTGGTGCGGATGTTGACGCCTTCGGTGCGGCCGTTGTGGTGGGGCAGGGTGGATGAGGGTCCGGTTCGTGGAGAACTCCGATCATTGACAGGCCAGTTGGTCTAAGCCAATGCTTCGGCCATGCTGAGACCCTACTTGTACCGCGCCCTGCGCGGTGTGCTCGCCACACTCGTCCCCGTCGCGCTGCTCGGCGCGCTCGCCGGCTCCGCCCAGGCCGTTCCCACCCCGGCCGCGGCCTGGCCGGACCCCGTCCCCGTCCTCTCGCACGTCGAAACCACCGACCCGGTCGTGTTCATCACCATCGACGACGGCTGGTTCCACGACCCGGCCGCCGCGAAGCTGCTGCTCGACCGCCGGGTGCCCGCCTCGCTGTTCGTTCTGCCGGGCGCGTACTCGTACGACTCCGGCTACTTCCACACCCTGCTCGACCACGGCCGTTCGCGGGTCGAGAACCACACCATCAACCACCCCGACCTCACCACGCTGGACGCCGCCGGACAGCGTGCCGAGCTGTGCGGCGCGCGCGACCAGCACCTCGCGGAGTTCGGCGACGGACCGCGGCTGATGCGCCCGCCGTACGGGGTCTGCAACACGGCCACCCGGACCGCCGCCCGCGCCTGCGGGGCCGAGGGCCTCGTCACCTGGACCCACGACCTCACCACCTGGGGCTCGGTGACCCCACCGGCCCCCACACTGAAGGCCGGGGACATCATCCTGCTGCACTTCACCGAGACCCTGGAACAAGACCTCAAGCGGGCCCTCGACCTCGCCGAGCAGGCCGGACTGAAGCCCGCGCCGCTGCGGGAGTACGTCGCCTGAGACATCGGACTCATGGGCAAGCGCTCCCGACCCGGGCCACCGAGCCAGGTGTCCCGCGCGATCCACCGAGCCGACACTGGCGACCCGCTCGCGCGCCATCACCCGCGGCCCGTGGACCTTGGCTTGTCCTGGAGGGCGAGGCCGGAACCTCCACCGCTGCGGGGCCGAGGTCGTTCCCGCGGACGGATATCCATCGCCGAGCCGACCTGCTACAGGCCCGGTCACCGGTCCTGGCTGAACTACCGGCCGCGCCGGGACGATGGACGTAAGTGCTTCTCCTGGCCTGGCAACCGGGACTGGCTGATCGCCGCCCACCAGCAGCTCGGCGGCCCGATCGTGCTCGTCCGGGACAACCTGAGCGTCCGCCCGGCCGCCGGCCTGCGGGCGTTCGCCGCATCCCGGAACTGGCCGCCGATCTGCTGCCTGCCGCCCTACGCACCCGACCTCAACCCCGTCGAGGGGACCAGGCCCCCAGCTGTCCAACGTCGCCTTCAGTGACCCCGAACAGCTCATCCAACGTATCCACCGCGGCCTTCGGCACATCCACCACCGCAGCCACCCATGGACGGCTGTCTCGCCGAGACCGGCCTGACCATCAAACCCGCCTGACCAACAGCACACACCATGCGTTCAATCCCAGTAGTTCAGTATTCAGTACTGGGTGAGCAGTTCGTCGAGTACGCGCACGCCGAAGTCGAGGGATGCCAGGGGAACCCTCTCGTCGATGCCGTGGAACAGAGCCGAGAAGTCAAGCCCGGGCGGCAGGCGTCGTGGCACGAATCCGTAGCCGTTGATGCCGAGTGTGGCGAAAGCCATGTTGTCCGTGCCTGCCGACAGGCAGTAGGGGACCGCTCTCGCGCCCTCGTCCTCGCTCGCCAGTGCGGTGGCCATCGCTGCGACCAGGGTGGTGTCGAAGGGGGCGGTGACGGCCTCGTCACGTTCGATCGTCTCCAGCCGGACACGAGGGCCTGCCAGTTCTGCCAGGGTGCGCTCGAAGTCGTCCTCCTGGCCCGGCAGGAACCTTCCGTCGATCTCCGCCACGGCCCGTCCGGGCACCACGTTGGTTTTGTAGCCGGCCGAGAGCCGGGTCGGATTGGCGGTGTGGCGGAAGGAGGCGTCGACCAGTCGGGCCAGAGGGCCCAGGCATTCCAGCACCTGGGCAGGGTCCGGAGAGTTGGGGTCGAACGGGATATTGAACGCTTCCGCGGCTTCGGTGAGAAAGGCGCGGGTGGTGGGGGTGAGCACCAGCGGCCAGCGGTGGGCGGCGATTCGGGCCACCGCACCGGCGAGTTCGGCGACCGCGTTGTCGGTGTGGAGCATGGAGCCGTGCCCCGGTCGGCCCTCGGCTACCAGGCGCAGCCAGTGCAGCCCCTTCTGCGCGGTCTCGATCAGGTACAGGCGGCGCTGCGGACTCACCGGGACGGAGAAGCCCCCGACCTCGCTGATCGCTTCGGCACAGCCGTCGAACAGCTCTCGGTGGTGCCGCACGAGGTAGCGCGAACCCAGGGCGCTGCCGGCTGAACCGCCCCGGGTTCGGTAGAGACTTCAGATTGTGGTTGTGACCTGGGGTTTCGTGATCGTGAGGTAGTAGTTGGTCTCGTATTCGGCGGGTGGGACGTGCCCTATTTCACCGTGGAGGCGGCGGTGGCAGTACCAGTCGACCCATTCCGCGGTGGCCAGCTCGACCTGGGAGAGCGTCCTCCAGGGGCGCCCCGGTTTGATCAGCTCGGTCTTGAACAGGCCGATCGTGGACTCCATGAGGGCATTGTCGTAGGCGTCGCCGACGGAGCCGATCGAGGCCGCGATGCCGGCGGCGTCCAAGTGCTCGGCGAGCCGGAAACTCGTATACTGCGACCCGGCATCGGAATGATGTATCAACTCGCCCCGCTGATGGGGCTGTTCGTCGCGGTCGCGCTGCCACAGGGCCATGTCCAGGGCGTCCAGGACGAGTCTGGTCTCCTTCGACGTAGCGGCGGACCAGCCGACGATCCGGCGGGAGAACGTGTCGACGACGAAGGCGACGTAGACGACTGCCGACCAGGTCTTGACGTGGGTGAAGTCGGCGACCCAGCAGCGGTTGGGGGCGGCCGCGACGAAGTTGCGGTCCAGTAGGTCCGGTGCCCGCTCGACGGCGCTGTCCGGGGTCGTGGTGATGATCTTTCTCCCGCGGACGGCGCCTGTGATGCCGAGTTCCCGCATCAGGCGCTCGACGGTGCACCGGGCTACGGGGTGGCCCTGGCGGTGCAGCTCGCGCCATACCTTCCTGGCGCCGTAGACGCGGAAGTTGGCCTCGTGGACCTCGGTGATCAACTCCTTGAGGGCAGCATCGCGCACCCGCCTGGCCGAGGGTTCGGCGGCGCGCTTCTTCGCCGCGTAGTAGGTGGAGGGGGCGATCTTGCAGTCGTGCTCGGTGAGCACGCGGCAGATCGGCTCGACACCGCCGAAGCGGTCCCGGTGCTCGTCGATGAACGCTACGAGCGTGTGTGTGGCCGGTCGAGCTCGGCCGCGAAGAAACTTGCCGCAGCCTTGAGGATGTCGTTCGCTCGCTTCAGTTCGGCGATCTCCTTCTTCATCGCCTTAATCTGCGCGGACTCCTCCGTGGTCGTCCCCGGCCGTCGCCCGGAGTCGACCTCGTCCCGCTTCACCCAGTTCCGCAGGGTCTCGGCCGAACCGATCCCGAGCTTCTGGGCGACCGCCCTCAAGGCGGCCGACTCGTTCGGATAGTCACCACGGACCTCGGCGACCATACGGACCGCTCGTTTGCGCAGCTCAGAGGGATAGGAGGAGGGACGTGCCATGACTCAATCCTTTCACGGAATCGAGTCTCTACCGAACCCGGAACGGTTCAATCCGTTGCGCTGCAATTCGAGGTCGGCCGCTCTCAGGTCGGAGGCGGCGAAGGAATCGCGGACGGCGCATTCGTCACCCTCGAGAAGGCTGACGCGCCAGCCACCCTCCGGGGTCGGACAGGCCACGGCGTAGAAGGGTGCAGGAGTCGCGCGGACGGCTTCCAGAACCTCGGGCTCCCAGGGTGTGGATGGTGTAGAGGGATGGGGTGTGCGGCTCATGAAACGGAAATCTAGCAGCGTAGCCGGATGCGACCGAAGCGGCTCCTGGCTGTTCAGTGCCGCCTGTGGTGTGCTTCAGCCGGGCCGGCGGCCGTATTCGGCTGCGGGCCCGGCTGTGATCCGATGGGCGGCGCCGCCTGCCGCATGGTGGGCAGCCGGCTGGGCGTGTTCGTGTGGTGCGGGCCGATGCGGGCGTACGGCCGGACGGGGCGCGCGGCCGCCATTCAGCCCCGCCCCTTGGCGTCGTGACGTCTGAGCTGCAGAAGGGCCACTACGCTCCGCCGCCTTCCGCTTCCCGGAGTAGGTTCATGGGGGATGTTGCTTCACGGGCGGGGGTGGTCGTCCAGGGGAGGGCGGGGTTTGGGTATGGGCAGGTCGCGGCGCACGTGCGTTCCCTGCGCCCCGACGCTCACTGTGTGCCCTCCCGGAGTGTCGGGGGAGGCCTGGATGGTGAGGCCGTAGTGGAGCACGTCGGCATCGAGGCAGAACGGTGCGACCAGCTCGGCGACGATTTGCTGGGCCTGGGATATCTGGTCGGGTGGGCAATCCCGCAGGCGCAGTTCGGCGTCGACGATGCGCCTGATGTGTCTGATCGAGCCGGGGGTTGCAGGCATGCACACGTACACGGCGACCTCCACTCCTGCACGGAGACGGCCGGGAGAGGTTTTACGGCCGTTTGGTCTAGTCCACTATGGAAGGTCTTGCCGCACTCTGCAACCCTGCAGAGTGCACCAGTACGGGACAGGGAAGAATCCGTGGTACCCGTGCGGTTTCGACGAGAGGGAGATCCCTGCCGTGTCTCGGCCTCGCTCCGGACCCACCATTGCTCTGCGCCTGCTGGCCTCCGATCTGCGGGCCCGACGCGAGGCCGCGGGCCTGACCATGGAGGCCGCCGCCACAGCTCTGGGCGTGCACCACATGACACTCAGCCGACTGGAGCTGGCCAAGACCGTCCCACGCCGGGCAACACTCATTGTCCTGTTGCGTCTCTACGGGACACCGGACGACGAGATCGAGAGTGTGCTCACATCCCTGGAAGAGGCCAAACGGCCAGGCTGGTGGCACCCCTACCGCGACATTCTCCCCGACCACCTGGCCGGAGTGATCGACCTCGAGACAGCCGCCAGCATGATCCGCACCTACGCCCCCGGCGTCATCCCCGAACTGCTCCAGACCCCCGGCTACGCCCGCGTGCTTCTAGAGCTGCGCCACCCGCGGGCCGGTAAGGAGGAGACCAGCAGGCGGCTCCGGCTACTCCGGGAGCGGCAGCATCACACCATGGACCGCGCAGGCCATCCCGTACAGGTGTGGGCCGTGATCGAGGAAGCCGTCCTGGACCGGGCAGTCGGCAGCCAGAGCGTCATGGACGAGCAGCTCGCCCATCTGGACAGCCTGGCCCAGCACCGAAACACGGTAACTGTGCAGGTGATCCCCGCATCGGCCGGACCGCACCCGCTGCTGCTCAGCGGGGCTGCGGACATCATGCGCTACCCCCACCGACAGCTCGGCGACCGGCTCATCGTCCGCGGCCTGCACCCGGAAACCGCAACAGTCACCGACGAACAAGATGTAGTTCTTACCTACCTCGCCGCCATGGACGCCGCCGCCTCCCTCGCCCATCCCCCGACCACCCGTATCCGGACCAGAAAAGACACACCCCACTGACGACAGAGGGCCGGGGCAACCCTCCGACTGGCCTTCGGTGAAGTCCTGCCCCGTCACCGGCATCAGAGCACCGGGGCTGCCAGTCCCACGACCGACTTCCTTCACCCGCACGAGCGGAGCGGTTGTCAGCAGCAGTTGCACTCCCCAGCCCAACCGCAGGTTGCTACAGCACTCTGAGCTGCCCCGAGTTTCGTAGAGTCCGATCTTGATTGGTTCAGGCGGACTGCGGGATTTGCTCCTGGCTCCGCCAAAAGGCTTCTTCGTACTCGGCCGGCGGAACGTAGTCGAGCGCGGAGTGAAGACGCTCCTCGTTGTACCAGGCGATCCACTGGAAGATGGCCCGTTCGACCTGGTCGACATCCTTCCAGGGACCCTGCATCTCGATCAGCTCGGCCTTGAAGGTCCCGTTCAGCGCCTCGGCCATCGCGTTGTCATACGAGTCCGCGACCGATCCGACGGAGGCGGAGGCACCGATGTCGGCGAGCCGGTCGGTATACCGAATTGATACGTATTGCGACCCGCGATCGCTGTGGTGTATCAGTCCGGAGTTCTTCTTGATCCGGCGCCGCCAGAGCGCCATCTCCAGGGCGTCCAGAGGGAGTTCGGTCCGCATGTGGTTCGCGACCTGCCAGCCGACGATCATCCGCGAGTACACGTCCAGGACGAACGCCACATACGCCCACCCCGACCAGGTGCGGACATACGTCATGTCCGCCACCCATAGCTGATCAGGCCGGCTCGCGGTGAAGTCGCGGTCGACCAGGTCCGGCGGCCGGGGCGCCGATGGCTCCGGGACGGTTGTGCGGCGGCGCCGGCCACGGATGACACCTTCCAGGCCCAGCTCGGCCATCAGCCGCTCGACCGTGCAGCGGGCCACGACGATGCCTTGGCGTCGAAGCGCGCGGGTGATCCGGTGGTCGATCACCTGCTCGGCCTCGTCCGGGGACGGTCGATCTCCTGGGCAAAAAACACCGAGGCGGCTTTCAGGATCTCGTTCGCCCGCCGCAACTCGGCCACTTCCCGGCGGAGTTGCTTCAACTCATCCAGCTCGGCGGTGGTGAGCCGGTCGTCCCGCTCGCCGCGGTCGGCCTCGGCCTGGCGGACCCAGCCTCGCAGGGCCTCCTTGTGGATGCCCAGGTCCCTCGCAACGTGGGCGATGGGGCGGCCGGTGGTGCGGACCTCGCGGATCGCGCGCTCGCGGAGCTCGTCCGGATATTTACGGGGTGCTGCCATGGTGCTGGTGGATCTCCTTCGCCAGGACCGTAACCCTGGCATCAGGGACTCCACAAATCTCGGTACAGCTCACTCGTAGCAGGGAGGTGAGCGGTGTGCCCGCGGCAGCCCTTGCCCTGCCAGGCGTCGTGGCCTTCGTCGACTGTGATGGCGCCAATGGCGGGGTCGGCCCAGGGCCAGCCGGGCATCAGGCCACCAGGCCGACCAGGAGTACGGTGGAGAGAGCGCACAGCAGAGTCTGCTTGAGGTCGGCGAACGGCGCATCCGCCCAGCTCGCGCTCTCTTGCGCAGCCCGTAGACCATCCCGCGCGGGCATCCCGGTCGTCTACCGGTAGACGACCGGGATGCCTCCGGCGCCTCGGCGGACGCGCAGGGGAGCAAGGGGGCCACCCGTTCCCATGAGTCAGCAGGCACAAGATCATCCGACACGATCACAATTCTGCCCGGCACTGACCCAACTGCCCGGCCGCACAAGTGAACTTCTTCCGAAACGGTCAGCTGAGGGGGTTGGTTTGGAGCTCTCCGGCTCGCTGCCCCGCACCAGCTCGTCGAGGTGCCGGTCCACATCGGCTGATGCCCGTACCGCCGCCTCGTCGGCAGGGGTGACGGGGTGGGGCGGGGCCCGCCGGAGCGCGGTCGTGCGCTCCGGCGACCCGGCCCGCTCACTTGGCCGTACGTCGTGGCCGGGGGTGCCGGCCCCGTTCGTTCGCGGCCACCACCAGGCACACCGCCACCAGGACCACGTTCTTGACGACGTACTGCCCCTCCATGGTCGGGGCGGGGGAGTGAGGCTGCCACATCGCGTCGTGGAGGAGGACGAGGGTCGAGAACACGCCGCCCATGTGGAGGAAGAACGCGACGAGCGCGGGGCGCAGCAGGCGGCGGCCGACGATCAGGCCGATCCCGATGGCCGTCTCCAGTGCCGCGAGGGACGGCAACAGCGCCGTCTCCGGCACCAGGCCCAGGGTCATCTTCGCCGCCGCGTCGACCGCCAGCTGCTCCGCCGGGCTGGCCGAGGGGAACAGTTTCAGTACGCCGAAGCCGACGAAGACGATGCCGACCGTCGCCCTCAGCAGGGCCAGGGCGTGCGCGTCGACCAGACCGGCCAGGTCGGCCAGTCGGCTCCGAGGCCGTCGGCTCGCTGTGGGGTGGTGATGGGCGTGGGCCAAGTGGGCCTCGCAGGGCGGGGGTTCGGGGTTGCGGTCGGGCGGGGGCAGGATCGGCTCTACGGTGCTGCTGCTCATGTGCGATCTCCCGATGTGTCTGTGGGGGTGGGAAACGTGCACGGGTGGCCCGCGCGGCCCGTCGGGCAACCCGGGTCATCTCGCGGATCGGTGGGGGCCGGACCATGGGCGGGGGTGCCGGAATTCCGGGTCGACGCTCGGGCCCGGTGTCGTGGCCAGGTACGGGGACGAGACGGGGCTGGTACGTGATCGACGTTGCCAACCGCCTCTTTCGCTGCTTGGTCTAGACCATGCGGAGGAGGGTCGGGAAGCCGTCAAGGGCCTTGCCCCTCGGGGCTGGTGGGAGCCAGCGCATTCGAGCCATGTTGCATCGGGGCTGCAGGCGGAGAAGCGGGCGTGCGGATCGTGCGGAGGCCGGGTTCAGCGTGCGGGGAGTCGCAGCGCTGGACCTCCGGCCCGCAGACCCGGCGGAGCTCCCGACCGATCAGGCCGCTGAACAGCCCTGTTCTGTCGAGGTCGGACAGCCGCCTCCCCGGGTCTACGCGCCGACTCCACCTCGGCCCTCTCCCAGTCATCCGGGACGCCCCGTAGTCCGCCGGGCCCGCCACCCGCCGGCCCGGCGGGGTGATCGCGGCAATTCATCCGGCCGAAAGCTGCCCGGTCCATTCCGGGGCACATCGGTCATCGATCGCTGGCGCAGCCGTCGCCGCGCCTTGGCATGCACTATGGCCCGTCTGGAGAGCATGGTGATGGCGCACGCGTCGATGGGCATCTGGCCGGCGGGGTCCATAAGGACCCGGTCGGCCGGGCCGGCGCGATCAAGCGTATCGCCGACCAGATGGACGTGCGCCCCGAGGCTCTGCGGGGATGGATGAGCTGTGCTAGCGGCTTCCGTATGGCCTGGCGGTGGTGGAGGTCCCGGGGCGGGCGTCCTGCCGGCGGTGGGGGTGCCTGGCAGGGCGGCATCGTGGGGGTCGCCCCGGGATCCCGGGGGTATGTATACCCGACCGCAGAAGGTCTAGACCTTCTGTAGTCGGTCGGGGCCGGAAGTCGGCGCGGCGCGTGCAGGCGGTCACGGTGCGGTGTGGGGTGGTGGAGGTCCCGGGGCGGCCCTTCCGTCGGGACGGGACCCCGGAGGGGTCCCGTGTCGGGGCCGCCCCGGGCTCCGTCCCGGATTCTGCCCGGATCCCGGGTTTCGGGCCTGTTTTCCCGTCCATCCGGGGTTCTTGCTGTTTTCCCAGCTCAGGTCCGGTTTCGAGTCCGCTGCGGATCCGCTGGCGGTCCGCTGGACGGATACCGGACGGCCACCTGGCTCAGGGGTGTCTTGGACGGGGCCCAGTGGCCCCTGCGGAACGGGAAGTTTTGGCCCCACCCACCGAACGGGCGGCCGACCGTTCACCCGAGGCACTGACGGCCTCTTCTCGCTGGCTGCGTCTGTGCCGGACCACCCTCCGGCCCGGCACTCGAACGCTTGGCGGAGCCACTTCTCACCGTTCCGGTGGGGCCAGAACAACCCGTCGCAGACACCGTCCGGGCCGCTCGCTAGCCTGACCGCCCGGCCCGGTTCCGGGCCGTGTACTCCGCGGAGACCTCCGGGTGATTACGGTGGCGACGCTGGTCACCACGATCGGCGGGAGGGGAAGTTCTTCACCGCCCCTCATGGGGCGCTCCATGAGGTTCCCTGGCGCGCGCGTGTCGTGCGCGCGTGAGGCGGTGAACTCCGGCGGGCGGCGGATTGCCCGGGCGGTCGTTCCGTCACCGGCCTTACGCCAGCCGCCCGCCCCGGGCCCGCGCAGTTTTCATACCGGCCGGGTCGTTCTTGGACCTGCCCGGGGAGTGCGGAGCGAACTCACCGCGGCAGGTCCCAGGGCTTTTAGAACCCGTTTCCTATCCCCTGTTGACGAGTGGCCTGAGTCCTACGCTGGTGCCGTGGTTGGGTGCGTCGGCAGGGCCGGGGAGAGAGTCTGCGAGGGCTGTGGTGAACGGCTGAGGCCGGATGCCCGGCCGCACGCGGTGTTCTGCTCGGCGGCGTGTCGTTCCAGGCAGTGGCGGTTGCGGCGTCGGTTGCGTCGGCGCCTGGCGGCGGTCCGCGGTAAGGACGACCGGAGGTTGTGTCCGGTCTGCGGGGCGGGCTGGACGGCCGGGGTCGACCGGAGTGTGCGGGCGGTCTACTGCTCGAAGCGGTGCAAGGTGGCTGCCTGGCGGCTGCGGAAGGAAACGTTCGGGACTCGGTCACAGTGACCGTGAGGCGAACGCTTCAGCAAACTAGATTGGGTCGCGTTCGATCGTTTTCTGTCTTTTGTTGCGATCTTCCTACTTTTGGTCTGACCCTCCGTGAAGGAAGCGGAACCGGTCCATCGCGGCCCGAAGTGCCTTGCCGGTGAACGCAGTTGGTTGGTGAGTGCACCATGCCGGAGGAGAACAGCAGCATCGGAGAAGTGACTCTGTCCCGCTACGAGCAGATCGTGGCTGAGCTGCGGGACGTGGTCGAACAGCAGACGCGCGGGCAGTTCACGATCGGGGACCGGGCTCTGGAGATCGAGCCGATGCGGGAGACGGGCGGCGGGGTGCCGGCCGATCCTGAGTGGTCGGTGACCGCGACGCTGACGCGGCTGGCCGAGGATATCGGCCTGAAGTTCAGCACGGTGAAGTCGGCGAGGTGGACGTCCTCACGCTGGCCGGCCGGTCGCCGTCAGCCCGGTGTCTCTTTCACCGTTCACCGGACGCTGGCCTTCATCGAGGACGAAGAGGAGCGGTTCGCCGCGATCCTCACCCCGCCCGAGGGCAAGACCCGGTGGAACACGGATGACGCCCGTCGGCGGGTGGGGAACCGGGTCGAGACACCGGTCACGCCCCAGGAGAGGATCACCGCAATTCACTCCCTGGCCCAGGACGATCGGGTCGCCGCGGCGGTGACCAGCGTCTTCCTGAAGCGTCCGGAGGTGACGGCCTCGGTCACCCCGGTGGACAAGGCCCGGGTGGTGGAGGAGTTCACCCGCGACGAGCATGTCGCCACCACGGCGGCGACGAACCTGCTCCGGCGGCCGGACGTCGTGTTCAAGGCGATGAGCGACGACCACGCCCGGTTCCAGGTCAATCATGCCCAGAACGAACGCTCCCGACAAGCCCGCGATCACTTCGAGGACACCAGTCCGGTCGCCCCGGCGGTCCGCAACATCGACCGGACGGTGGAGTTCCTGGACCTGGTCACCGCCTGCCACGCGTTCGTCGCCGCGGCCGGCCGCACCGTCCCCGGCCTGCGCGACCGCACGTTGTCCAAGGACGAAGGCGCCATCGTCCACCAGAACGTGGCCAAGGTGAGGGCGACGCTGGACTGGATCGAGACCGCGGTTGACACCGGCAAGGTCGACATGGACGACGAGCTCGCGGCCATGCTGCGGGGCGAGTAGTCGTGGCCCGCGCCTCCCGGCGAAAGGGAGACGCCGCCAGACGGCACGCGGACACCGTCCGCTTCGTCCTGTTCGAGGCCCGCCCGGCCGGGCTGGAGTTCCACCAGCTGGTGCGGGCCAGCGCACTGTCCCCGCACCAGGTCCGCTCCGGGCTGGCGGCGCTGAAGAACGAGGCCGCGTCCAAGGGCTGGCCTCCACTGATCTGGACCCGCGCCGACGGCTACCAGCTCGGCGCGGAGCGGGCCGCGCTGGAGGCATACGAACGGCAGGTGGTCGGCGAGAAGCTCACGCAGTTCCGCCGGTTCATCACCGGCACCGTCGCCCCGCACGCCGCCGCCCACCCGAACGACAAGTGGGTACGGCACATCGTCGCCCAGCTCAACTCCATCGAATCCACCCTCGACCTCATCGCTTCAGCTTGACCCATCAACCCCGGCGGGGGCCGGACGGCGAAGCCGTCCGGCCCCCGCACCCATGCCTGGAGGAGGCACCGTTGTCATGCGACGCCGCCGCTATCCCACCGACACCACCGACACCGAATGGGCCCTGATCGAACCACTGCTGCCCGTCCCGGCCTGCGAGACCGGCGTCGGCGGGCGCCCGGAGAAGCACCCTCGGCGCGAGATCGTGGACGCGATCCGCTATGTCGTGGACACCGGCTGCAAATGGAGGGCCCTGCCCGCAGAGACTCGCCCAGCGTCCAGAGGTCCAGGAAGCACGGGCGGCGGCACGTACGGAGGTTGCGGCGCTGGTTCTTCCACCGGAAGCTCACGATGCCGTCTGCGAAGGCGGTCAGTGAGAGGGCGCCGGAGGCGTAGGCGGAGCGGCCGTCCCAGATCCACACCATGTGGCCGTGGTCCAGCTCGCGTCCCATGATCTTCGTCGGGGACATGCTCGCGTGCTGGATCTCCACCACGCATCCGTCGGCCGCGATCACATCGGCGATGTGGCTTCCGCGCCGCTGTTCGCGCTGGGTCGCCGGCACCATGGCCTTCCAGTAGTCGTGCCAGTGGGTCGAGGAGTAGATAAGGCCGTTCATACCGCTCCCGCCAGGGCCATCAGGTCGGCATCGCTCATGCCGAGTTCCGCGGCGCCGATGCCCAGCGCAGCCAGCGCGTCCAGTCCGATCTCCGGGTTCTCCTTGATGCGTTCCTTCGCCCGTTGCAGGGCACGGAGCTGGGTCTGCAGCTCCGCGTACTGGCCGTCGAGGAGCTTGCGGAATGCCCGGCTGTCCTTCTCCTGCTGGCGCAGGTGTTTCTGGTTGGCCTTGATGGCGAGGAGCTGTTTGGACACCTCCACGATGCGGGCGTGGACCAGGTCGGCGGGCAGGAAGGAGCGCTGGCCGGGGATGGTGATCTCCGTGTCGATGCCCGTGCCGCACCCGCCGGGGCCGGGGGGTGCCCCGCCGTATCCGAGACCGGGGATCGGCGGTGTGCTGCCGCCGGGCGCCTTCGTGCCGCCCGTCTCTCCCGGGCCTGCGGGCGGCGGCGTTTCGGTGCCGCTGTGCGCGAAGCGGACCATCAGGTCATGGTCCAGCGCGCTGAGGGCAGGGCTGAGGACGACCTTGAAGTACTCGATCGCCGACAGCTCGCCCGCCTGGATCCCTTCGATCATGACGTCCAGGAACTCGCCGGTCCGACGGTTCTTGTCAGCGTGCTGGGCGAACAGGGGACCGTAGTTGTCCGTGATCCACTGCTTGGTCGCGGCGGACAGAGATGTGAGGCGCGAGGCGGTCACCGCACACCTGCCTGTCCGCAGGCGCGGGCCGAGTGCAGCCGCTGCGCCCAGTGCGCCAGGCCCTCGCACGCCTTCTCCAGGGCGTTGAGCATGTCCTCGTCGGCGATGTTGATGATCTGCTCGGGGTGCATCTCGACCAGGCCGTGAAGCAGGTTCACCCGTCGGCCCAACTGCATGACCAGCCGGTCGTCGGTCTCCTCGGAGGGCGGAGTGTTCTGCCTGCTGCCGGTCACCTGGGCAACCTGGGCGAGGCTGTCGCGGATCTTCAGCTCCGCCATCGGGTCGGCCGCGAGCGCCTCCACGAGGAAGGTCGGCTCCATCATGCTGGCCATGACCGCGGACCTGACCTCGGGGCGGTCGAGCTGTTCCACGATCTTCTCGGCGGTCATCGCGGATGCCGAGTTCGGAATCGGCCGCGCGCCGATCGCTGCGCGGAACTCCTGCGCCGTCAGGCGGTGGCGGCCGGGCTCCTGGAGCATCCCCAGCAGGGTCTCCCAGCGTTCCTGGCACCGACGCTCACGGTCCGCCTTCGGCAGGGCCTTCTCAGCCTCCCGGGTCTCCTTCGGGAGGGAGAACCCCAGCGCGGCCTCGCGGACGACGGAGTAGGACACCGTGACGTCGGACTCGGCCAGCGCCTGCCTGTGTGCGGTGTTGCACCCTGCGGACACCGATCGGTACTGACGGGCCATATCGGCGGTCATACCGATGTCCGCGGCGAACGTCTTGATCAACTCGTTGGTGTCGTTGGTGGTCTTGCCGGTGTCTACCGGCGCAACTGTGAGCAGGAGGTCCCCGATCTCCAGGCGGGTGCGCTGCTTCTCGTCCGTCAGGAGGTCATCACGCGCTACGAGCTTCCGGCCGAGTTCCACCTGCTCGGTGGAGTACGCCGGTCCTGTTTCACGAGCACTGGGCTCGATCCAATCCGTCATGGCCCGGAACGTAGATCGCGCTTCTGACAAATCCGGGGGCCGCGCAACACGAATGGCCCAGCCGATCCGCCATCGCGGTGAAAAAGGTAGCCCGGAAGGATTGCACGGACGGGTAGGGAGTGGACGCCGCCTCGGTCCGCCCTGCGAGGGCTCGCCCAGCTCGGAGGTGAAACACCAGCCCGCGCCCCCTTCGCCCGCCTGCTGGACATCTTCATCGCGCCGCGTCCTGGGAGCCCAGCGCTGACCAGGCGCCCCGGACCGTCGGACCGCTGGACGTCCACCACGAAGTGAAACACGCTCGCGCCAGCCCCGTATCGCTGACGTTTCCGCAGGTCGGAGCCGAAACGCAGCCTCCGTTTCACCAAGGCCGCGTAGTTAGGCCTTGGCGGTAACTGTCCAGCGATTCGGCCGACGAGATCAGCTCAGCTTCGATATCTGACATCCACTGGTCCGAAGCTCGGGCCGGTCATCACAGGGAGATGGACCATACGTCATCTACCTGATGTCCGTCCGGATCGGTGGGGCCTGAACCGTACGGATCAGGATCGAGGACGACGTCAATGCGAGCGACAGACTCGGACACGCGGTAACGGTGCATGTCGCGCGAGGTTTCTTCGAGCTCCACCGTGTGCCCCAGGGACAGGATGGCGGCCCGAAGTTCCTCAAACGGCAGCCGGGGCGCGAATTGCCCGTACTTCTGCGAGAGCGGAAGCGGCACCGTGCTCGGGGACAGGTCGTACAGCAGCCGTTGGGGCTTGACGCCGAAGCCGAAGCAGGACATCTGCCCCTGCTGGTCCGGTGAGAAATTGATCTCCACGAGCCCGTAGTCCCTCCGTAGGAGGCCGCCACCGGGAACATCGAGGAAATCCGGCCCCACAGCAGCTTCCCAGCCCCCGGGGTCGGTGCCGATACCAGCTCCAAGTACGTCGCCAATGGTGGCTACTTGGGCGTAAAAGTCTAGAGCTGACACCTGCTGACCTGCCTTGTTCGTTCGAAGGAACCGTCTCGAACGGTACCAACACACTGCCAACTCCGTGACTCGGCCAACCTTCGGTGGATGCACTCAAAATTCGTCCCGACAGGGCGATGGCCGTTTTGTGCGTGGGCGGGTTGGCGCCCCGGGTAGGAGTAGGGATCTGCCAAGATCCATCGCTCGCGAGGCTCCGTTGCATCGTCAGTCTGCCGTCAGCACGCTCCCAGGTATTCTCGCCGTCGGCGAAGGTGTTCTTGCCCCAGGGCACCTGGGTGAGTTAACCAAATACGTTCCCTTCGAGCTGGTCGACGCCGTACTGGAGGAAACGGGGACGGTCGAACGGCGAAGGCGGATTCTTCCGTCGCGAGTAGGCATCTACTTCGTGCTGGCACTGGGCTTGTTCCCGCAACTGGGCTACGCCAAAGTCTGGAACAAGCTGGTCGCCGGGCTGACTGGGCTCCCGGTCGTGACGCCTTCGGAGAAGGCCCTGCGTGATCTGCGTCGCCGTCTGGGTGCCGCACCGTTGAAAGCCCTGTTCGAAGTAGTCGCCGGCCCGCTGGCCCAGCTCCGTACTCCGGGGGCTCGATACCGGCAGTGGCGCACAGTGGCATTCGACGGATGCAGCTCGATCAAGGTGCCGGACGGGGAGCGCAACTACGCCTGGCTGGGGCGGGTCCGCCACCGGCTGGGAATCACGGGTTACCCCACGCTGCGGCTGATGTCGCTGGTCGAGACAGGAACGCGCGGCCTGCTCGGTGCCGCTTTCGGGCCGAAGCGGCACGGCGAGAACCACTACGCTCGGCAGCTGCTGCATCTGCTCGGTGACGACTTCCTCGTCCTGGCCGACCGCGGCTTCGACGACGGGAAGTTCCTCGGCGAGGTCGCCGACACCGGTGCACAGTTCCTGGTCCGCCTCAGCTCCACCCGGCGCCTGCCCACAGAGAACCGGTTGCCGGACGGCTCGTACCTGACCCGGATCCGCCACGTCGCGGTCCGTGTCATCGACGCCGAGATCACGGCGACCTGCGCGGACGGCAGCATGGTGCGCGACGGCTACCGGCTGGTGACCACGCTGCTCGATGCCTCACTCGACCCTGCGGAGAGACTGGTCCGGCTGTACCACGAACGCTGGGAAATCGAATCCGCCTACTACGCCTTGCGCCACACCCTCCTGCAAGGACGTGTCCTGCGCTCCGGTGACCAAGTCGGCCTCGAACAGGAAATGTGGGCGCTACTCACCCTCTACCAGCTCCTGCGCACCGCCATGGTCGACGCAGTCGAGTCCCGAGCAGGCACAGACCCCGACCGGGCCAGCTTCACCACGGCTCTTGAAGCGGCACGCGATCAACTCCTCATCGCGCCGACCACGCTGAACGAAGATGCTCTTGTCGGCCGGATCGGCCACGCTGTGCTGAGCCAGCTGCTGCCGGCACGGCGCATGCGCATCAGTGCGCGCCGGGTCAAGTGCCCGCTCTCTCGCTACGGCTACGCCAACCCCGAAGAAGAAAGACCCCTGGCCAGTACACGAGTCGGCTCACTCGCCATCGCTATCCACTCCATCCGACCAACGACACCAGCCTTCCTCTCACGTCGGCACCCATCCCAGACTCCTGCCTCACCCACGAAACCCGGCGAACCGAACTCGATCGATCGCGCCTACGCCGTCCTACGCTCCGAACCCGGCCGCCGCTGGGGGCCACGCGAACTCGCCCAGGCCGTCAACGCGGACAACGTGCACAGCTACGCCGTACTGCTGGCCCGCTGGGCCCGAAACGGACTGATCCACAAACCACACACTGGCGTCTACATGCTGCTCGATGAGGCGGCACCCGCCGCTTCACCACCAACCCCGCCACCCCTCGCTCCGGGAACACCCCAGCTTCAAAGCACACTCGCCGTTCTGCGCTCTGCACCCGACTACTCCTGGACACCTCACGAGGTCGCATCAGCGCTCGGCACCGCCAACGTCAACAGCCTGAACGCTCAAATGGCCAAATGGGCTCGACGGGGTCTTATCTACCGGACCCGCAGGGGTGCCTACGCCGCTCACTCCCCAGATTCACCCGAACAGCAGCCCTTGACAGACCTCGACGCTCCCTAACTACGCGGCCTTGTCCGTTTCACCTGGGCGTTTCACCACACGTTTCAGTGACCGTGAGCCGAGCGCGGCTGGCTTACGCGGCCCGGTCGGCTCGCTGGGCGCGGACCGCCTGGCGCAGCGCGGAGCGGGCGGCCGGTACGGAGGGGGCGGTTTGCCAGTAGGGGTGCCACCAGAGCCGTACGGACAGGTGCAGGAGGCGTCGGCGCAGGGCGGTGGGGTCGTGGGGCGGGGTGCGGTGAGCGCGTCGTAGGTGGCGTTCCAGGCGTGCTGTGTCTGCACCAGGTCGTCGGGGAAGGCGGTCGCATCCATACCTGCTAGATCGCTTGTTCGATTTGTGTGTCACTTCGGGCACGCCGACGAGCTGGGTGCCGTGTGTCCCGTGTCATCGAACGTTGAGCGTTGTCAGCGAAGTTTGGCCACCCGTAGATTCGTGAGACTGATGCTTGAGCGAACGGCCTGATTGACTACGGGGGTGACCGTGTCAGACGCGGTGTACGGGCTGCTGGGGGCGCTAGGCGGTGCGATCGTCGCAGGCACCGCTACGTTCTACGGGCCCCTTCAGCTGCAAAAACGAGCGCTCCGAGAGGCTTCTGCGGAGCACGACTTGGCTCATGCCCGTGCCGAAGCACATCGGCGGTCCGAGCTGCAGCGTGCTCAGGTCGCTCGGGTCGTGCAGGTGCGTAAGGCCATGGCCGCTTGGGACAATCTCTTGGGGCGGACCTTTCGCCTGCTCGAAGACGGCATTGTCGACTCCGGGGCGTTTCACCAAGCGGCGGAGCGGGCGCGTGTCGACGCGAGAACGGCCCTATACGAGGCACTAATCGACGGCTTGTACATCCCAGCAACGCGAGGTAGCGGCGCCCGCGAGCGGCTGGAGTTCGGCGACTACCCGGACCTGCGAGACCATCCCGCAGACTCGATGTGGGTCCTGGACACATTCGAGAAGGCGACAGAGGCATTGAACGCCATGGCGGAGAGCAACGTGGACCCTTCCAGCGACGCCGGGGTGGAACTGTGGGAAAACACAAGGCGTCACGTTCTGAGCGCGCACAGGTGTCGAGCCGATCTTTCACACGCCCTGATGCGACACGTCGAGGCCATTGCAGATGTCACTACGATCGAGACTCACGGTGGTGGCAGAACTGGGCTTGACGTGTAGTCCTGCCCTGGAACGGCCCTGCCAGGAGTTCGGGACAGACCAGGCCACTCTGCGGCTGGAGTCGAAGTGATCAAACTTCGGCGACATTACGCTCAACCCTTCGCTGTCATGGGACAGCTGTGACTGTCCTGTGACAGCGGATCTTGAGCGCGTGCCATCGAAGATTGAGCGGCTCTGCTCCAGCGCTTGCGCGCTGACTCTCTCCGGTTGACGTTGGGGCGTGCTACGCGCTTCCTGGAAGAAGCGGGGGAACGGCCACTCGCGCACAAGGGGTGCACCATGGCGCAACCGGTAAGTCGACCAACGATCAGCGCCGAGCAGTTCAGCCAGGTGTGTGACGAGATTCGGAGCGCGTCGGCGCCCGATAGGAACGCTCAGTCCATCCGGGACTCTGCTCTGCGCATCGTGCAGGCCCTGGGCCTGGCGCTATCAATGGATGATCTCAGCAGACTCCTCACCGAACTCATGGCCCCTAGGGTGACCCCGCCACCGGGGAGCCCTCAGTACCTCACCCGAGAGGACATCCTGAGCATGCCTGATGAGCAGCCAGGAGCAGGCGAAAGCGGCAAGGTCGAGTAGACCGGAAGCCGCCACGCCTCATCACGCCCGCAGCTCGCCGGAGTACGCCTGGCCCCACCGCTCAATCTTCGATGGCACGCGCTCAAGATCCGCTGTCACAGGACACCGTGCGTCAGGAGATGGCGTGGTCCACCAGGGCCCACATCCGTGAGAGCTCGCCCGTGGTGATGGCAGTGCCCGGGTCTTCCGCGAGGAGCCGTGCCGCCCCGGTGACCAGCGAGGCCACCGCCACGATCCGGATCTGCTGGTCCGGGGTCAGCCACCGTGCGTCCTGGACCGCGCACGGCACAAACACCAGCTTGCTGCGGGTCTCCGCATCGAGGCCGCCCGTACCGTCGACCATCACGCCGCCGGGGTCCAAGCGGTCGCAGTCCTGCGGGTCCAGGCAGAACGTCGCCCTCTCGATCGATTCGGACAGGTCCTCACGGAGCCAGGAGCCGACCGGGCTGGGAGCCGGTCCCGTGGGCAGGGAACGGATCCACGCTGCTGCGCGGCGGCCGGCTGCCGCGGCCGCCGCGAGCGCTTCTTCCTCGCCCTCCCACGGCTCGTAGGGAACATCATCGGCAGACCCGGAGGGCAGGTACGAGATCGTCACCCCCGGCTAACCGCCCATCGGACCTTGAGGTTGCGCCGGGCCTGACACGGCCTCGCATCAGAAGCGGAGCCGCGAGAACCATCCGCCGGACTTCGGGCTGGGCACGGCCTGGTCCTGCTCCTGGTCGTGCTTCTCCTGCCGACGGCTCACACCCCACGCCCGGTCCAGGTCCGACTCGAATTGCAGGTCACAGTCCCCGCACAACGTCGGACGGGGTTCCATGCGAACGGGCCCCCAGCCGGTGCGCTCCACCGCCTTCCACCGCTCGTCGGTGAACGCCGCCTTGCACTCGGTGCAGCGGGGACGACGGGGGAAGCGCATGAACTCCTGACGCGCCCATTCGGGCAGCGGCTCCTGGTGCTCCTCCTGCCTGCCGGGCGTGGGGGCGGCACTCGCGACGGCGACGGCCTTGCACCTGTCGCACAGGTGAGGGTGGGTGTCGACGGGGCGGCCCCAGTCCGTCTCCTCTGCGGCCTCCCACCGTTCGTCGGTGAACCGGCTCCCGCAGCCGGTACAGGCGGGACGTCGGGCTTCGCGCTGGGCCGCTTCCCGTGCCGCTTCGACGGCCTTCTTCGCCGCCTGCTCCCGGGCGGCCTCCCGCAGCTGCGCCTGGTACTCCGCCTGCCGGGCCCTGGCCGCCTCTGCCTCACGGGCGAGGACCCCTTCAAGGCGGGGGTTGCCGATCGCGTCCAGGAGCGGCTGGGGGCGGTCGCGGCCGAAGCGGAGGAACACGACTCCGGCCGGTCCGTGCGCGCGCAGGTTCCTCAGCCCGACCACGACGATCGGGATCTTCCCGTCGTAGGAGTGGTAGCCCTCGCGCATCCACTCCCCCTTCCAGAGGTGTCGGGTGAGCTCTTGCAGGCGCGGCATCGTCCGGTTCGGGTTGCGCTCGCCGATGTGGTTGAACACCAGCAGCACCGGCGGGTGCGGCATCTCCCCGTACCGCTGCTCGGGGACCGTCCAGCGGGTGCACCACATCGGCCGCTCCTGCCCGTCGGTGTCCTTCACCCTCCGGCGGAAGAACCGGGCATACTTCTCCAGCTTCGCGGCTAGCTCTTCGGCGGTCTCGTGGCAGTTGTCGACCTCGATGAACAGCAGCGGCACCCCGTCCTGCGGTGCGGTGAGCACCACGTCGGCCTGGGCGCCGCCCTTGCCCGGGGCGTTCCACGTACCGGTCGCCGGGAGCGGGACCTCGGTCCAGTACGAGGCGATCGTGCCGATCCCGGACGGTCCGTCTACGGCGGCCTGGGCGGCCGCCTGGACGTGGGACGGGTCGTCGACGAGCTTGGCCACGTCCGGCTTCGGACGCAGCAGCGCGATCACCGTCTCGTTCACCGCCATCGGATGGGAAGCCCCGGAGGAGCCCGCGCCGCGCGCGGTGGATCCCATCTCCGTCGCCGGGCGGCGCAGCTCGTAGGAGGCGGCCTCCAGGCCCTTGGGGGTCAGGTTCCGCAGGGTGTCGCCGGTCTCGGTGGAGCCGCCGTTCTCCGACAGGCCGTGCTTGCGCATGTCGGACAGGGCGCCGGTGTGCGAGGCGGTGCGGGCCTGCTTCTGCTTCGAGGGGGTCGGCTTGTCGGCGTGCCGGAAGGTCAGGTGCGGGGCGCTGATCCGCTGGATCTGATCGGCCGTGGCCACCTTCAACGCTCCGAGCACGCGCAGCACGTCGCTGCGGTAGCTGTTCGTCGATCCCGCCGGGTTGGTCTTCCGCTTCCCCGCCATCAGCCCTGCTCCCTCGTCGTCGCTCGCGACCGGTTGCTCGGCCGGCCGCCGCCGTCGCGGCTGCTGCGGCTGCCGGTGGCCGCGTCCGGCCGGGGAGGGCGTCCGGCCCCCCCGAACCCGATGATCTCCTCCACTACGGACAACAAGGAGGAGAGAAGAGGGTTGTGACGGCGCAGTTCTCGCGCCGATTGCGGCGCTGACAAGGGGTTTTCCTCCCGCCCGGGGTGCCGGGCACCAAAGGGGGTTCCCCAGGGACCTTCGAAGTGGGCACCCAGGGAGCCCCCTTGGGCTGGTCCGGCACGGTCCCCACCGTCTGCTGGGGACCGTGCCGTGCGGGGGTGCTGCCCGGCCCTCGGGTGGATGGTCGCCATCGTCACGCCTCCTTCGCTGCCCCGGCCGGAGTGGTCGGGGCGAAGGAGCAGCGTGCAACGGCACCACTTGACCGTCGTCTGACCGCCGCCGGGAGCCGCCCTGTCAAGGGGAAACGCGGCCACGCACGAGGCGGTAGCGGACGTGGTCAAGGGGGTGCGCCGGCTGCGCCCGTGAGGCATTCGGCCCTCTAGCAACACGGTGAGAAGCACGAGGCCCGGGCCGGGTGGTCCGGGCCTTCGTCATGCCTCGGAAATCCCCTCCCATCCAGTGCTGTCCACCAGCTCCCTGACGGCACCAGTGGGTGAAGACACCGCTCCCGAACGAGCCCAAGACGCAAGCACCCGCGACCTGTCACGGTCCCGCCCCGATCAACGAACTCCCCTTGGAGGACATTCCCATGAGCACCCACCAGACACCCGGGGCAGTGAACGAGCCGACCGGGCCTACTCTGAACGAGACGACCGGCCACTCGCTGGTCGCAACGCCACCCTGGGCCCGGGTCGAGACCCCACAGGGACGCTCTCACGCAGAGAGCCGCAGCAGGACCGCCGACCGCGCGGCACACACCCCCGCGGACGACACCACGCAGGTGTCCGCCGTCCTCGACCCTCCTGCTCAAGGGAGCAGCATCATGACCCGGGACAACGTCCCCACCCCCACCCAGCCCTCCGCACCGGCGCCCACCCAGCCGCCGTCCGATGCCGCACCGGACCACCCGGCGGACCCGCCGCCTGCCGTACGGCAGGCGGCCATCGGCGCCGACGTTCCCGCCGCGATAGTCCGAGGCGCTGCCCAGGGCACGGCGCAGGGCATCGCGCGAGCTGCTTGGACCCATGTGACCGAGAAGGTTCTCGCCGACCCGCCCGACTGGGAGTGGGCCAGAACGGCGTGGCACTTCGTCACGGGGCTGTGGGATTGACAGCCGAGGCCGGGCAGGGCCCACCCTGCCCGGCCTCTCCCGTACAGCGCCGCACGATCGACGGTCGTACGCCACCGGCACCACGCGGAACGGATCCCTCTATCACACGCCCCCTTGACCACGGCCTGACCGGCGCCCCGAACATGCTGTGTCAAGGGGAAACGCGGGCCGGACTGTACCTGGTCAAGGGGTTGGCCTCCGGTGCCACTCACCACACGGCGGGGTTGGAACTCACCATGCGGATGTGGCGGGTAGAGGAACTCACCATGCCGTGGTGAGTGGAACTCACCACGGGCTTTCGCTGCGCTGTTTTCAAAAACTGGCCCCTGCACGAGGCGTGCACCGCCCCGAGCGCGCTTGGCCGAGTGTTCCAGTTCCAAGGGACCGGTGCCCGTTGGAAAATGGCTGGTCATGGCGTTCCAACTCCGCTGGATGGTGCGCCCGGGAGTGGTGGCCATCGTCATCCGGCGCATCAGAGTGAGCTCCGCTCGGTGGGCTCCGCTCGGTGGGCTCCGCTCGGTGGGTTCCACTCGGTGGAGTGGACGCGGGGCATCGCCGGTGGGCACCACTGCATCGAGCGCCGTCGGGTCCACTCAGTGGCCGGTCTCCCGGCCTCGGTGCGGTCCGGGCTCCTGCGGGCGGTGTGCCTGCTGATCGTCCCCGTGTGCCGGGTGCGGCGTCTCGGCATCGTCGCGGCGCTTGTAGCGGCCCATCGTCGTGTGGGCCCGGTCGGCCGCCTCGGCAAACGCGTCCTGGAGGTGGCGCAGACGTTCGGCGGTGAGATCGAGGGCTTCCACGTCCGTGCGGGATTCCCGCAGGGCCCGCAGCGCCGTCAAGTCCAGTGCCTCACGGCGGCCGGGCTTGTCCTCCTGGTCGTCGTGTTCCGCGTCGGCCGGCTCGGGTGCGAGCAGCTGCTCAGGCATCGCCGCCTGCTGGTGGGCGACGACGTCGTACGCCCGGCCCCGCACAACGGTGGTGGTGCGCAGTTGCGCGCGAACCACCGCACCGGCGAGGACGGCACGGTCGTACTGGAGCGGGATGCGCGGGATCTCCCACTCCCCCGCGTCCTGGCCCGGAGGCCGGGGCGCGGGCGGCTCGCCTGAGTCGGCCGGGGGGTGGCGGTCCGGGTCGGGCGCGAAGGCCGGAGATCGACGGCGGGCGGGGAGGCCGGACAGGGACCAGCGGGCGGTGTAGAGCCGGTAACCGGCCTCCAGGCCGCGTACGGTCGTCGGCTCGCTGATATCCACACAGTGGGTGGTGATCGCGGCGGCGACGATCTGGTCGTCCAGGCCGGGGTCGCGGCGGCGGCCGCGCAGGACCAGGGCGAGGTGACGGCGGGCCTCGGCGAGCAGGTGACGTCGGTGGAAGCGGCCCCCGCTGTTCATCACGAACACCGTCGCCGTGACGTCGACGGCCGCCAACGCGATGTCGACCACGGCCGCCACCCGGGCCCGGATCGCGGCAGCCGCCGCGCGGGCGTACTCGAGGAGGGAGGAGATGACGTCGGCCGGAACACCGGAGCTACGAATCGCGCTCGCCTTCCAGTCCGCGCGCAGCTGTCCGAGGGAGCGGGCCTTGCCCTTCTTGGGCGGGCGGGTCTTACGGGCGGCGATGGTGTTCAGCTTCGCGCGGGCACGCTCGGAGACCACAGGCAGGAACTTCGGTTCGCCGTCGTCGTCGACGGCGGTGACGTACTCGTGCTCCAGCTCCAAGAGGCAGGTGGCGATCTGGTCGCTGCGCCGGGCAGTCCAGCGGATCAGCTCGTGCGGCACCCCGGCGATCTCCATCACCGGCCGGCGCCCCTCGGTGACGGTGCGCGGCTCGGTCGCCAGCCCCAGCGCCTCGCACACCTCCGCGGCTACCAGCTCGTTGTAGAGCGCGGATGCCGCCACCGTGTTCTCGTGCAGGGCCGTGGTGTGGATGGAGCCCCACTTCCCGTCCAGGCGCTGCCCCTTCACGCTCAGCAGCACATGATCGTGCAACAAGGGCTGCCCGGAGCGGGCTTCGTAGTGGCGGAAGCGGGCGGCGACCAGGCCGCCGGGCGGCCGGACACGGTAGTTGCCGTCCGTGCCGTACCGGATCACGGCCACCTCGTCCTCGATCCACTCCAGCACCCGCACGATCGACCGCTCGTGCGCGGCCTCGATCACCAGACGGGTCTCCTCGTCCCCGAACGCCCACAACAGGTAGATGCTCGGCTGCGGCCGGAACACGAAGTCCACGCCCGTGACCGTCACCCGGCGACCGAGGGCACCGGCCCGATACGCCTCCGCCGGGGAAGCGCCCTGGGCGAGCCGGTCGGCCTCGATCCGGTCCGCGTACGGATGGCGGCCGCGCTCGCCGAACAGGTTCCGCAGCTGAGCCTCGGTGACTTCCTCGCCCGGCGCGAGTCCGAGCGCGGCCAGGCCGCGGCCCATCCAGCGCCCTACCGGGACACCGGCCTGCTCCTGGGCGACGCGCAACGGCGTGCGCGCCGGGCGACGTCCGTCACCGACGACCGTCTCGCGCAAGTAGTAGCGGTACATCTGACCGGCCCGGATGACCCTGATATCGACTGTCATGCGGACCACGCCACACGGCACTGACCTGCAAGAAAGGGCCGATCAGCGGGACGTCCCGCCAGGCGGGAGCAACGGCACAACTTTCTTCACCGGCGCCCGCCGGGCGGGAAGCGGCCCCACGCCGAACACAAACGTCATCGCTCTCCGGCACCGCCAACGAGCACCGCCTACAGCAGCCCTCGGCAACCGCCGGGGGCTTCGTCGTGCTGCCCGGAGGAGACACCGTGCCCACCTTCGAGACCTGCCCCCGCTTCACCGCCGACCTCCAGCACCTCATCCCCGCCCAGCGCCGGCGCTTCCGCCGCGTCGTCCTGGACGCCTTCGTCCCCGACCTGCGCACCGGCCGCCAGTTCCGCCCCGGCTTACGGATCAAGGGCGTACGACGTGCCCCTGGCGTCTACGAACTCACCTGGTCCATGGGCACCGGCCCCGCAGGACGCGCCACGTTCGAGTACGGGACCGAGGTGCGTCCCGGCACCCCGCATGTGATCTGGCGCCGCATCGGCACCCACCAGATCCTCACCGGGCCCTGACCCGTAGGCCCTATGTTTCGCTGTCCGACGCTGAGACATATCGCCCCTCTTGGAGGGCCGACGTGGGTGGCGGTTTCGCGCCCTGCCGTTCCGTACGGGCTCGGTGTCTTGGGTCGGGGCCATTGGAAGGAGCAGGGACGTTTCGTCACTGTCCGTAAGAGTGAAACGGGGGTGCGGTTTCCTTGGGCCGGGCAGGGACAGCAACGGCAACGTTCCTCACCAGCAGAAGGACCTTTTCGACGATGCGACTGCGCTCCGCTTTCCTGGCCGCTCTCGGCGCCGCTCTCCTCCTCGCCACCACCGCCGCTTCGGCGTCGGCGGCGACCGGTCAGTTCCGCTACGACTACGTGACCGTGGAGGGGTACGGGGCCACGGGCTTCCTCAACAGCCCTCCCAGTGGCCGGTGCATCGATCTTCCGGGCGTCGGCGAGGACAACCCCCAGCCCGGTCACTCGCCGAAGAACCGCACGGACGCCTGGGCCACGGTCTTCACCGACGCCAACTGCGAGGGCGACTCCTTCACCCTCCGCCCCCACACCGGCGGAGCCTCCGAGCGGCTCAAGGTGCGCTCCGTCGTCTTCAATTGACCCACCACGAGCCCTCTGTGGTCAGACGGCCCAGTTTGCTGGCAGAAGCAACAGCTGAGCTCCGTCGAGTCGGCGGTCGGGCCCGTGTAGACCTCCCAGCGGGCGGGCTGGCTCGACGGTGGCATGCGGCGTGACCTGCAGGGGTGACCGCACTCGGTAGTCGTGACGAAGCCCCGTCGGCTTCGGCCGGCGGGACGTTCGTGGGCGTGGGTCGGCCGAGGCGGAAGTGGTTGGGCAGCGGGGCAGCGGGCTGGGCGCCTGGTCGTGAGGGTGGTTGGGCAGGCTCGCTGTCATGAGGCGACCAAGTGGCTGCTGTCTTCGCCTGGCGCGCGGTTGAGCGGCTGCCGTAGCAGCGGCTACCTGTAGCAGTGCGCTCCACTCGGGAAACCGACGCTGAGCTGCTTCAACGCCCAGACTCTCACTCCACTGTCACAGAGCCGAGAGATCGCAGTCTGTGTATGGGGGGCGGGCCCCGGCTGTCTGCTGGGGCCCGCACGCGCAGCGGGGGTGGTGTCAGCTGGGCTGGTCGCCGGTGTAGCGGAAGATCTCGCCGGCGGTGTTGATGTGCCAGGCGGTGCCGTCGGCGCCGGCGGCGATGTCGGTGGCGGTGCCGGGGATCTTGATCCAGGGGTTGGTGCCGCTGGCGTCGTTGTTGGTGTACCGGTAGATGCTGCCAGCGGGGTCGACGCCCCACACGTTGGTCCGGGAGCCGACCGCGATCCGCTTCAGGCTGCCCGCGACGTCTGCCCAGGGGTCGGAGGGGTCCTGGTCCCCGGTGTACCGGTAGACCCGGTTGTTGCTGTTGACGCCCCAGACAGTGCCGTCCGCGGCTGCGCCGATGTCGCTCAGCGCGCCGGGAATCTTGAGCCAGGGGTTGGCGTCGTGGTTGGTGTACCGGTAGATACCGCCGGCGGAGTCGACGCCCCACACGTTGGTCCGGGAGCCCGCGTCGATACGGACCAGGCTGCCGTTGATACCCAGCCAGTTCGCCCTCTGATCTCCGGTGTACCGGTAGATCTGGTTGCCGCTGTTGACGCCCCAGACGGTGCCGTCGGATGCGGCTCCGATGTCGCTCAAGCCTCCCGGGATGTTGATCCAGGGGCGTCCGTCGTAGTTCGTGTAGTGGTAGATCGCGCTCGCCGCGTTCACACCCCACACCGTCGTCCTGGACCCCGCCGAGATGGCCGAGAGACTTCCCGCGACCTTCACCCAGTCCGCCATGATGCAATCACCTTTCCTTGAACGGTATTTGGCACCCATCCTGAGCGAACTGGTCGGGAGAGGGGCGGGCGTGACTGCTTGTCCTGGGAACGAGTCAGCCGGAAAGAGTCGGTTTCAATTCCTGTCCGCCTTCCAAGCCAGCGGTGGAGGCCCTCTGGTCGTCTTGGTTTCGACCGGAAGAGCCGTCACTCCCGCCGGGGATGGACACGAGATCCGGTTCGTGCATTTCGTCGAGATGGCACGGCCGGACAGTCTTCGGCATCAGCAGCGGGGCGTCACAGCCCGCGTTCCCGAGAGCACCTCTTCTCCGGCCTGGAGGTCGTCAGCCCGGCCGGGTTACGGCCGGGCTGACGTGCCTGCGGGGTGCGTGGGGCGGGACTGCCGCGCGAGGGCCGGCTGGAGGCCTACCGGCGTGTTCCCACTGGCCCGGCCGCGGCGTTGGTGCGGTGTCCGGTGTGTGTGCTGCCGTTATCCGGCGAGGCTGAAGGCTGCGCCTCCGGCGATCAGCGAGACGCTGCTGAGGCTGTTGATGGGGGTGGTGAGCGCGGTGCGATTGACGGCGCTGCCGTCGCCGAGCTGGCCGTTGTTGTTGTAGCCGACGGCGCTGACCTTGCCGTCGCGGTCGAGGACGAGGGTGTGGTAGTGGCCGGCGGCGATGGCGCGGATGTTGGTGGCGCCATCAAGGGTGATGGGGGCGGGGCGGTCGGTGAGGGTGCCGTCGCCCTGCTGACCGTAGGCGTTGTAGCCCCAGGTCTTCACGGTGCCGTCGGCGAGCAGGGCGACGCTGTGGTGGACCCCGGCGCTGATCTCGCGGGCGGTGCTGATCTCATCGGTCTTGACCGGGGTGAGGCGCCGGGTGACGGTGTTGTCGCCGAGCTGGCCCTGGGCGTTGTAGCCCCACGCCCAGACCGTGCCGTCGGCGAGACGGGCGAGGCTGTGGACGTTGCCCGCGGCGACGCTGCGGACGTTGGCGAGGCCGGTCACGGTACCGGGGGTGTTGCGCTGGGTGAGAGTGTTGTCGCCGAGCTGGCCGTGGGCGTTGTAGCCCCAGGCCTTGACGGTGCCGTCGGCGAGGACGGCGAGGCTGTGGTGGTCGCCGGCGGCGATGGCCTCGACGTTGGTGAGACCGGAGACGGTGACCGGGGTGGTGCGGGTGGTGACGGTGTTGTCGCCGAGCTGGCCGTAGGTGTTGAGGCCCCAGGCGCGCACGGTGCCGTCGGCGAGCAGGGCCAGGCTGTGGTTGGCGCCGCCTGCGATGGCGACCACGCCGCGCAGTCCGGTGACGGTGGAGGCCTGGTCCTGGTTGGTGAGGGTGCCGATGCCGAGCTGGCCGCTGGTGTTGAGGCCCCAGCTTTCTACGGTGCCGTTGGAGAGCAGGGCGAGGCTGTGGCTGTCGCCGGCATCGATGCTCTTGATGTCGGTGTCGGTGAGCCCCGGCACGGTCACGGGCTTGTACTTGGCGTTGGTGACCACGCCGCCGAGCTGGTAGCTCTCGTTGGCGCCCCAGCCCTTGAGCCGGCCTTCCTGCGCGGTGGCGGCCGTGGGCCATGCCAGCAGAATGGCCAGCAGCGCCAGCAGGCCCGCGAGGAGCGGGGCGCTGCGGCTACGGCCGCGGAGAAGTGCGTTCATGTCGGTCCTTGACGATGATGTGGCGCAGGCAGGCAGCACAGCGAACCGTTGCGCATAGTGATGGAGTGGTCACTATAGGCATTCATGCGGGAGGTGCCCCGCCCTGTCAGGGACTTCTCACACGGGCAGGCCGCGCACCTCCGACGTGCGGTTGAGGCGAGCCGCGGTGACGGCCGGCCACCGGGCTTTGATGCCGTGGCCCCGTACGGAGACCGGCCATCCTCGTGCCCGGCATGCCACTTCGGGCCCCAGCAGAGACACGCCGTGCCCACAGTCATCCCTGCTGTCGGGCGGCTTCCTTCACTCGTTCCGGGTTTTGCGTCGTAGAGGGGGACTCCGTCGCCCACACCGGTGTCCCTGCCGATCAGGTTGACCCGGCAGCCGACGGTGAACTGTGCAAAGGTCTTCCCTGCCGTGACCGGCCGGGGTCCGCTCTGCGGGCGCCCGGTCCGGCCTGTGGGCATGGTGATGGTGCGCCAGGTGTTTCTGGAGCTGCCGCTGCGGGCTCAGGCGTTCAGGAACGTCTCGAGGCTGGTGGCCAGGGCCACAGGTGTCTCGTGCATGGGGTAGTGGCCGCTGTTGGCGATCTCCTCCAGTTCGGCGTTCGGATAGTGGCCGAGCCACGTGGCGCGCATCGCGTCGGCCGTCAGGGCGAGGTCGTGCTCGCCAACGATGACCTTGACCGGAACGGGGTTGCCGGTGATCCGGGCCGTGAGGTCGGCGGTGACCCAGTCCTTCACGTAACCGCCGAACGCCTCCCGGGTCGACCACTCCAGCGAGCGGTCGACCATCAGGTCCACCCACACCCGGGAGGCACGCCGGCCGGTGACCAGGTCCACGATGGCCCGTCGCTTGTCGCGGTCCTGCGCGGCACCGTAGAACAGCGCTTCTCCGTCGGCGTCCAGCGGATAGGCACCGGCGGGGACCGGGGCCAGGCCGACCAGCTTCCGTACCCGGTGCGGAGCCTGGGCCAGCACCTCTTGGGCCGCCTTGCCGCCCATCGAGTGGCCGACGAGGGAGAAGCTTTCCCAGCCGAGCTCGTCGGCCAGGGCGAGGGCGTCCTCGGCGATCTCGGCGAGCGTGTACGTACCGGTGACATGCTTGCGGTCGCCGTAGCCGCGATAGTCGAGGCAGGCGTAGCTGAAGGTGTCGCCGTCCAGGTAGTCCAGGAAGGGCCCCCAGCCGGCGCTGGTGCCGAACCAGTCGTGGAGCACCAGCACTTTGTGGTCACCCGAACCGATCAGGCGGCGGGGAATGCTCATGCGGACTTCCTCTCGTAGTTACAGGCGAAGGGTTCGCTTTCCTTCGAGAACGCGCCCCTCCAGGCCAGGCCCCGAGTCCGGCAAGTGAGCTTGCGTCCTGGGAGGCGTCTGCGCCCGGTCGTCTCGCCGTTGCCTACCCAGCAGGTGTCCTCCCGATCTCTGCGCGCGCACTCCGTTCATGCGGTCGTGCGCCGAACCGGATCCGGTAGGGGCGGTGAGGTGCGCAACGGACGACGGGACCGGGCAGGCGGTCCGTTCGCGTCCGTCAACCACTCCCGGCCGTGCTCCATCAGATGTGGTGAACCCCGCAGATCAGAGGCCTGATGTGCCCGCATCTCCTCCATGATGACGACGTCTCACCCGCCCCCCCTGCCATCAGGAGTACGACCATGTCCGAAACAGCCGAGCCCGACGTCGGTTCGTTCAGCATCGGCGGTCTTCTGACCGCCGAACGCGCCGGGGCGATCGAGGTACCGGAGCACGAGGAGTGGCCACTGCCGAACGGCTTCGCCTGGATCTTCCGCGGTGAGGGCAACAGCTCTCTCACCCGGCCCATGATCATGGCCGACGGCTTCAACCTCGGCCGGAGCAAGCTCGACGTGCTCTACGACGGGCTGGAGAACAACGGATACCCCTTCATCTCCGAGCTGCGCCGGCGCGGCAGGGACGTGATCCTGCTCGGCTTCGAGGAGCGCAGCGCGTCGATCCTGGACAACGCTCAGGCGGCCGAGGCCGCCATCATGCGGGCCACCGCCGAGCAGCAAGGTGACGCGCCCCTGGTCGTGGGCGGCTTCAGCATGGGCGGCATCGTCACCCGCTACGCACTCGCTCGTCTCGAGGAGCAGCGCGTCAACCACCGGACCGCGCTGTACTTCTCCTACGACAGCCCGCACCGCGGTGCCTCCATTCCGGTGGGCGTGCAGGCGTTCTCCCACTTCATCCCGTTCCCGAACGACTTCGCCCGGCAGATGGACAGCCCGGCCGCACGCCAGATGCTGTGGCAGCACTACGACAAGGACACCGGCAAGATCGGCATCGCCCCGGAGCGCACGGAGTTCCTGGCCGCCCTGGAGCGACTGGGTGGGTGGCCGATGATCCCGCGCAAGATCGCCGTGGCCAACGGCCGCGCGGACGGGAGGGGCCTGCCGGACGTGACGCCCGGCGACACCGCTCTGCGGATCGAGCGGATTTACCCGGGCACCACCTTCTACACCCAGGCCCAGGGCGACGACACGACCGTCGCCTACCTCAACCGCAGGTTCCCCAAGGCCGAGAAGACCATCACGACCGACGGCTTCCCGGAGCTGGACGGTGCACCGGGTGGGACCCTGCACACCTACAAGATCCTTGCCGACACCCTGGAGAAGCTCGGCGGCAAAGTGGACCTGAGGCACGAGAACGTGTGCTTCGTCCCCTCGGTCAGCGCGGTCGCGGTCCGCGACATCGACAAGCAGGAGGACCTGTACCGCAGCATCGGCGAAGCCGACGCGGAGGAAAGCGAGCTGGACAGCTTCCTCTGCTCCACCACGACCACTGCGCACACAGCCATCACCGAGCAGCTGTGCACCTGGATCATGGACCAGCTCCCCAGCTGACCCGCCCAAGCGCCCATCGGGACAGCCGACCGCCCGTGGCGGGGACGGTCACACGGCATGATCGGAGCAGCCGTACCGGCGAACACTCCTCGCCGGTACGGCACTCACGTACCTTGCAGAACCACGCTGTCACCTGAGCCGGCAGCGCCGGAGCGCGGCGAGCGGTGCGTCGTCGGCGGGCTGGGCAAGTCGCTGCTCGAACTGGCCCAGGGGCGCGGTCAGCTCGTGGGGGACCGGTGTGGCGTGGGCTTCGACGTCGGTGATGTGCCGGTCCCAGTAACCCCCGGCATGGCTCCCGCCCGTACTGACCGCCACCGCCGCCCGCAGCGCCGGAAGTCCCACCGTGCCAGAACCGCCCCTGCCGACGCCGATGCTGTCACCTGGGGACCGAGACCCCCACCTGCCATACCTCGACACCAAGTACCCACGCTGGCCGTTCGCCACATGGCCGCCCTGAACAGTGACTGCCCCGCCCTCGTGCGCGGCGACGACCCCGCCCGTCTCCCCCGGCGCGGCGGAGGCACCTACCGGAAGCCGTAGCCCCCGGGGCGGGCGACGCCTCATGTGGTTGGAAGACAGCATCGCCACCGCCCCGCCGGCCGACCACGGGCCTGGGTGGTGACCAGCTGGTCGTGGCACAGCCGCAGGCCCGCACCGATCGTGATCGGTGCGGGCCTGCGGGGTTCAGCGTGCGGGGGCGAAGCCCCAGCCAGGGTCCGGCTCTTGTAGGGCTTGGTCATGTGTCGTTTGTGATGGCGTGTCTTCTTGATCGGTCGTGTCGTTGATCGTGTGTGCTGAGTGAGGAGTTGGCTGCGGTCCGGTGTGATCTGGAGGACTTCGCGGCGGAGATGTTCGAGCCGTTCGCGCGGGCGGATCAGCGCCGGTGGGGCGGGGTCTATCTGCGGGGCCTGCTGCTGGACGGCGGGCGCAAGTCGGTGGAGCCGATGGCCGCCCGCCTGGGCGAGGACGGTAACCGGCAGGCGCTGGCCCACTTCGTCACCTCCAGCCCGTGGGATGCGGCGCATGTCCGGGCCCGGCTGGCCTGGCGGATGCAGCCGGTCATCAAACCCACCGCGCTGGTCATCGATGACACCGGCTTCCTCAAGGACGGGGACGCGTCGGCGTGCGTGAGCAGGCAGTACACCGGCACGGCGGGCAAGGTCACCAACTGCCAGGCCGGAGTCTCGCTGCACCTGGCTTCCAACGGTGCCTCGGCGGCGGTGAACTGGCGTCTGTTCCTGCCCGGGAGCTGGGATCCCTCCTCGCCCAAGGCCGATCCGGCCAAAGTGGCCCGCCGTGACAAGTGCGCCATCCCTGCCCAGGTGGGCCATGTCGAGAAGTGGCAGTTGGCCCTCGACATGATCGACGAGACGCGGTCCTGGGGCATCGAAGTGCCCCAGGTCATCGCCGACGGCGGCTACGGGGACACCGCCGCCTTCCGGCTCGGCCTGGAGACACGCGGACTCGACTACGTGGTGGGCATCTCGACCACAACCACCGCACAACCCGAGGACGCACGGCCGGCCACCCCGACCTACCTCGGCAGGGGCCGGCGGCCGGTCCCTGCCTATCCCGAGCCGGCACAGCGGGTGAAGGACATGGTCATCGCGGCCGGCAAATCTTCCGCACGGCCGGTGCAGTGGAGGGAGGGATCACGGCCGGGCAGCGGCCGCAGCGGGCACAAACGCATGTACTCCCGCTTCGTTGCCCTGCGGATCAGGCCCGCCGGGCGCGAGATCCGCCAGGCCACGACCACCGCCGAGCTTCCGGTCCGCTGGCTGCTGGCGGAGTGGCCCGCCGACCAGGACGAGCCCGTGCAGTTCTGGCTCTCCAACCTGCCCGAGACCACCCCGTTGCCCGTCCTCGTGCGCACCGCGAAGCTCCGCTGGCGCATCGAGAACGACTACCGCGAGATGAAACAGGCCCTCGGCCTGGCCCACTTCGAGGGCCGGACCTGGCCGGGCTGGCACCACCACGTCACCCTCGTCTCGGTCGCCCACGCCTTCTGCACCCTGCAGCGACTGACCCGATCCCCAAAAGAGACGGCGTCGGCCTGAGCCTCTACCGAGTCGTCCGCGAGCTGCAGATACTCCTCGCGACCTGGACCGGCGCCTGCCCCACCTGTCATCGCGACATGCCCGACCCCGCACCAACATGACCAAGCACTACTAGGCGCAATCGTGGGTTCTCGCCCCGGTTTGGGGAATGGATCACCAGACAGTCGCTTCCTTGCTGGATGTGGTGAGCCATTACAGCCACGGGCCGCCATCGCGCAACTCCAACACGATGAGCCACGCTGAGGGGCGATACTGCGAGCGGTATCCCCAAACATCCGCTGTTTCGGTCGGTTCGCCGTCCTGACCGAAGCCGTGGGCCTGAGACCGCGTGACGCCCCGAGACCCCGGGGGCAGGGGATCTTCTTGCCTCTTCGCCAGAAAGAAGACGGGCACGTTCCGGGGTCCTCTGACGTGCCCAGGTCCCGCTATGGACGCCGTTCTTCGCGACGCCCTGCCCGAATTCATCGGCAGCCTCGGAGCTGCTTCGGTTCTGGCCCTGGTGGCTTGGGGAGCCTCGCGCCTCCGCAGCCGCCGCGCAGCAGCCCTCCAGTCCTGCACGGAGGATCGGCGGGCGGCCGGCGACCGCGAATCTGAATCGGGTGTGATCTAGCTCCCGAACGCTGGCGAACGGGCGCCCCAAGACGCGGGGGCGCTCGCTCGGCCTCGTCGGTTCTCTTGCCCGCTTCAGGTATGCAAACCACTGGAGCCCTTGTCTGCCTCTTCCTCTCCGCGGAGCAGGGCGAGGCAGACAAGGGCTCTTCTGGGCGGCTACGCGTCTTCGAGAAGGCCTGCGGCAACCTGCTGGAGGATGGCTGCTAGTGAGGTGCGGGCCTCGGTGGTGAGGTTCCCGCTCATGTCTGCGATGACAGCGTCGATCCCGGTGCTGCGCTGGAAGTAGCGGAGGATAAATGCACTGCGCTGCTGGACGTCGAGCCGGTCGAACGCGGCGTTCATGAGGGCTTCGCCGTCCTGCCACGGCAAGGCGATGGCCTCGGCCGGGGAGGTCATGGTGGTCCGCGGCTCCGGCACAGCAACCACAGGTGCTTCCGCCTTGGTAGCCGCCGCTCCCCCGCTGGATGCCTTTGGCTCGGAGCCGGGGTTCAAAACCGGGTTTTGAACTGATGGCCTCGTCGGGGTGGTCTGGCGCTTCCGGGGAGCCTTTGGTTCCTGTGCCTTGCGGATCTCTTCTGCCGCGACGGCCTTCTGTTGTTCCGGGTCTTGAATCTTCGCGATCCTCTCGGCGGCCTTCACCTTGAGCTGCTTGGTGTCGACGGCGTCTCGAAGCTCGGGGTCAAGGTCGAGGAGCGCCAAGCGGTTGGAGACGTACATCTGCGACTTGCCGATGCGCTCTGCGACCTTCTCCTGCGATCCGTGACGCTCGAGCATCCGCTGCAGGAACACTGCCTCCTTGTAGGGAGGGATGTTTTTGCGGTGGATGTTCTCGATGATGACGGCCTCGTCGACCTTGTCATCGTCCTGGTTGCCGAGGCGGTCGCGGACCCTGATCTCGAACTTGGTCCAGCCGAGCTGTTTGGCAGCGTGGAAACGTCGGTTGCCGAGGACAACTACCCACTGCGCGTCACCGAGCTGCGGCCCGTGTTCCGGCTTGACGGCCAGGAACGCCTCGCGGGACATGGCGACGGCCGGCTGTAGCTGGCCGACTGCCTTCATCGAGTCCTTGAGTTCACGGAAGGCAGCGTCTTCATCCGTGTAGTCGGCCTCGGTACGAGGGTTCTCGGGGTTGCCGGTGATCGTATGCATGTGGACGGTGGTGGGCGGCACGTCCGGCTTAGTGTCGTCCGTGCCGGCGGTGCGCTTGCTTCCGGGCTTGCCGGGACCGTCGAGCAGGTCTGCCCAGGGCTTCTTCGCCGCCATCAGCGCGTCCCCTTCTTGCCTGCGCCGAGCTCGAGAGCGAGCTGGTAGAAGTCTTCGCGGGCCTCCATGGCTACACGGTTCTTCTTGTACTGAGTGACGACGGTGCCTTCGAGTGCCGCTCGAGTGTGGACCTTGTAGTGGCGCACGACCGTGTTCGCCAGGTTCCACTGCTGGGCCCGGATGAAGTCCTTCGTCTGCTCAAGGTCTGCTTCGCCGTCGCGGGGGTCCCAGTTGTTGATGACTACGAGGTAGGGGATGCCGAGCGGCTTCACCACTTCCTCAATGGTGTCGCGGGTCGGCATGAAGCCGAGCGGCTCAGGCTCGACGGGGACGATGATGTCGTCGGCGTTGGCCAGCACTGCGCGCATGGCGTCGGCGGCGGTGCTCTGGCCGAAGGGGTCGCCGGCCTCTTGCTTCTCGTCCTCGGGAAGGTCCATCCACCCGGGGGTGTCGATGAACGCGTGCTTGACCTTGCGTGACTTCTTCAGCTGGGCGAAGAGTTCAAGGTCGTCCCGGGAGGTGATCTGCTCGAAGGAGAAGGGCAGCTCGCTACCGACGCGTTCCGACCACCAGGTGGTGGATCCCTGCGGGTCTGCTGAGACTGCGGCGACGTAGTGCGGGGCGCCTTCGGGGGACTCGCCCAGGACGTGGGCTGTGATGGCGGCCGTGTTCACAGTGAGCGTCGACTTCCCGACGCCACCCTTCCGATTGATCAGCGCGGTAATCCGTGCCATGTGTGTGCTCCTGATGCTCCGTATGCTTCCCAGCCACGCGGCTGGTACTAGCGGACCGGGACAGGATGCCACGTATCACCCTGGGAGGTGGCTGACGGCGTGCCAGTTCAAAACCCGGTTTTGAGAGCTCGTTGCGGACCGCACCTACTTGATCTTCAAAACCGGGTTTTGAAGCGGACCTGCGGCGCGAGTCCACCGCATGCCTGTCTTCGTCATCCAGACCGAGTCTGATGAGGTCGTCGGCTGACGTATACGGAAAGCCTGTCGGAAACTCTGCGCACCAGACCCCGCAGGGGTTATAGCCGCCTGGGTGCCGTTCAGAGCAGTTCTGGAGCCGCGTTGAAACGTAAGAAGGCCCGTACCCCACCACAGCTTTCGCGGCGGGGTACGGGCCTTCAACGTGAGCATCGTGGTGCCTGAGCGGTCACCCGCGCACGTCCGCGACAGCCGCGTTCAGGAGCGCGACGACGTCGGTCTCGTACGGGTCGGTGAACAGCTGGTGATCGCTGACGTTGAACGGTCCGAACCTCATGGTGACGCGGTAGCCGGGCGCGAGGGTGGTCTCCCGTCCGTCCAGTGCGGCGGTGAGCCGGTCGCCGTCTTGCTGGGCGTGCCGGGTCTAGGTATACGGGCCGAGCCGGAGCAGGGTGTGGCCGTCATGGCTGTCGCCGCGTTTGCGGGCCTCGATGTAGAGGGCGTAGTGCGCGGGAGCCATGCCGATGTCGTCGGGGAGGGGAAGGCCGTTGGCGGCGTGGGTGAGCTGCGTGTAGCCGGGCTGCCAGAAGCCGACGATCGAAGTAGTCGGGCAGCGGAGCCAGTCGCGTCCGGTGTAGCCGAGCTGGCGGCCGTGGAGGTAGGCGCCCGCGTGCGGGGTGTCGGGGTGGACCAGGGTGACGGCGATGAGGTCGGGGCCGTGGTCGTCGCCGGGGCGGGTGTGCGCGCGTTCCATGAACGGGCCGACGCGTACGGCGATGTCCCGAGCGCTGCTGGTGCCCGGCGTCCAGGGCTCGGGGTTGCGCAGGGCGGTGAGCATCGCGCGGAACTCGTCGACGACGGCCTGGTCCTCGGGGGAGATGACTCCGGGGGCGTGTCCGCAGCGGCGCAGGCGACGGATCATCGGGTGCTCTCCTGTCCGGTGGTGGGGTGGGTGCTGGCGGGGCGGAGGTAGTGGGCGGCGGTGTTCACGAAGGTGTCGTGGGCGTCCTTCGCGGCCTCTCGGGCCGCGGTGAGGTCCTCGGTCGTGGCGTACGCCTCGCGCATGGCGTAGGTCAGCGTGACCATGCGGTCGGCGGCGGTACGGAGGGCCTGGTCCTCGATGAGGACGCGTAGGGCGACCTGGGGGCGGGTGATGGCGCTGCGGGTCATATGGCTCTCGCCGCGCAGGGTCGCGATCCGTTCGGGGCCGGCGCCCGTGAGGGTGGCGTCGCCGCGCTTCCACATGGCGGTGCGGTGGTCGCTGGCGGCGCAGGCCAGGGCGGTGACGGCTTCGAGGCGGTCGCGGCGGATTGTCTCGCTGTGGGTGACGCGGATCTGCCGCTCGGCGGCGCGTTCCTGGAAACGGCCGGAGACGATCGATCCGAGCAGGGTGGCGACGACTGCGAGAGCGGCGGGGACGAGGACGGCTAACACGCAAGGGCTCCTCGGGGTGCTGGGCAGGGGAAGGGAAGGTGCCGTGCCCCGGCCTCTCGGTCGGGGCACGGCGCTGGGGTTGGTCGGGTGCGGAGTGGTCACTCGCCGCTGGTGGCCTGGCGCTGCTCGAACGCTTCGAGGAGGTCGCTGATCTCATCCGGTGCGGGCGCGGTGCCGACCCAGGTGCCGGTCTCGGTGAAGACGTCCACGGCGTCGGTGTCGGCGTCGAACCAGCAGACGTATGGGCCGTACCGCTCCAGCACCGCCGTGGTGACAGCGTCCGGGTCGGTGAGAAGGGGAGCGGTCTCCAGTACGGCGAGTGTGCTGACGGCCAGCCACAGCGGATCGTCCGGTGTGCGGGGGAGGTGGAGGTGGCCGGTGACGCGCAACTTGTCGCCGGGGACCAGGTCGTTCAGGACGGCGTGGGCCAGCTCCGGGTCGGTGACCCCGCACGGCAGGACCATCTCGTCGGTGCGCTCGTCGGTGGGGGAGACGGTGATACGGAACCGGGCCGTGCTGCCGTGCAGGTCGCCGGGCACGGTGGCCTCCTCCAGGAAGCCGTCCAGGACTATCGGTTCGGTGTCCACGAGATCAGCCGGCCTTCCGGGCAGAGTCCTGGTGGGCGGCGTCGTACGCCTCCAGGACCCGCTTGGGCACCATGCCCAGGTCGGCCACCTGGTGGCCGTTCTCCCGGGCCCAGGACCGGATGGCGGCGAGTTCCTCCCTGCTGCGGCCGCTGCCCGATCCCGTACGGGCCCCGGTGGGCGCGGCCGCCGTGGGGCGGGTGCCGGCCTTCACGGTCCGCAGCTCCTCCTGCGCGCGTTCCAGTTCGGCCTTGGCCCTGGCGACCTTCTCCTCGGCCTCCCGCTGGGCGGCCTCGGTGTCGCGGCGCTCGGTCAGCTCCGCAAGGTCGGCGGTGATGCGGTTGGCCCGGTTGCGGACGGTGGCGGCCGGGTGGGCGGTGGCCCAGTCCAGCAGTTCCTGCACGGGGTTGGAGAAGGCCAGCGGGGTGACAGGGACGTCGATGGCCTCGGTGGCGGGGGTGGTCGTCACGGGTGTGTCTCCGGTTTCCGGGATGAGGGGGAGCAGGGCGGTGAGGGTGTCGGGGTCGGCGGGCAGCCCGAGGACGTCCAGGAGCAGGCCGAGGTCGTCCTTGTCGCGGGCACTGCGGGCGGCGACCCGGGCCGCGGCGGCGAGCTGCTGCGCGGAGGTGAGGTCCACGGGAAGGGACTCGGCCTCAAGGGCTTCGGACCAGTCGGTGAACATCACGCGGCCTTGCCGGTGAGGGCGAGTTCCAGCACGCGCCGGTTGGCGGCGGCCTGCTGAGGGGTGATCGGCTGCGTCCACGGGTTGTAGGGCTCGGGGCGGGTGGGCACGAGCTCCAGCTCCAGCCGGGCCAGGGCCTGGTCCCGGACGGTCGGAGGGGCGGTGCGCGCGGTGCGCTGCTGCTCGCGTCGGCGGCGGTCCTGCTCGGCGACCACACCGGGCCAGTCGTCACCGAGCCGGGCCACGAGCTGCTTGCGCAGCCGCTTGCGTTCGCGCTTCGTGGTCGCCGCCCACACCCCGGTCTGAGTGAGGTCGGGGTTGGCGAGCGCCCACTTGAGGCACTCGGCGGCGACGGGGCAGCCGGAGCAGGCCTTCTTGGCCTGGGCGGTGGCCTTCTCCCGGGCGCGCGGGTCGTCCGTGGTGCTGACGTCCTCGGTCGCGAACAGGGCCGGATCGGTGCGGCAGGCCAGGGGCTGGTCGGCGTCGGGGAAGGGGATCCGGGTGTCGGCAGGGACGAGCGTCGCCGTGCCGGGACGGGAGCCGGGCATGAGGAACCTCCTCAAGAGGAGCGGGCGAGACAGGGTGTGTGCTCTGTGGTGCGAGGGCGGGACGGCGCGGGTCAGGCGTGGTCGTCGCCGCGGCGGCGTCCGGCCTGCGCGTCGGAGACGAACCGGCCGAGACGGGCCTCGGTGGGATTCGCCGCGATCCACGCTTCGGCGCAGCTCTTGTGAACCGGCTCACCGGCGTGGGAGCGCATCGGTGTGGGCTGGTCGCACAGGGCGCAGGGGCGGTCCTCCCACCGGTCGAAGTGGCTGCCGTCGCGCCAGTCCAGGAGGTTGCCGGGCGCCGGGACCAGCCCCGGCTCGACCGGTGGCTTCTTGTTGCGCGTACGGGTCACGGCCGGGCGCCGGGCGGCTGCTGGAGTCCGCGCCGCCGTGGCGCTCATGCGGCCCGCCCCCACGTCGCGGTCCCCGGACGGCCGGCCCGGCGCCCGTTGATCGAGGGCACGGTGGCGTGCTGTGCCGTCGCAAGGACCGCGCGGCCGGTGTGTTTGCCGTCGTAGAGCGCGGCGTCGGCCATCCGCTGCAACGCGGTCAGGTCGCGGGTGCCCAGGACGTCCGGGGTCGCGGCGCCGATCGAGGCGGCGACGTCGACCGTGCGCCCGTCGTCCAGGACGACCGGGATGTGCAGCATCCGGACCAGCTGCTCCAGGCGCTGTGCACGGCGGTTGGAGGACAGCTCCAGGACCACGGCGAACTCGTCGCCTCCGAGCCTGCCCACGGCAGCGCGCGGGCCCGCCCAGGCGGTGAGCCTGGCACCGAAGGCAGCGAGTACGACGTCGCCCGCCGCATGGCCGAGGCTGTCGTTGATCTGCTTGAAGTGGTCGGCGTCGACCATCACCACGGCCAGGTCGTCGCCGTGGCGGGCCAGGAGACGGCGGGCGCGGGCGGTGTAGGCGTCGCGGCGCAGCAACCCGGTCAGCGGGTCGCGGCGGGTGGCGGCGAGTCGCTTGTGCAGGGCGACGGCGTGGACCGCCCAGCCGGTCAGCGGAACGGCGGCGGTGGTGATCAGGAGGGCGTTCGGGCTGATCCGGCCCGGTAAGCGTGCGGCGGAGTTCATACTGAGGGCTCCCTCTCGTCTTGTACGGGGTGGGTGGCCCGGGGCAGGCAAACTGGTTTGGACGCCGATGTGCGCCTGTCCCGGGGTGGAGCTACAGCTCGTAGGTCGTGGAGTTGAGCCAGCTATACGGGCTCCTCCAGGGGCCGGCCTTCGCGGCGGACCAGTCGAGTTCCCAGCCGGGCCGGTATCCGCAGCAGCACCAGCCGTCCGCGCGCCCGTGGGGGATCTCGCGTCCGGCCTGTGCTGCGGTGCGGGCCGCGTCGTAGGCGTCGTGGGCGGCCTGTACGGCGGCTGCACGGTGTCCGCCCAGCCGGTGAACACGTGCACTCCTTCCAGGCCGGGCGTCTCGGTGTTCCGTATGGGGACGTCGACCTCGTAGTACGGGGGCTGGGGCATGACGTCCATCTCCGCTCGGGGTCGCGGCGGTTGAGGGACCACCGCGACCGCCCCGGCCCCGGGCGGTGAGCCAGGGGCCGGGGCGGCACGGAGAGTCCGTCAGCCGTGGACCGCTTCGAGGTCCCGCTCCTCGAGGCCGGGGGTGTCCTCGTCGTCCTGGTCGTCGGCGTGGTTGGGGCCGTGGACAGTGCAGACGATGTCCTCGTCGTCGTCCAGGTCGCCGTTCAGCGCGCGGTAGAGGCTGGTGATGCTGTAGGCGGGCGCCCAGGCCCTACCGGTGCATTCGTCGTCGTGCGGGCACGGCACGGCGACGTCGAACCCGATGTCGCCCTCGCCGTCGATGTCGGTGCGCAGGGCGAGGGTGAGGTACTGCTGGCCGAGACGGATCTCCGCGACGCGGTCGCCTCCGGCGACGTTCGAGCCGGGCTTCCACCGCCACAGCGGCACGATGTCCTCGCCGAACATCCGGGCCGGGAGGTTCAGGTCACCGAGCCCGTCGCTGCCGTCGAGGCCGAGAGCGGCCTGCCGGGCCCCGCTCAGGCGCTCCAGGAACGGCAGGAGCCGGTCGAAGCGGTCGGAGAAGGCGGTCGCGAAACCCTCTTTCCCCAGGGAAAAGGTCTGGTGTGAGTCGACCATGTCCTGGTGCTGCTTGATGATCGTGGCCTCGGGCACCGTGCGGTTCGCCGGTCGTGGGCCCTGCCGCTCGATGCAGACGCTCGCTGGCGTGGGGACCATGACCGCGATCGGCACCATGTTGTGCCGCTTAGCGGCGGCGACCAAGGGCTCCCTGGCTTCCCGGGTGGTGTTGGTGGCGTCGACGATGGTGAAGAGCCTCCGGCGCATCCTCGCTTCCAGGAGCAGGTGCAGGGCGGCGACCGCGTCACCGGTCGCGGCCTGGTCGCCCGCATCGTCGCTGACGACCTCGCCGGGCCGATGAGGACCACCAGGCTGTTCTCGGGCATTGGCGGGTAGATGAGTTCGGTCATGCGGATCTCCTCGAAGAGCAGGGGCGCCGGGCAGCGCGGAGGGTGCGCTGCCCGGCGTGATGGGTGAGTGGGTCGGCGGCGTTGTGCGGGTCGTCAGCGGACGATCATGTGGGTGGGGTGGCCGTTCTTCATGTGGTCCACGCACTGCGGGCAGTCCTCACGGGGGCCCAGAGCGGCGTGGGCCTGACGGCTGGCGTACGCGTGGAACCAGCACTGCGTGCACTCGCCGCGGGGCGGGTTCGTCGCCTTCTGGTTCGGCATGTCAGCGCGCTCCGGGACGGGTGGTGAGCCAGGTGGTGACGGCGGCTGCGCCGATCCCGATCGCTCGGTGGAGCGCCGCATCGAGTTCCATCCACGCGGTGCCGGGCCCGTTGATCTCGCGGGTGAGCGTGCCGTCGTCGTCCATGCGGACCGTCTGGCAGTGCTCGATGTAGCCGGTCTTCCCGGTCTTCTTCGCCAGCCACAGCAGTAGGGCACCGCGGTCGATCGCCGCGTGCGTACCGGCGTTGATGGCCGCTCCGGCAAGCAGCGCGGCCGGGGTGACCCGGTAGCCGAACGCCCGGGTGATGCCGATCGTCGCGGCCAGCTGCACGGCGGTGTACGAGGCGACGTGGCAGGCGACCGCGCGCCTGCCCAGGGTGCTGGTGGTCATGGTCGGCCGGGTGGAGTCCTCCGTGGCGGGGGTGCCGTCGGCGTGGACCAGGTCCTCGCCGTACATCCGCTTCCGCGACGCGGTCTTCGAGCCCTGGACCCAGTGGTCACAGGCGGGATGCAGCTCGCCGAAGGTCGCCAGGAGGGTGGCGAAGAGGGCCAAGCGCTCGGTGACAAGGGGCAGACGGGGCATGCTGGGGTTCTCCTGATCTCGAATTGCGGGTGAAGGGGTGCGGGGCGGCCGGCTCTTTGCCGATGCTGCGGTCGACCCCGCGTGCGGCTTCCGCCCCGGCCGGTGCGGCCGGGGCGGAGGTCGTCTCAGAACGGCGGTTCGTCGGGCCAGGCCGGGACGGGCAGGAGCCGGATGTGGAGCTCGCGCCGCTCGGACCAGCAGCCGCACGCCTCCATCTCCGGGAACGGCCCACCAGCCCACCAGCCGCCCTCGCCCCGGCAGTCGGGGCAGGAGCGGCGGGCAACGGGCGTGAGGTGGAGCCGGTGCCGGTCGGCGTACAGCTGCCAGCGGCCGGCCTTGAGGCCGGCGGCGGCCGCGGCGAGCGCTACAGGCACCGCAGCGGCCGCCATCAGCGAGCGGGGCGGGGTTCGCATCGGCTCAGCGGGTCGGGGTGCTGGCGCAGTACGGGCCGCCGGTGTCGCCGCTGTGAACGGCGTGCCCGCCGGCTGGACGGAGTTCCTGGAGGAGCTCCAGGAGGTCGTTCTCGTCCTCCAGCAGCGATGCGACGTAGCCATGGCCGCAGGTGCAGGGCACGAGCAGGGTGAGGACGTCGCGGTAGTCGGCGTCGGCGGTGATGGTGTGGTGGAGCCACAGCCCGCCGTCCAGGTGTGCCACGGCGCTGGGCTGGACGGCGGGGTCGCGCAGGGCGGGGAGACCGGTCCAGGCGTCGTGGTCTACCGCCTGGCCGAGGGTGTCGGGGTAGGCGGTGTAGAGGTGGTCGGCAGCCGCGGTCTCCGCCACGTCGCGCTCCTCATCCGTGGTGAGACGGGCGGTGGTCGCGACGATCTCGAACAGGAGGGCCAGCGGAGAGTCGGCCGCCGGGCTGATGGCGGGCGGGGTGAGGGTCTCGGTCACGGTGTGATCGCTCCTTCGGCTGAGGCGTTCAGGCGGCCAGCCGGTGCGTGACCGGCGTGGCGATGGTGGTGAAGTAGGTGTCGGGGCTGGGCTCGTAGCCCTGGGCGCACGGGTCGCAGGAACCGACGGTGCGCAGGGGCAGGCAGTAGACGTACCGGCGGGCGCACTTCGGGCAGGTGCTCCTGGCGGCGATGGCGCGGTCCAGTGCCAGCTCCTGAGCCAACGTCGGGACACGCTTGGGCCGGGCCAGGTCGACCCGGAGGAGGAAGCCGCGGGTCGGGTGACGGCACGACCAGTTCGGCCGGGTCGCGCACAGGCGGCACCGCAGGATCGCGACCGGACCTTCGTTGTCACCGGGGCTCAACCCCATCTCCCGCAAAGCGCGCCGCGTGACGAGGCCTTCGGGTACGGCGCCACGATCAAACTCGGGCAGGGCCGTCGCGCCGCGCGGCACTCGGATCACGTCGCGCCGCTGCTTGCGGGTGCGGGGCATCACCGGCTCCAGGTACCGGGGAGGCGGCGCTGGGGGAGCGGGTAGCGGGGGCCGGGGCGCTGCGGGCGGGGACGGCCGATCCGGCGACGCGGGCGGGGGATGAGCACGAGCGGTTCCTCCTGGTGTCGGTGGACAGCACGCACCGCGCCCGCCGGCTGTTCGTCGGCGGGCGCGGTGCGAGGCGGCCGGTCGGCCTGTCCGGCCCTCGCCCACCCGGGTGCGGGTGGGCGAGGGCCAGGCGGGGCGACCGGAGGTCAGTCCCGGAAGGGGCAGTTGCTGTGCCGGTCGGCGGCCGGGGCGGGCATGTGGATGTGGACGTCGGGCCGGGCGGGAACCTTCGCGGGGTGGGCGGGGCGGCCGACGGTGCGGCGCAGGGTCAGGCCGTTCAGCGCGAGCGCGGACAGGAGTGTCCAGGCCAGGACCGTCAGGGCGACCGCAATGGTGCGGCTGGTGTCCGGGGTGGCCGTCCAGACCATGAACACGGTGGCCGCGCCCCACCCGGTCCACATCGCCCGCAGGGCGTTGCTCCGGGTGAAGTAGCCGAAGATCAGGGCGGTGATGCCGGTGGCCAGCCACAGCGTGTAGACGGTGGAGGCGGCGATGGGGAGGCCGGCGGAGTGCTGGGCGATGTAGGTGCGGACCGGCTGGTCGACGATGGCGAGCACGCTGTCGGAGGTGTCGACGCCGACCTGCACCGTCGGCACCAGGGTGAGCAGCTGGTGCAGCGCGTGGAGGACGGCCTCACCGGCGGCCACGACCGCCAGCAGGACGAAGGACGCACCGACCAGCATCAGAACGGCCCGAATCCAGGGCGCCATGTGCCGCGGGCCGTCCTGGGGGACGTTGAGGATGTCCATCCACATCAGGTTCAGGACGCCGTCGTCCTCCCACGCCTTGTCCCACCAGGTGCGCAGCGCCGCGAACACGGACTCCTTGGGCGGCGTCTTCGGGAAGGGCACGGGGAGGTGGGGGAGCTCCTGGCGGTCGGTACGGGGCGCGCTGTCGTTGGACTGCATGAGGCAACTCCTAGTTGGTGAAGCGGGGTTCACGGAGCGTGCGAGTGGGCCAAGCTGTGGGTGAGCGACGGAATCGGCAGAGGTGAAGGGGGCGGCTGCGATGGGGTGGTTCACCCGGGATGAGCCGGTGGAGATCGTCTTCGACCAGGTCATCGATACGGACGACACGATCTGGCCCGCGTTCACCGACGACGACGGGGTGTTGTGGATCGACGTCGACTACGAGGTCGAGGTGACGGTCAACCGGGCGATCGTCGACGGGCAGATCCGGGGTGCCGAGGTCGATGACTACGGGCGGATCTGGATCGACTACGACTGACCGGTGAGGCCGGACGGCCTGTCCCGCACCCGAGGCCCGGCAGGCGGGCGGTGTCGGATGCGAGGCAGGGCGCCCGAGCTCAGCGGACGTCGTTGCGGGTGCGGGAGAACATCCCCCGCTGGTTGCTGGTGTTGGTGATCTGCGTGTTCTGGGTGACGGGGCCCTTGTAGACCGTCTTGGACACCGACCGGGCCTTGCTGACCGCGCCGCCGATGGCGGTGGCGACCATCGCGAGACCGGCGAACGGCAGGGTCACCATCAGGACGCCGTAAAGCGTGACGGAGGCCAGGCCCTGGAGTACGAGCCAGGCACAGCAGCCGAGACCAACCGACCCGGCGCCGACGCCGATGCTCGCGACGGCGATTCCGGCGGCCCAGGCCGGGACGATCCGCTTGTCGTCCTGATGGACGGGCGGGGTGTCGCCGTACGGCGGGACCTTGGTGTCGTCGCGGAAGGACGTCGGGAAGTGCCGTACGGGCGTGGCCGCGGGCTGGAAGGACTGGGTGATGATCCGCTCAGCCTCGGCGCGGGCTTCGGCGTCGGTGAGCGGGCGGGTGATGGGCTCGAAGTCCACGGTGATCTCCGGTTCGAGGGGGAAGCGTGGCGCCCTCCCCGCTGGGTGGGCGGGGAGGGCGCAGGGGCGGGGGAGCGGGGCGGGACTACTGGGGGGTGGTGGCGGCCTCGTCGAGGGCGTCGGGCGTCGGGTACTGCGTCAGCGGCCGACGGCTCTCGGTGCGGAGTACGAGGCCGTTGCGGCGGCCGGTGAGCAGCAGCTCGGTGACGAGGGTGCGGGCCTCGGGGCTGGCCGCGAGGACGTCGGCGGAGTCGGCCACCAGGACCAGGGGGCGGTTGTTCATCGGGCTCTCCTTCGCGTACGGGCGGGGTGGGATCGGGCTGGTCAGAAGCTGCTGATCCAGCCGGTGAGGGAGGAGATCGCGCTGTTGACCGTGGGGGCGATGCCGGTGCTGGCGAGGAAGAAGCCGAACAGGCAGACGGCGATGCCCGGCAGGATCCGCTGGTAGCCGGTACGGACGAGGATGAGGACGATGATGCCGAGCAGGACGACCAGGGAGATCGACAGGGCCACGGTTCTTTTCCTTCGGTGAGTTGGGGTGTCGGGGGTGCGGGTCAGTTGTCGGTGAGCTGCCAGACGCCGCGCTTGCGTGTGGTGGCCAGGCCCTTCGCCTTGAGCTGGGAGCAGGCGTTGCTGACGCTGGAGGGCTGGAAGTCCGGCAGCGCGGCGCGCAGTTCCTTGAGCGGCTTGGGCCCGTCCGCGAGGAGTTCAAGGATCTGGTCCTGGAGGCCGGGCTCCTCGCCGGGGTCGTTGTCGAGGCCGAACGGGATGTCCGCGAACGGCCCGCCGAACGGAGCGGGCGCGCCCGGGGTATCGCCGCCGTGTCCGTCCATGTCGGCTGCAGGCGCGGGGGTACCGGGTTCGGGGGCGCTGCTGGAGGCACCGGAGAAGGCCTGGGCGAGGGTGTCGCAGTCGGCGTACGGGTTGGTGTGCCGCAGGTCGTAGAGCCCGACCTTGGCCTGCGCGGCCGCCGCCTCACCCGGGGTGAGGCCGTTGGCCGGCTCTTCGCCGTACAGGGCGATCAGGTCCGGATAGACCCCGTCGACCTTCTCCGCGAAGAACGTCCTCATGAACTTCGCCCGGCCGTCGAGGAACATGTACGCCATCCCGGCCGTACTCTCGCCGTCCTCGTCGTCCTGGCCGGAGAACAGCGCTTCGATCTGCCCGTTCTCGTAGATCCGGGCGGGGATGTTCTCCATCTGAAAACCGGCCGGGGCGATGCCGTCCAGGCCCATCTCCTTGGTGGAGGAACTCGCGGTGCGCATGAGGAACAGGGCGCCGACCTTGCCCTGCTGGCGGATCGCGTCGTCGTCACCGAGGTCCTTGAGGTGCAGGGACTGCACGGCGAGCCGGATGCCGATGCCGACCTTGCGGCCGGTCTTCTGGATGTCGGCGATGAGGTAGGCGGTGGCCTTGCGCATCGCTTCGTCCGGGTGGGACAGCAGCCGGTTGATCTCGTCCAGCGTGATGTTGATGAGCGGCCACGGCCTGCCCAGGGCGAAGTCGCCGCGCCCCATCTCGTTGCTGATCCGCTCGCGGTACTTCATGACCGCGTGCGCGGCCGTGAGCATCAGCAGCGTTTCGACCGGCCCCTTGGCGAACCAGTCGACCCGGCCTTCCGCCTCGGGGAGGGACATGCCGCCTTGGACGTCGCCGACCCAGGAGACGACGCCGGAGCGCTTCTCCCCGGCGAGGATCAGGTTCTGCAGCACGCTCTTGCCCGCGCCGGTGACGCCGGCGGTGATGCCTCGCAGCGCACCCTGGCCCGGATCCCACAGGCGCATCCGGGCCGGTTTGCCGTCGTGGCAGACGCCGATGGTGATGCGGCCCTTTTCGTCCATCGTCAGGTCTTCGACGGTGGCCTTGCGGACCTTCATCAGCGGGTTGGTCTTGTAGATGGAGACGACGCCCTGGCGGATGCCGTCGGTCTCGATGACGAGGCGGGAGGGGTCGTCGATGCCGAAGGCGGAGCAGATCGCCGTGTGCGGCAGGTAGATCGTCTTGCCGGGCGGGGAGGCGACCAGGAGGACGATGCGGTCCTTCTCGGTCCGGTGGTCGATCAGGTCGACGCCGGGGGCGGCCTTGCCCGGGGCGGCGACCGCGGTCTCCCACAGGCCCCGGATGCCTTCGGCGACGGCCTCGGTGTCCTCCGAGGTGGGCCGGGCGACCAGCCGCATCCGGCCGGGCCCCGAGCCCTGGACCGGCCGCATCTTCACCGTGCCGACCGGGAAGTCGAACGCGGCGGCCAGCTGTACGTCGGTGAAGGTGGGCACGGCCTTCCCGGCCTGGGCGACGACGACGGCCTCGAAGTCCGGCCGGTCGGCCCGGTACGGGGCGATGGAGACGAGCCGGGTGCCGTCGCCGGTGGCCTGCGCCCACTTCGCGGCGAGGAACTCGGTGTACGTCAGCTCCCGGGGCGCCAGGCCGGTGCCGGTCGGCACCTGGTGGTCGGTGAGCTCCAGGACCAGGGAGGCGCTGCGGGTGAGCGGCGCCATCCAGCCCATCAGCCCGGCCCACGCCGCGGGGGCGACGACCTCCCACCAGTTGAAGCCGGGGGTGATCAGGTTCGCCACGTAGGTGCCGGCGGCCGTGAGGAACGGGATCGCGCGCTGCGCCCGGGTGATGGCGCTCAGGCCTTGGCCCGGGTCGGTGTTCTTCGTCTTCGCGTACAGCCAGGCCAGGGTGCCCAGTCCGATGCCGCCGGAGGCGAGGTAGGACCAGGCGCTGTCGTCCAGCTGCGGGCCGACGGCCATCCCGGCGGCGGTCAGCGCGTAGGAGGTGCGTTCGGCCAGGACGCGCCGGTAGAGGACGTGGCTCGGCACGGACTTGGTGGTGTCGACGGCCGGTGCCGCCTGGTCGGTGGTGCTCAACGCAGCCTCCTTGTCTGGGCAGGGCGCAGCGCGGGGCCGCGCCCGGTGTGGGTGCGGCCCCGTGTTGCGGTGGGTGGGTTGGAGTTAGTGGCGGCGGCCGGTGCGCCGGTAGAAGCCGGGCTTGGCCTGTTGGACTCCGGAGGCGTTGGAGGCTTCGTAGCCGGGGCGGTACTCCTGCTCGTGCGCGCCGTTGAAGCCGCGGGCGTCGGTGTCGACGGAGTCGGCGGCGTTGACCATGTCGCCGGAGGCCTCCGCGACGCCGGTGAGGGCGGTTGAGACGTCCTCGATCATCGAGGTGAAGCGCGGCTCGACCTCGGCCTGGCCGCACATCTCCGCCAGGCGCAGGGCGGCGGTGGAGTTGGCCTCCATGTGGGAGCGGAGGCGGTGCATGCCCTCCTTGAGGAAGAGGGCGGAGGCGGCGAGCTTCGCGGTGCGGCCCGCGAGGGCGAGGAAGCCGAGGGGACCGCCCGTACCGCCGGTACTGCTGGCGACGGTGTTGTTCATGCCGGGGATGGCGGGGAGGTTGTCGCTCACGTGATGATCTCCTCTCTCAGTTCTGGTTGTGGATGCGGGCGGCGGGGACGGCCAGGCCGGTGTCCTCGGTGGCCTGCTGGAGCGGCCGGTAGGCGTCGAACATGGCGTTCTCCGCGCTCTCGGAGAGCTCGGCGGCCGTGAGGGACTTGGTGGCCATCTCCCTGGCCTTGCGGTCCAGCACCTCCATCGACTCCGCGAGCTTCGCCATCGCGGCGCCGGTGAGGCGGCCGATGACGTTGTGCGTGGAGCGCAGGTCGGCGGCCAGGTCCTCCAGCTCGTACCGGATCTGCCTGGCCTTGGCGGAGAGCTTGTTGCAGGTCTCGTGCGCCGTGAACGACTGCTGGGTGAGCTCCTCAAGGACGTCGAGGGTGTCGTCGAGGGTCACCTCCGTCTTGTGCTGGGCGTCCATGTCCGTGATGCCGCCGCTGCCCCACTGGGCCATCCAGCTGTCGCGGGTGTCGGGGACGGTGCTCACGCTGTTCTCCTTCGTGCTCGGGTTGTCGGCGGGGCCGCCCGTGCCGGACGCCGGGCTGGGCCCGGGGGTATCGGCGCGTTCGACCGTGATCGGCCCGGGCTGTGCGGGTACCGCCGTGGCCATGCCCATCGCCTCGAACGGCGTCAGGCGCTGCTGGCCGGTGCCCGGCATCGTGCCCCCGCCCGCCGAAGCCGGAGCCGTAGCGGGTCCGGTGGCTGCGGCGGCCGGGGCCGGTACAGCAGCAGGACCCGGCGGAGCCGGAGACGGGGGTGAGGCGGTGGCAGCACCGGCAGTTCCGGCCGGTGCGGCGGCCGCGACGGCCGGGGCCGGTGCAGCTGCCGGAGGGCTGGGCGGGACCGGCGGCATGGGCGGGGCGGAGACGGTCGTGCCGGTAACCGGGGTGGGGACCGTGGTGGTGCGCATCCGGGCGCGCTTGCGGGCCCGCGCCCTGGCCGTGGACCAGGGCGTGCGGCGGGTCGGGGCCTTCGCGGCCGGACCCGACGGTGTCTTCCCGGCAGGCCCGGAAGGCGTCTTCGCGGCGGGGCCGGCGGGCTTGGTGCTGCCGGGCTTGGTGGTCTTGGTCTTCGGGCCGGACTTCTTCTTCGGCTTCCTGACCTTGACCTTCGTGACAACCGGCGGGCCCATCTTCTTGCGGCGGCGCTTAAGCCGCTTCTCAGCGGTCTCATGCACAGCCTCGCCGAAGGTCGTCCGGCCCCGGGCGGCGGACTTGCGTGCCGCGTCCATCTTCTTGCCGTACGCGCGGTCGAAGCGGCGGCACTTGCGGCAACGGCAGCCGTACGTGTCCGACGCCGCCATGGTGCCGTGCGCGATCCCCGGGGTGAGCGTGACCTTCTTGCCCTTGCGGGACTTCCCGCCCGGTGCCGTGGGTACCGGCGCGGGCACCGAGGCCGGGCCCGTCCCGCCCTTGCCGGAGCGGGTCTTGCTTTTCCCGCCGCCGCGCTTGCTGCCGGGCGCCGTGGTGCCCGAGCCGCTGCCGCCCTTCCCCTTCGGCTTCGTCTTCGGGCCGGTGCCCGAGGTGGTGGTGCCGGGCTTCTTGCGCAGGATCCCGGACGGGCCGGTCGTCCCGCGCGGCGACTTCTTCGTGCCGCTCTTCGGCCCGGACGCTGTGCCCTTCCCGGTGCCCGACCCCTTCGGAACCTTCGGGCCGGACGGACCGGGCGTGGACTTCCCGCCCGTCCCCTTCGTGGGGGGCGTGGTCTTGTTCCCCTTGCCCAGGTTGGGGCCCGTCGTCTTGCCGGTGCCCGGGCCGTGCTTCTTGTGCGAGCCACCTGCGGACCCCCCGGCACCGGTCCCGGTGCTGCCGGGTCCGCCCTTGCGGTTCAGGACGGCCCCGCCTCCGGAGGAGCCGGACCCGCCACCGCCGCCGGGGCCGCGGTTCTTCCTGCCGCCACCGCCGCTGTTGTTCGGCCCCTTACCGGCGCCGCCCGAACCGCCCGAACCCCCGGACGATCCGGGGTTGCGGTTCTTCTTGAGGCTGAGGCCGCCGCCCTGCGAGGTGCGCGTCACCGGGGTGACGCCGGAGCTGTTCTTCTTCGGCGAGTTGGTGCGGCCGCCGCCGGAGCCGGAGCCTGAACCGCCGCCCGGACCCCGTCCGCGACCACCACCGGAACCGCTGCCGGAGCCGCTGGGCGACTTGGTCGTCGACCCGCCGCGCCCCCGGCCTCCCGAGCCGCTGAGCGCCCCGCTGCCGCCCCGCCCCGACCGGCCCGGACCACCGGAGCCGGAGCGTCCTGACGAGCCGCCAGGACCGCTCTGGAGGGCCTTGCGGCCGTACTCCGGACCGGACGGCACCGGCTTCTTCGAACCGCCCTTGGGTGAGCCGTCCTTGCCGCTGCTCGCGGTCTTCGCGACCGCCTCACGCTGCTCCCGGCTGGCCCGCCCCGAGGCGATGCTGGAGTGAATCCCGCGCATCGCCGCGAGGGAGACCGCCAGGACCGCCGCCAGGGACAGCGAGCCGAGCCCCGGCGTTGCGGGTGCCGGGGCGCCCTCCGAGCGGAAGGTCGACGGCACCGCCGCACCGGTCGGAGCCGGGGTCGCGGTGGGCCCCGGAGCGGCGGCGAACGGGGCTCCCTGACCAGGGTCCGGGAGGGTCGCGATAACGCCCATCGGGTCGGTTCGCGTCGCGGGTGCAAACGCCTCCGGAGTGGCCGGGGCGGGGTCTGCGGGGGCGGCGAACGGTACGTCGGCGGAGGCCGGTTCGGAGGGCTCGGCCGGGGGATCGGTGGGAGCCGTGAAGCCCACGCGGGGGAAGTTGATCACGTTGTTGGGGCCGTCGTCGTCGGCCATGACGTCTCCCTCTCGGAGTTGACAGAAGGTCACCGCCTGGGGCACCCTCGCGCGCGCACGACACGCGCGCGCCTTGGGGTGCTCCGGGCGGTGGGGAGGGGGCGGTGAAGAAGAAGAACTTCGTCACCCTCCGTGCTGCTTGTAGAAGTCGTGCAGTACCTGGGTGAGCGCGGGCCACAGGCTCGGCTTGCCCTCGCGCTCGGCCTGGCGGGCCAGGGTCCGGCACGCGTCGTACCAGACCCCGGCCCGCTCCTGGTCGGTCGTGGCCTCGGCAACCCGCCCGTTCCAGTGCTTCGCACGGTTTTGCGTCTGCCGAGGCGTCGTCACTTCCCGTCTCCCTTCGGGAAGTAGTCGTTGATCGTGCTCGTCGGCCGCTCACCGCCGGCCGCCATCGGCCACTGCTGCCAGGGGTTGTCCGGGGCCACGAACTCCGCCGGCCTCGCCTGCGGAACCGTGCCGCCGGGCTGCTCCTGGGGGGTGTTGAGCGCGGTCACCGTGCGGTTCAGCGAACCGGCGACGGCCGCGCCGACGGCGGCCTGGCGGCCCTGCTTGCGCTCCAGGCGCTTGGCCTCCGCGACCGCCCTGCGCTGCGGGAGCTCCAGGACCTCGTTGACGTAGGTCGCGTACAGGGCCTCGGCCTTGGCCGCGGCCTCGGTGGACGCCTTCTGCATGGCCTTGAGCTGCCGGGCGACCTTCCAGGCCCGCAGCCTCTTGGCCATCCAGCGGTCGCCCTCGATCGGCGTCTGCTGGAGGCGGCTGCGCACGATGTCGGCGATCTGCCCGTACTGCTGGGCGTCACGAACGTGCTGGTCGCGGACGGTCGCGGTGAAGGCCCGCAGGCCCTCATCCGTGAACAGGGCGTTGATATCCATGAGGGGGTTCTCCTTCTGGGGGCGGGGGCGATCTGGGAGGCTTTGGGGGGCGTTACGGCGCCTTCACCGCGTCCCCGAGGCGCTGTCTTCGTCTCGGGGGCCGGTGGAACCGTCGAGCGGCCTGTTTGTGCAGGTCACTGCCCCGGTACGTAGCCATCCGCCAGCAGCTGGGCGGCTTCGGCGCGGTACTCGGAAGCGGTGCCGGGGGAGTTGAGCAGCAGCTCGTGCTGGATGTCGGCGAGGGGCAGGCTCTCGGCGTCGCCGCCGACGGCCAGGATCATCCGGGCGACCTTGCGCAGCCCCCGCTCGCGCGGCTTGAGCCGTGCGATGTCCTCGGCTTCGACCGCGGCCCGCTCGATTTCGGCAGCAGCCCGCCGCGTTTCGGCAGCAGCCCGTTCGGCTTCGGCTGCCTCTTCCTTGGCCCGTGCGGCGTCGGCGAGAACGACCTCCGCCTGCCGCCGCTCCTCCGCCTCCAGACGCGCGGTTTCGGCAGCGGCCCGCCGCGTTTCGGCAGCAGCGGCTTCGGTTTCGGCAGCGACCCGATCGGCTTCGGAAGCAGCCCGGCGGGCTTCGGCGATGGCCTGGGTCTCGATGGCCTGTGCCTCCGCCGCGGCGGCCCGGTCGGCCTCCGCAGCTTCCTTCCGCTTCTGGGCCGCCCGCCGCTCCAGCTCGGCCGCGTCCAGGTCGGCGGCCGCCGTCGCCTTGCGTGCCAGAGCGATCCGCTCGGTCTCGATCGCACCGGCCTCCGCAGCGGCGACCGCGTCCGCTTCGGCCGCTGCCTTGCGCTGCTCGGCGGCCTTGCGCTCCAGGCCGGCCTTCTCCAGATCGGCGGCGGCAGCGGCCCTGCGCTCCTCGGCTTCCTGGCGCTCGGCCTCGGCCTCTCGGGCGCGGGCTTCGGCGACCACCGCGTTCTCCAGCGCCTTCTGCTCCAGCGCGGCGGCCTTCTCCGCCGCGCTGACCTGGGCTCGGGCGTGGGCGCGGGCCTGACCGGTCTGGCCGTCGACCTCGGCCTGGACCAACTCCACCTTGCCCTTGGCGCGCAGCCTCTCGGCTGCGGACTCCGCCTGGGCGACCTCGCTGCGGGTCTCCGCGTCCAGGCGGCGACGCTCGGCCTCCTCCGCCCGCTCCTGAGCTGCCCGGTCCTGCTCGTCGGGCATGGCCAGGGCCTGGGCGACGGTGTAGCCGTACGGGGCCATCTTCATCGGCAGCAGTTCGTCCTCGGACGCCTGGGAGATGTCACCGTCGTACTTGCGCTTGAGCCACTGCTCGTAGGCGATGAGATCCTGGTCGCGGCGGGTCATCTCCGGGTAGGAGGTGACGCCCCACAGCCGCATCCGGCGGAAGATCCGGGACGTCGCGACCGGGGCGAGGACCCACCGCAGCCACGGGATCGAGTCGCGTTCGGCCTGGTCAGGCCGGACAACGCGGTCGATCGACGTGCGGCCCAGCTCCACCACCATGATGAACAAGACCGGCACGACGCCGTGCGCGCCGGCGGCGACGTAGTCCAGGAACTGCCACGCCCGGTCCCGGGGGGCGCCGGACGCGGCGTTGAGGACGACGGTCGCGGCGGTCAGCAGCCACACCGGGTAGCGGATCCAGCTGATGGGGCGCTTGAGCCAGGCCATCAGCAGGTCGACCGCGATCATCACCATGATGCCGACGTCGACGCCGACCGCGAACAGCTGGCCCTTGCCGAGCGAGTCGAAGCGCAGCTCCTCGTGGGCGAACTGGGCGACGTGCTCGAAGGAGAGGTAGAGGCCGATGCCCGCGAGGGCGAGCGCGAACACGACGATCGCCCCAGCCGTCCACTTCTGAGTACCGGTCAGCCTCGCGGCGGAGTTGTTCATTCCGGTTCCGCTTTCCGTCTCCGAAACGAACTCGCCCGTCTCCGAAACGGTGCCGGGTGTTCCCGAAACGGCGGCCGGTGTCTTCGAAACGGCGGTCGGCGGGGGCGAAGCGGGGTCGGGTTCGGCTGCGGTTCGCGGCCAGTCGGTGATCGTCATCAGGTCCTCCAGAAGGGGGTGTCCGGGTGGGCGCGAAACGGCGAGGGCCGCTCCCGAAACGCGGTGAGGCGTTCCCGAAACGGCCAGTTGGGCGGACAGCTACCTGCGAACCGGACACCCGCTCTACCCCCTCCGACCGTCCGAGAAGGCCCACGGTCCGGAGGGCGGGCGGTCGTGCTCGCGAAACGGCGCGGGGCGGGCCCGAAACTCAGGGCGGCTCCCGCCGGGCGGGCACGAAAGGGTGCGGTCAGGTGCGCCGGGTCCTCTGCTGGGCGAGGTAGTCGTCCTGGAGCCGGACCAGCTCGCCGTACAGGCGGGCGCCCGGCGGGCAGCGGCGCTCCGGCGTGCAGGTGGTGCACGTGGCGTCGTGGTCACGGACGGCGTCGGCGGCGGCCATGTAGAGCTCGTACAAGCCGCGCTTCGTCACGCGGCGGTCTTCTGCTGCTTGAGGCGCAGGCGCGCGGCACGGCGGTGGATCCGGCGGCGGTCGCTCTCGTCGGTGCCGCCCCACACGCCGTGGTCCTGGCCGGAGTCCAGCGCCCAGTCCAGGCAGGCCTCCATGACCGGGCAGGTACGGCACACGGCCTTGGCCTCCTCGGCCTGGACCACGGCCGGGCCGGTGGTGCCGATGGGGAAGAACAGGTCGGGGTCCTCGTCCCGGCACGCGCTGCGGGTCCGCCAGTTCGTGTTGACCGGCAGGTCAGCGGAGGGGGCGTAGACGGCGGTGACGATGGAAGGGTTCATCAGGACCTCCTGGGTCCGTACGGAGCAGCCCCGGGGTGCGTCCCGGGGCTGCTCGCGGTGCTGGCGGGGTGAATGTCCGTTACCTGGTGACCGGCCTCCCACGCCCTGGCGGCCGCCGTGGAGGCGGCCGCCAGGAGCGCGAGGGTGATCGGGTGGACCAGGCCGTGCGCGGTGACGGCCCGGACCGCGAGGTGCTGCGCGGTCCGGGCGGCGCGTATGAGAGCGGCCACCGCTACTTCGGGTACGGGTTCTCGGACTGCTCGTTCTTCTTCCCGACCTTGTCGCTCAGGTCCTTGTGGCCCTGCTCGTCCAGCGCGGTGACGCCGGGCGGGCAGTCGTGCCCGGGGCAGTTCCACCGCTCGCAGAGCGGGCACTGGCCCATCGTCGGCCGGTGCAGGATCAGCACCGGCTGACGGACGTAGCCGGGGGCCATCTCCTGGAGCGTGCGCCGTACCCGGCGGCCGGCCACAGCGGCACGGGTGTCACCGTCGTCCACCAGCTGCCCCACGAGGTCGTGGAAGGCGCGGTCGGTCTCGTCGCGCTCCGGACCCTTGCGGTTGTCGGCGTCCTCCATGTCGTCGTAGATGCCGGACGACGGAGTCGGGGTCGTGCGTGTCATGCTGAGCTGCATCAGGTCCTCCGAGTCAGGTCCTGGACAGTCCGAGGGCTGCAATCCCAAGGGCTGTCGCGATCACTCCCCATTTGGGGAGTCGACTGCTACGAGCAGCCGAGGCCCCGGCCGACCCCCTCGCGTGGGGTCGGCCGGGGCCTCGGTCGTTCGTCCCGGGCGGGTCAGGCGGACAGAGCCACCGAGCCCTTCCGCTGTGCGTACTGCTGGCCGAGCTCGGCCTGCCGCCGGTCGTGCGCCTCGAGGTTCTCCGGCTCCGTCGGCACGTTCGCGGTTCCGGCCTTGGCGGGTGCCTCGGCCCGGCCGGGCGGGACCGGCACGAACGTACGGCGGGTGTCGGCTTCCCGGACCGCCGGGAGCACGGCCGCCCACTCGGAGCGGCGCGTCGGGGCAGCCGACCGGCCGCCCTGCTCGCGCTCCTGGCGGTGCAGCTGCTCCCGGGCGATCGTGCAGGAGGCCTCAGTCTCAGCGAACCGGAACTCCAGGGCACGCCCCGCGTCGCACCGTCCGCCGGTCCTGCAGAGGGAGCAGGCAACGCGGTGCTGGTCGACGGCGTGGCGAGCACGTTCCAGCAGCGGGAGCAGGCGGGGCAGGGTCGGCGTGCCCTGCGGGCCTCGGTCAGCGAGGCGGTAGATCGGGGTGGGCGGCTGCGCCAGCGGCTTGTAGTGCTGGCGGGCGGAGCGGCGGCCCGTCGCCGTGCTGTCGGCGGCGAGCATCCTCTCGCCCCACTGCTCGACGCTGATGTCCATGTCGATCAGCTGCGCGCTGCCGGGGCAGCGGGGAGCGCGGCCGCCGCGGACCTCGCGGTCCAGGTGGTGGGTTTTGATCATCTTGCGGTAGAGCGGGTGCCACGTGTCGCAGTCGGGACAGACAATCGACTGGCGCTCGCCCTCGCGGAGGTTGAGGTTCTGGGGCGGGATCTCGCTCGCCTTGAGGGCGGGCCGACGGCTGGGACGCATCAGGAACTCCCTGGTCAACGAGGAAGAAGCTCGGTTTCGGCCTTGGTTGCGTTCTCCGCCCGCCACGGACGTACGAGGGCCGTGGGGAGGGGGCAGCGCAACTGCTGTGGGTGGTGCACGCAAAGAGCCGGCACGGGGACCTCGTCGTTCGTCACCCGGCAGCCCGCCACTCAAGGCGCGGACATCCACATAGCTCTCTGCGGTAGTGCTCTTCGGTTGTGGGTGGTGCGAAGGGGACCGATGGTCCGGCTCCCACATCCGGCCGCGTACGAGACGGCGTCCGGGTGAGGGAGCCGGGTCCGTGAAGACCCGGCTGGAGCTAGGCCGCCAGTGGCACGAGCGCCGTGGCGGCCGCAGGCCGCGTGATGCGCAGCTGTGTGGCGTAGGGGAGAAGGACGTCGACCAGGCGCTCACGGACGAGCTCGGTGGCGGTCGGGTCGGTGGCGACGATGTCGCGGGCGGCGAGCATTCGGTTCTCGCGGGCCTCGATCGCGGCGACGGCGGCGGTGATGTCCAGGCCGTCCAGCCGCTCGTGGGGAAGGGCGCCAGCCTCGAACATCTCCAGCGGCGTCCCGAAGGCGACGTCCATGTCGATGTCGCCGAATTCCGGCAGCTCCACGCCGATCGCGTCCAACAGCTCCTGGGTCTCCGTCTCGAAATGCTCGGTGGCGAGGCTGGCGGCGGGGCGACGGGTGACGTTCATGAGGTGGTGCTCCTCTCGGAAAGGCAGGGCGCGGGAAGCGCTCCGATGGCGGCTGGGCAGGTCTGTGCAGTCCCGAGACGAGGTCTCGTCCACCTCGTTAACAAGGTCGATGGACTCAGTGAAGCGAGGTTCGTTAGCGATGTCAAGAAGTTCGTTAACGATGTAAGCTCCTCCAGTGGCTCCCGCGTGGATCAAGCCGCCCTTCCGGCGATCCCGATAGCTGGCCGCTTTAGGATCGCTAGCGAGGTAGGGAGACACATGGCGAAAGAGACGGGCAGCCAGCTGCCCAAGTACCGGCGGATTGCGGACGACCTGAAGGCCGCCATCGAGGCGGGGGAGTACAGTCCCGGTGATCGACTGCCAGGAGAAAACGCACTCGCTGCGCAGTACGGCGTCGCCGCACTCACCGCCCGGCAGGCTCTTCGCACCCTCAAAAATCAGGGACTTGCTGAGTCTCGGAAGGGCGCCGGGGTCTTCGTCCAGTCGTTCCGCCCAATCCGGCGGCATGGAATTCAGCGACTGGCACGCGACCAGTGGGGTGCAGGCAAGTCGATCTGGTCGGCTGACGAAGACCGGCCACTTGCTGTTGATCAAGTGACCGTCGACCAGGCGGTTCCGCCGCCGCACATCGCTCGTGTGCTTGAACTGGGGGAAGGGCAGGCAGCCTGCGTGCGCTCCCGTCGATACGTGCTGGACGGCCGCGCAGTGATGTTCGCCGTTTCCTACCTCCCTTACGAGCTGGTGGAAGGCTCGGCGATCACTCAGGCCGACACGGGGCCGGGTGGCATCTACGCCCGACTCGCTGACCTCGGTCACACGGTCGTGCGCTTCCGCGAGGAGATCCGAAGCCGACTGCCAACGAGCCCCGAGGCTGCGGCGCTCGGCATGTCGGATGAGCGGTCCGTGATCAAGCTCTGCCGGACTGCCTTCGACAGCGAAGAGCGCGTCGTCGAGATCAACGAGATGACCCTCGACAGCGCTTCGTACGTGCTGGACTACGAATTCGATGCCTAACCGTTCGATGCCCTGCATTGCCGCCCCCTGTCTGGTCCGTCTTGTGGGGCCAATCTCAGCGACAACGAGGCAAACGCAACATCACAGTGGCTTGTCGAAGCCCGTACGCACTTCCATTCACGGGTTTTCAACATCCGCGTACACACGGGATTTGGGGGCTGCGTCCTAGGCTCGCGAGCATGACGATGACGGAGGGGGACAGCGTGGGCAGGCAAAGAGCAGGGTGGAGGCCGGACCGGCTTCGCGAGCAGCGGGAGGCGCACGGTCTAACGCTGGAGAAGGCCGGCGAACGCCTTCGGGAGGTTGCCGAGCAGGCCAAGCTCAAGGGCATCCCCGCCGCAAATCCTCAGACCTTGTGGCAGCACGAGCAGGGCGAGGTCTTCCCTGGCCCCCACTACCGGCGGGCCTACTGCCTCCTCTACCGGGCCACCGAACCCGACTTGGGATTCCGTACGGCTCTGCCCGGGGAAGAGTCCTCCTTCAAGCTCACGCCGCTGGACGACCGCCTCAACGGGTCACACGTCCTGGCTGTTGAGCGGGCCGTTCACCGCATCGCGCCGGGCTCGGACGAGGCCGACCACTTCGACCTGCAGCAGCGGATTATCGATGCGTGGAAGCGTCGGCACACTGGCGGCGACCCCCACCGTCCCGTGCTCATCCTGGTCGGCGGCTTCGCCGGTAGCGGGAAGACCGAGCTCGCCCGCTTCTTCGTCCAGCTCACCGGCTGGCCACTGCTCGACAAGGACCCGCTCACTCGCCCGCTCGTGGAACGCCTCCTGGTCGCCTTGGAGGGCGATGCGAACGACCGGCACACCGACCTCTACCGCGAGCAGGTCCGGCCGGTGGAGTACGACTGCCTGATGCAGTCCGCCATGGCCAATATCAAGTGCGGCATCTCCACCGTACTGACCGCCCCGTTTATTGCCGAGATGACCGACCCGGACTGGATGCAGCGCCTGGCCAACCGCGCGGGGTCGATGGGGGTCGACGTCTTCCCCGTATGGGTCCGCTGCGACGAGGAGTCGATGCGCGAATACATCGGATTCCGCTCCGCAGCCCGGGACGCGTGGAAGCTACAGCGGTGGGACGAGTACATGGCCACGATCGACCTCGACCTGCGCCCGGCGGTGCCGCACCTGGTCGTCGACAACCGGCTGGGCACCGCGGTGACGCTCGCGGACCAGGCCCGGCAGGCGATGGGGGCGATGTACTCATGACCGGACGGCAGGGCGTGATCCTGTACGGCCCGCCGGCGTCGGGCAAGGACACCGTCACCGCCGCGCTCACCGAGCTGAGCCAGCGGTACGCGCAGTTCGCGCGGCTCAAGGTCGGGACGGGCAAGGCCGCCGGCTATCGGATGGGCACAGCGGAGCAGCTGCATGAGCTCGAGGCCGCAGGCGACGTCGTCTACGCGAACGCGCGGTACGCCAACACGTACGTGATCGACCGGCCCGGCGTGGATGCGGCGTTCGCGAGCGGGGTGCCCGTGGTGCACCTCGGGCAGATCGACGGCATCCGCGCGCTGGTCGACGGCTACCCGGCCGACTGGTCTTTGGTGTTGCTGTGGTGCCCGCGCGAGGTGACAGGGCAGCGGTCTGCGGGGCGCGGCGACAGTGACACCGGGGCGCGCCTGGCGGCGTGGGACGCGACCCGCGAGGACCTGGACACGCACCCGGGTACGACCTGGGACCTGACCGTCGACACCACAGCGGCGGCCCCGCAGGACGCGGCGAGACTCATCGACCAGTTGCTGACGCAGCGGGCGGGGGCGGCGTCGGCATGAGCGCAGGCTACGGCTGGGCAAGTCGGTCCAGGGCGTCGGTGAGCGTGAGCTCGCTGACGTCCTTGACCTCGTGCCACCGTGCCAGCGTGGACGCGGCCGCGCGCAGCATCTCGGGCGGGAGGCCTGCGGCCGCGAGCGCGTCGGCGGCTTCCTCCAGCTCTGGGCCCCAGCGCCAAGCGCGTGCCGCGGTCTTGGTGACGTACTGCGGCTCGGACAGGTACGAGTCGGTGCGCTTCGAGGCGACCTCGATGAGCTCTTGGTCGACGCCGTGTTCGCGCGCCATGCCGACCGCGAGCGCCACCAGGACCCGCGAGGTCTTCTGGAACGACGCGTACGCCAGCTTCAGCGCGGACGCCTTCCCGATCTCCGTGCCCAGCACCGCCGTCTGGACGGCGGTGCCCGCGAACAGCGCCTCAATGCGCTCGGTCGCGGCGGCAGGACCGGACAGGTACAGGGTCGAGGTCTTGCCTGCGACCGGCGGGGAGCCGACGACGCCGCCGTCCACGACGGTCGCGCCCGGTTCGAGCAGCGCGGCAATCCGCTGTGCTCGCTCGGGGTTGATGGCGTTCGCCTCCACGTACACCCCAGCGAAGCTGTGCTCGGCGACGTCGCGGGCCAGGTCCTCGGCACCAGCCGGTGGGCAGAGGCTGATGACGATGTCGCTGCGGTCCAGCAGTTCGGTCAGCTGGGCCACCGGCGCCAGGCCGAACCGGGCGGCGCGCGCCGCCGACGCGGTGCTGCGCCCGGTCTCGCACCAGAGGACGGCGGCCGCGTTGGTCGCAGCGCAGGCGGCGACGGCGGAGCCCATGCTGCCGGGGTGGAGGATGCCGACGGTCGGCTTGGCCATGGCGCTACTCCCTCTCGTTGAGGAGGATGGTGATGGCGTCGGTGACGTCGTCGACGACGTGGTGAGCTGCCGGGAGTCCATCGGGCCACGGTCGGCCGCGCAGCCAGATGGTGCGCAGGCCGGCCTGGTGTCCACCGCCGATGTCTCCGGCCGGGTTGTCGCCGATCATCCACCCGCCGTCCGCGAGGCTGACGCCACACCGGGACGCCGCGAGCTCGAAGAGCCTCAAGCCCGGCTTTCGGATCTCCAGGTCACCCGAGACGGCGACGCCGTCGACCAAGTCGGCAAGGCCGGTCCCGGCGAGTTTGGCGCGCTGGATGTCGCTGGCCCCGTTGGTGATGATGCCGATCGTCCAGGCAGCCGCGCGCAGGCGGACCAGGCCATCGAGGACCTCGGGGCGGCAAGTGACGGCGGACGACATGAGGTCTACGTACTCCTCCCACAGGTCCGCAGCCGACGCCTCCAGGCCGAAGGCTTCCCGCAGCCGGGCGAAGTCGTTGGCGGTCGCACGGTCGGCCAGCTCGATGCGCAGCCACCGCTCGGCATTTGGGGAGAGCGCGCGGGAGCGGCACAGGCGGGTCAACGCGTCGCTGAGCGCCGCCTGTCGGTCGGCCAGCGTGCCGTCCAGATCGAAAAGCGCGAGTCGGTGCACGGTCCCGGACCCTACCGGGCGTCGGGCGCATCGCCGTTCACGGCAACAGTGCACCCCCACTTTAGATCAAATAGTGTATGTTTCGGAGATCGATCGATCATGGGAGCCTGCGCTATGTCCGACCCGGACCGCCTGAAGCGGGTTGATGCCCTGCTGGACGGCCTGGACGACGTCCTGCCGCCGCCGCGCGTGCGCGCTCAACTGCGCCTCGCCGCAAACCTCACGCAGCAGGACGTCGCGGACGCGGTCGGTGTGAAGCGCCTCGCCGTCGTGCGTTGGGAGCTAGGTAAGAGCAACCCCCGGCGCCCGCAGCGCGCTGCCTACATTCACCTGCTCAAGCGCCTCGCGGAGCGTTTCCCCGAAGCCGCTGAGCTGGACGAGGGCATGCCGACGCCGGCCTCCGAAGGGGGGTCGGGATGACCTAGTGGCCATCGGCCGCGCGCGCCAGGAAGCGGACTACCAATCCGCTGGCCTCGCGCGGCCCGTCTACCGACCGGCTTACCGCCGTATCGGTTGCTCAGGTCCCAGTTCCCGCTGGTCCTGAACCGCGGCTCACTGAGCCGCTCATATCCCAAATCGGCCCCTTACCAGGGCCACCACCACCGGCAACCACCACAGCCACCACAGCCGCAGATCAGCACCGCTGGTGTCACACCGCGGGACCCCCCACAGGGGCTTCGCGGTTCACCGGCCAAACAGAGAGAGGTGATCCCCACTCGCCTGAACGGTTTCCCAACCCATCCGCACACCCAGACCAGGGCCCGAGGGCTCTGGTATGTCCGCGCATCTGAAAGCTGGTCAACGTCATAGTGCCCGATCTCCCGGTTTATGAAAAGCCGACCCATGTCCGTTTCGATCAGGTTTGGGTGTCCGAATCTTCCCGTGTGACGGGATCGATCATCGATTCATCACGCTTTGCACCTTCTGCGCCGCAGAGGTTTTCGGCGGCATACCGGTCAGTCACCCGGTATAGCGGTGGTGCCCTGTGAGCGCGGGCGCGACGTCGGTCGCCGTGCTGAACCACCCGCTGCCTGAGGACGTCGACGACTCGGTCGACGAGCTGCGGGGAGGGGTTCCCGGCCAGCGGAACGCGGCGCAGCCGAAGGCGTCCAGGCAGGGTCTGCCGGAGGTGCGGCATGCCCGGGTGCTGGGTCGGGACCAGGACGTCGTCTGGACGCGGTCGCGGCGTGCTGAGCCGCGGGCGTGGCTGCGTGCGGTGGTGTGGCTGGTTGCTGCTGGGCTGCATGAGGGTGCCGGTCCGACGACGCTCGTGGTCGCTCGGGATCTCGCGGCTCGGATGGACTACCGGCGCGGGATCGTCGTCTACGACCTGGCGGGCGCTGCCCGGCGGACCGGTACGTCGCCGGCCACGGTGAAACGGCACGTGAAGGTGCTGCGGGAGCTGGGCGCGCTGGTGTGGCTGGTCCACGGCAGTAAGCGGAACATCGCGTTGCCGGGGGAGCCGTACATGGCGACGGCGACGATCTACGGTGCGGTGATCCCGCCGGTGGTCGACGAGGCGATGGGGCACCGGCTGGCGGGGTCGGGGTACGAGGGCCGGGTGTGCGGGGTGACCGAGGCCGGGCGTGAGCGTGCGGTCGCGCAGGTGACGGCTCGCAGCGCCGCCCGGCGCGACGGGCGGCTGCGTACGGATCGGCAGCGGCCGTCCGGTCGGCGTGGTGCCCGGGTTCGTACGGTCCGCCCTGTGGATAACGTGGTTGTGGATAACCCCAGGTCGCAGGCTCGTGAGCCCCATTCTCCTGGTCGTTACCACCGAGCACCCGCAGTTCAGGTTGATGGTGGTTGTAAAGACACCTCGCGCGAGCGCGCGAGCCGCTCAACCGACCGCCGCCCTTCCTTCAAGATCAGCTACAACGGTGACGGGAGCCGCCGTACAGCGGGCCAGACGCAGCGGGGGATCGGCATCACCCAGCAGGTCAGGCCGCGGGTCACCTGGACGCAGCGGGCAAGTCTGCGGGAGCTGGAAGTCGCCCTGCGGCCGTTCACGGACGCCGGGTGGGACTGGCCCACGATCACCGCGGAACTCCACTCCTGGCACCTGACCTGGCGCCCCGCCCGGCCCGCCGCCTACATCCGCGCCCGCCTGGCCCAGCAGGCCACCGCAGAACACCAGTCGGCAGCAGCAGAGCTGGCCGAGGGCTGGGATGAGCAGGCGGCATCCGGCCCGCTCTCCGCCTCCAGCCCGGACCTGGTGCGCAGCGTGCTGGACGGCCTGGCCGAAGGCCTCGCCACATACTCCGCCCGGCAGGCCGAGCTCGGCCTGGACGACCTCAGCGACCAGAGCGCGGCCGCCGACATGGCCGGCTTCCTCAACAGCGGGACGGGAGCCCCGGCATGAGCGAGAACACCACCCCGACCGGCGCCGACCTGGCTCGCATCGCCCTCCTGAGTGCCCGCGCCGCCGCGAAGAGCGCACCGCAGCCCAAGCGCACCCGCACCGCGACCACTCGTACCCAGCGCAGCGGCGGCCGCGACCCGCTGCCCTTTGCCGATGCCCTGTGCCGGATGGTCGCGGAGCGCGGCTGGGCCACCCCGGCGGCCGCGGCCGCGACGGCGGGCAGCGTCATTGCCCAGTGGCCGGCTATCGCGCCCGAGCTCGCCGGGAAGGTGGAGGCCGTCCAGTTCGACGCCGCCACCGGCACCCTGCATCTGCGGCCCGCCACCCCGGCCTACCGTACCCAGCTGACCCTCCACCAGAAGCAGATCACCACCAAGGTCAACGACACCGTCGGCCCCGGCACTGTCCGGCGCCTGGAGATCCTGCGCCCGGCCGCACTCGCCTCGCCGTCACCTCAGGACACCCGGACACCCGCGCCCGCTGCCGCACCGCACCCCGTCATCGCGTCCAGGCAGGAAGCGCGGAAGGAGGCGCCGGAGGGCTACCGCGAAGCCGTCGCCGCCCGCCGCGCCACCTGGACCAGGCAGCAGCACACCAACCCGAGGATCCAGGCCGCGGCCGAACGGCAGCTCCGCGAACGGCTCCGGGAACCCGAGGAGCGGTTCGCCGACGGCCGTCAGGCCCTCGAGGAACTCCGCGCGAAAACGGCCGCCCAGCAGCGGGTCCGGCCGAGCGACGTATCTCGGGCGCGGGCTCTCCAGCGGCTTGCCGCCGAACGGGCCGGGCTGGCCACCATCACCCCGGCGGCCGCGCCGCAGCGGCTGGACCGTACGGCGTGAACCGGACCAGCGGCGCCGCCGTGGCGGGCGAACTGCCGGGCTGCCCGTACTGCCGACTGGTCGTCAGAGAGCTTTCCGCGCAGCCGGATCGGACGATGTAACTCGTTCGTGGCAGGAGCACCCCCGCCCCTCCTGTGACGGTCCTCACGTCCCTTGCGCCACTTCACCGCGTTCATGCCACGCACGCCCATCCATCACCGCAGGTCAAGGGGTGATTACGAAAGGTCACATGGCTACGCTTCGGGGTTAGTTGATCTCTGTACGTCATATTCGTTCGGGTGCGCATGCGCGTTCGGCAGATTCGGCCGGTTGAGTGGTTCCCGACGGCACCCGTTACCAAGGGCCAACTCAGCCTCAACGAAGAGGATCCATGACCGACGACGTACGCGAGGAGTCCGGCCCCACCCCGGTGGCCGAGGTCCCGCCCCCGCTCCCGATTCCCCTGGAGCTCGAGGCCTACTACCTCTCCAACCAGGACGCGTTCCACGAGTTCGCCCTGGCCATCCTGAAGACGAACGATCTCGCCGAAGAGGCCGTGCACCGGGCCTTCGTCGAGATCAAGCTGCAGTGGGACAGCCTGCTCACCGAGCCGGACCTGCCCGAGCAGGCCTGGAACATCATGCGCCGCACCGTTCTGGACGAGGTCCTCGGGACGTTCCGCGAGAGCCTGCCGTTCATGGACAGCGACATCGGCCTCTACCCGGCGATGTGCAAGCTCTCCCCGCGCCAGTTCGACGTGGTCGTGCTCAAGGCCATCGGCAAGTACGACACCAAGCACATCGCCTGGTACATGGGCCTCACCCCCAGCACGGTCACCCACCACTGGCGCAAGGCCCAGGAACGCCTGGCCCCCATCCACCGCCGCGCCACACGCCCGATCCACCGGAGGGACGCCACGTGAGCACCACACCCTGGGAACAGCTCCTCGCCGACGCCGGCCGACGTGAGCCCCGCCGGGCCTTCGACGTCGGCGCCGGGCTCCGGCGCCTGGCCCACGACGACGGCCGCGCCCCGGCCGCCGCACGGGCCTTCACGGGCCCCAACGCCCGCCGCCGTCTGGCCGCCTGGGCGCAGTGCGTCGTCAACCACCCCGGCGCGGCTGCCCACGTGGAGCGGCTGACCGCGCTGCTCGGCCGGAGCGACGAGAAGGAGGGCGTCACCGAGTTCGACGGCTGGACCGGCGGCGTCGACATCGACGGCGTGCAGGCCTTTGCCTGCACCCTTTACCTCGCTCATCACCCCGAGAGCGCCCGGTTCTGGTGGAGGTTCGCCGCCGGTGCCGGACACAACGGCGCCGCCTACTGCCTCTACCTGGACCACCTCAGCCTCGGCGAAGAGCGCGAAGCCCGGTTCTGGAAGAAGCAGGTCACCGCCACACTGGTCCGCTCCAGCCCGAGCCACACCGATCCGGACCCGGAGGAGATCGTGGACGCCCTGGACACCTGGACCTCGTACTCCGTCCGCAACCCCACCAGCCGGTCCGTCACCACGACCGGGCGCCTGGAGGCTGATGTCGAGCGGGTGGTCGACCGGTTCACCGACGGTCTCGTCTGCCGCCCCGACGCCCGGATCGCCGACCACATCCACACCCTGGCCAGCCGCCCCTGAGACCGGAGACCAGCGGGGCCGAAGGTTCCTACGCCGCCCAGCCCCGCCGGACTCCAACAGCACCCGAAAAGAACGGAGCACCACCATGCACACTAACCGCCGACGCGAGACCCCGGACGGCTCCTCAGGGAATCCGCCCGTACGCAGCTGGCTGGCCCGCCGACGCCGCGCCCTGCTCTCCAGCGCTCTGCGCGGCGCCGCTTACGCCACCGGGGCCGGCCTCGTCGGACTCGGCTTCTGGGCGATCCAGCAGGGGCTGGAATAGGGCGTCTGGCCAAAGCTCTCACGCATGTCGGCACTGAGTTCCGCCACCGGCCACCAGAGCCTTGCTGACGTTTGGGAGTCAGTTGATCAGGTGCCCAAGGGCACGCTGGCGTGGCCGGGGCGGGAACCCTCCCGGGCCGTGATGGCTCATCTTCGTTCCGCGCTGTTGATGGCGGCTCGTTCATACGGGACGGGCGGCGGGCTGCTGGCGAGGGGGTTGCCCTCGACGCCGCCATCAACTTATCGTTCATCGATAATATCGATGAACGATAGGGCGGTAGACCTCTATGACTGAAGAACGCAAGATGCTCGAGCCTCTCCTCGGCGTGGTGTCGGTGGCCTTGCGGGTGGTGATTGGCGTAGCCGCGCTGGGCTTCGTGCTGAGCCTGTTCGTCGATGGCGTTCACTTCGGCGGGCTGGGTCGCAGCGTGTGCGTCACCTCCGACGGCATCTCCGCCAGCGGGGCCGGGATGGACACCGTCTTCGGCCCGAAGGAAGGTGTCGACGTCTCCTCGGTCCCGCGGTACTGCGCCACGGACCCCTCCGGCGGCCAGAAACTCCTGCAGGCGGCAGGCGCCCTGCCGCCCGTCGTCCTCGCCCTCGGCGGGCTGTGGTTGCTCAACAGGCTGCTTCAGGGGGCCGCCCATGGAGGCATCTACACCGCACTGACAGCCTCGCGCCTGCGCGTCCTCGGCTGGTGGATCCTGGCCGGCAGCCTGGTCGCGGCCGTTGCTCAGGCCGTATCCCAGGTAGCGCTGCTGGCGACGCTCGCGACCGGAGACGGGGCCTCCCCGGGCAATGTGTGGGACGTTCCCCTTTTCCCGGTCCTCGTCGGCCTCGGGCTGCTTACCTTCGCGCGGATCGTGCGCGCGGGCATCGCGATGCGCGAGGACGTCGAGGCCACGATCTGATGGACGGCGCAGCTTCGGAGGGCCATGCGATCGAGGTGCACCTCGACCGCGTCCTGGCCGAACGCGGCATGACACTCACGGACTTGGCGAATCGGGTCGGCGTGACCGTTGTCAATCTGTCGATCCTCAAGAACGGTCGCGCTAAAGCTATCCGGTTCTCCACCTTGACCCGTATCTGCGAAACGCTGGATTGTCAGCCGGGTGACCTGATCGCTTACCGAAAACCCGGAACTGACCCCGCATCGCAGACGACTGAGCACGTAGACACGTGAAGTCATCCGTGCGAAGTATGACCGACTTGAGTGATTTAACCGGGATATCCTGAAGGGTGAAGCGCGGAAATGCGGCGCCCCCTCAGGAAACTTTCACAGACCGCTCATCATGGGTTACGTTGATCTTGCCCAGCCAGACCAGCGGGCAACGGGGGACAGAACTGAGGGGTGGCGCTTAGGTGCACGAATTCGTGTGCCTACACACTCCTCTTCGCTCGACCTTCCCTTTTCTTCGCGCTGGGCAGATCCGTGCCTTGCGGCAGATGCCGCAAGGCGGAAATCGAATCCCCAGGGGGAACTGATGAGCTCCAACACAACGGTACGGCCTCACGGCAGAGGCAAGGCCGCCCTGATCGCCACCATGCTTGTTGTCAGCGTGATGGCGTCCGCGGCCCCCGCCGCAGCAGATGAGAAGCCAGCGGCTCCGACCGCGCAGGAGTACCTGGCCTGGCTCGATGCCGACAACAGCGCTGAGGCAAAATCCGTCGCGAACGAGTTCAAGGCGCTGTCCGCAGAGAACCAGCAGAAGTTCCTGGGCTATTTGGTCGACGTCGAAGTCCTTAAGGCTGCCGAGGACGTCCGGGCCGACCCTGAACCGGAGACCAAGACCTTCGCCGCAGGAGGCGACGTCACCTTCGAGGTCGACAGCGGCGCGACACCGGAGCCGGACGGCACCACCGCCCCCAAGGCGGCCGCTGCCGCAAAGGCGAGGGCTGGTGACTGGAACTGCCACTACGCGTTCAAGCAGAAGGTCCTCGGCATCACCGTGACCACTCTCAAGCTTCAGCAGTGGTACCACTCCACCACCAAGAAGGTCGACAAGATCTATAACGTCGCCGCCACCAAGAAAAATTGGAACCCCGGCGTGATGATCAGCAACGAACCAGAAGAGCAGTGGATATCCGCCGCTGGGAATGCGCTGGCCTTTGTGACCTGGCACGGCGACGCAACAGTGTCCGGATTCACGGTTCAGCTCGACAAGCGCCAGCACATTCGCTGCGACGAAACCGGGGGCAGGTACCAGTACATGAAGAACATTTAAAGAGACTTTGTCACCTCTCACGAGAGAGGTGACAAGCGCAGGTCCATTGGCGCGGACAACTGGGGCTTCGCCCCCGCACTTGAACGCCCGGAGGCCCTCACCACGATCGGTGAGGGCCTCCGGCTGTGCCACGGCCGGCTGGCCACCGTCCCGACCCATGCATACGGGCGGCCGCCGACCGGTGTGCTGCGGTTCAGTCGTTGTCTGTGTGGGGGAGTCCGTCATCCAGGACGATGCGGAGGGTCTGGCCCTCGCCGTTGACCGTGGTGAGGTCGGCCGCGATGCGGTTGTAGGTGGTCGTGGCCAGTGCCCAGTCCGCCTCTAGCGGGGTCGCAGTCGAGCGGGTGTCCCACAGCTTGATGAGCAGACCGATGAGGGAGCGGCCGGACAGGACGGTCTGGACGCGTCCTTCCTTGACGTCCTCGACCGAGGGCGGGGTGCGGAAGTGGTCATGGTCGACGGCCAGGGCGGTGAGCCACTCCCAGGTGTCGCGGTGCGCGACCAGGTCCACGGAGGCCACCCCGGCCGCCTTCAGCAGCAGCACCCCGTGGGTGACCCTCGGGTCCTCCTCCTGCCCGCCACCCGACGGTGACGCGGCAGCCGTCGGGGCCGGGACCGCGGGGGCGCTGTTGCCCCGGTAAGCGGCCTCGATCCGCTGCTTGAGCACGTCGTCCTGGTCTCCGTGCTCGGGCTCGGGCTGCGCCTGGTGCTCGTGGTACTCCATGGTTCCCCCCTGGGAGTCGGTGTCGGGTGAGGCGGGCGGCTGCGCGGTCGGGCCGGTTGCCGGATCCGGGTCGGGCGCCGGCTCGGCGGGCGAGTAGGGGCTGGTGACGTCGCCGGGCTGCTCAGCCGCCGCCTGGAGCTCCGCGAGGGGGCGGAGGGTGTCGGCCAGTTCGAGGAGCTGGCGGAGTTCGCCGCGGGTCTCGTTGAGGTCGCTGATCATCCGGTCCTGGCGGCGCCGTACCTCGCGGTTCTCCTCGCGCAGCCCGGTGATGCCTCCCTGGATCGTCTCCAGGAGTTTCAGGCGGGTCTGGGTGAGCTCGCCGTGCAGGGCGGTCAGTCCGACCGTGGGGTCATCGAGACGGCCGACCGGTGCCAGCAGGGCCCGTATCGCCTTCAGTTCCTCCATCGCGCGGTCGAACGCGTCTTTCCACTTCACGTAACCCCCTGGTCACTCAGAGCTGCAACCGGCCGTATCTCCCCATAAGCACTCCATGTGACGCGCCGATTTCCAGCCCTTCCCCTGGCCGGGACCATGCCACCCCATCCCGAAAGGCACCCGTACGCGATTCGTACGGCATTCGTACGCCATAAGTTGGCGCTTCGTACGTTCTGTGGGGTAGAGTGTCGGTCAGGAGGTGTTCCATGTCCGAGTTGTTCGACGCGGTCGACGCCCTGCTCGCGTCCCGCGCCACCCTGCCGCCCCCGGCGGAACGCAAACGGCTGCGCGCCGCGCACGGCCTGACGATCGACGAGGTCGCCGGCGCGCTGAAGGTCCGCCGGGCCACGGTGTCCGGGTGGGAGTCCGGCAAGACCGAGCCCCGCCCCCCGGAACGCGACGCCTACGCCCGGCTGCTGGACAAGCTCGCGGAGCTCTACCCCGCACCGGCCGACGCGGCCGTGCCCGCCCCGGACGCTGCGGTACCTGCCACGTTCACCGCCGCACCCGACCCGGCAGAAGCGCGGCCGCTGTCCACAGGTCCGGCGTCCGAGGCTGCGGACATGACTGAAACCGAGAACACACAGACCCCTGCTCCCGTCGCCCCTGCTCCGGCTGCTGTGCCGCGCCCGGCGAGCACCACCAGGCCGACGTCGTCGACGTCGCGCCGCCACGGCGCGAAGAAGGCGGCCCCGGCCGGAACCCCGGCGGGCGAGATCGACCCGCGGTTCGAGAACGGTCCGCTGGCCGTCGTCGACGTCGAGGACGGGAAGGTGCTGGCGTACTGCGTCGGCGGCCTGGTCCTGGACGTGCCCGCCAAGTCCCTGCCCTCCCTGGTCGACTGGACCCTCAAGGAGGCCAAGCTCGGGCAGCCGAAGCTGTCCGGCCCGGGACGGCCGGCCGACCCGCTGCTCGTCCTCACCGACGCCGCCCTGGAACGCTACGGCCTCCCCGTCACGCTCACGGCGGAGGAGAAGGACGCCGGGCGGATCCCGGAGGGCCACAAGGTCATCAAGCAGCTGAACCGGGCCGACTGGAAGCTCACCAAAAGGGGCTTCGGGCCGTGGGCGAGGATCTACCGCCCCGCCAAGGGCTCGGACCGCCAGTGCGTCCAGCTGTGCATCCCCTCCTGGAACGCGCTGGACCCCCGGTTCTGGGATCACGCCGCGCAGCTGCCCCCGGCGGAGCTCACCCGCGTCCTGGGCACCTACGCGATGCGGGTGATGACGCCGCGCGGCTCCACCGCCGTCACCAGCCTGGAACTGATGACCGCCCTGCACCCGCCGACCCACGCCGTACGGGACGAGGAGACCGGCGCCCTGCGCCAGGCCGACACCAAGACCCCCGGGTCACTCGGCTCGGACCCGGTGGACTGCGCACCGCCCGAGGCCCCCAACGGGCACCCGGTACTCAACGCGCTGAACCTGCCGCGGTTCCACGTGCGCGGCCCCTCCGAGATGCTGTTCGAGGAGGTGTACGACTGGGCGCGGCCGATGACCGACGCGGAGTGCACGCTGCGCTACCTGGTGGGCCTGGACGTGAACATGGCCTTCGGCGCCGGAGCGAACGGGCTGAACGTCGGCCTCGGTGAGCCGACGCACGTGAAGAACCCGGTGTTCGACCCGAAGCTGCCCGGATCCTGGCTGCTCGACCTCTCCCACGTCGACCTGTCCCACGTGAAGGCCGGCAAGGAGTGGGTGGCCCTGGACGGCAACCTGCTGCCCTCCCCGTTCACGCCCAAGGGCGACCACCCGACCGGACCGGCCTGGTACGCGACACCGACCGTGGCGTACGCCCAGGAGCTCGGCTACGACGTCACCCCGACCGAGGCGTACGTCCGGTACGACAACGGCCGCTACCTGGACGGCTGGTACACCCGGCTGCGCGACGCCTACCTCGCCACCATGGCCGACCTCGGCGTCACCACCGACCTCTCGCCGGAAGACTTCCTGACGGCGATGGACGGCTACAAGAACCGTGACCCGGAGCTGGGCATCGTCATCACGGCCATCAAGGCAACGGCCAAGGGCGGCATCGGCAAGCTCCGCGAGCGCCCCCGTGGTGAGGGCTGGCGGACCGGCGAGCGGTGGCGCGCCCTGGACCGCCCGACGTGGCGGCCCGACATCCGTGCGGCGGTCATCTCCCGCACCCGGATCAACCTGCACCGCAAGATCGTCAAGCATGCGGCGTTCACCGGCCAGTACCCGATCGCGATCATGTCCGACTGCGTCGTCTACGCCGCGAACGGGCCCAGCCCGCTGGACTTCGTGCCCTACCGGGACGGCAAGCCGCTCCCCGGCGGGTTCAAGCTGGGCATCAACCCCGGGCTGGTCAAGCACGAAGGCACCCAGACCGTCCTGTGGGGCGAAGAGGTCCGCGAGAAGTTCGACGCCCCGGAGCTCAACCTCGCCCGGTCCATCAAGGACGGCACCGTCAGCACCGCCGACAACGGAGAGTAGGAGAAGACCGGCATGAGCCTGATCGGGGACGGCCTGAACAAGGCGGTGCAGAAGGCGTTCACCCGCCCGGCACCGAAGAGCGCGGGCGCGCAGATGCGGTACCTGGTGAAGCAGCTCGGCGGCACCAAGGCCGTCGCGCAGATGCTGCGGGTCTCCCAGCGCACGGTGGAGCGGTACGTGAAGGACCAGATCAAGAAGCCCCGCCCCGACCTCGCCGGACGCCTGGACCGTGAGGTGAAGCAGCGGTGGCAGCCGCAGATCCGGGCCAAGGCCAAGGCCAAGGCCGCGTCCACGGACGGCATCATGATCGACGTCCGCGCCCGCCTCGGCTACACCGCCCCGATCGGCTCCACCGACCAGGACCGCATCCGCCACCTCACCCTCGCCCTCCCGCCGGTCCACGCCGCCCGGCTCTTCGAGGCCCAGGAGCAGGGCGCGTCCGACGCACGGCTCCAGGAGATCGCCGCCGAAGCGCTCAAGGAGGTCTACTTCCAGGACGGCGGCCGCCGCGCCGGCTCCCTGGACGAGGTCCGCTTCACCGACATCGAACACCTCGAGTTCGACCTGTAACCGTGTGCGGAACGAGAGCGGGCCCCGGACCTGGATGGTCTGGGGCCCGCTCATGAAGCCTTCTCCGGTCAGAAGGGGCTCCGCCCGAACGCGGTGATCAGCGGCATGTGCATGCGATCGGCACCTAGTGCCGGTGGCTGGCCCTGTTCCGAACGGGGGCCGGGACGGCGACTGGTTCCCGGCTCCTGCTCGGAACAGGGCAACGGCCCTCGCCCCATACGTGTTGGTCAGACCGGCGGAGGGGTTACCAGCTTCGTTGTGCCCGGGTCGACGTCCGCCGGGTGCGCGAGGATGGGGAGCTCATCGTCGAGGAGACCGTTGAGCGCGATGGCCGCCTTGCTGAGCAGGTGCGCGCCCTGGACCGACTGGCCATCGGCCACCGACGCGTAGAAGCGTGCGGCGTAGGTGATGGCGTCGGTGTCACCGATGGAGTCGGACATGCCGATCGCGAACGGCACCGTGTCGACCAGCTTCTGCGCCTGGGCCGCGGAATGGCAGGAGTTGAGCAGCACCAGGAGCGGCTTCTCGTCCACCGCCGCGATGGCACTGGCGAAGGCGCCGGCGCTGACGATGGCCTCTTCGTGGAAGTCGTCCTCTCCCCTCTCGAAGGAGATCAGGTCGTGGCCGCTGTGCCCGGAGAAGTGCACCACGTGCGGCTTAAACCGGGTCAAAGCGTTCAGGAACACGTCGGCGGTCGCGGCCGGATGGGCATCCAGCTCCACGAGGTCGCGGTGAGTGGCGCGTTCCACGGCTGCGCGGATCCGCTGCTGCTCTTGGCCGACGCGCAGGTCTCCGGCGGACGATGCGCCTAGCAGCAGGATCCGCAGCTTCTCCGGCTTCGGGGCGCGGAGTTCCTTCATCACGATGTCTACCTGGCCTTCTGCCGCCGACAGGCGGCTCTCGATTCCCTGCTGCTGCGCGGCGGCGATCCGGCGTGCTTCGTCCTCGTCGCGGCGACGCGCCGCTTCGTGGGCTTCTCGTTCCGCCTGCTGCGCCTTGGCCAGCTTCGTGGTCAGGACGGCGATCTCCTTCTCGAGCTTGGCTGCCTTCGCCGTCCAGGTGCTGGCCTGGGTCGCGGCGGTGTTGGCCTCCTTCTCGTAGCGCTGGGCGGTCCGCAGCCGGCTCTTCCCCATGTTGGGGCTGCCAGCCTTCCCGGCCGACGCCGCCTTCTTCGCGGCCTTGCCCTGCTTGTCCGCCTGCTTCGATCCCAGATCGCTCGCCCGCTTCAGGGCTGTGGCGCGCTCCTTCCTCTTCCGGTCCAACTGGTTCTGGTAGTAGCTGGAGTTCATGCTCGACCCCTTCGTGACATCTACCGACAAGGTAGACGGCAGCACTGACAGTCCTGGTCTGTGCTCGGGGGCGGGCGGCCGATGGCGCAGAGCGGGCCCGGACCGATCGGTCCGGGCCCGCTCTGCGCCATCGGTCAGCCGGGAGTGAGCGCTGGTGGTTGCTCTTCCAGCGCCGTGATGGATTGCAGGTACTCGGCCCTGTCGCGGGCGCTGACCTGTTCGATCCAGTACTTGGCCGGCAGCTTGTCGGCGTTCAGGCCCCACGCAAGCGCGCGTGCCCGCATGCCGTTGTCTCCGGTCAGCACGGTGACCTGAACCGGGCCGATGGCCTGCTGGAGCTCGCAGGCACGGGCCACGATCTCGTCGTCGTTGTTCGGCAGCCTCACGTGCTGGGGTTCGTCGAGAAGCACCTCGACCCGCACGCCACCGGCCATCGCGTGGCCGTCACGCTGATCGGTGAGGGTCTGCTCCAGCAGCCCGAACACGCCTCGGGCGCGCTTACGGATGGAGTCGCTGGTCGCGTAGGACTTCTTGTCGATCTCGTCGACGACGACGTGGGGGATCACGACGACGGCGTTCTTCCCGTACACGGCGGCCCAGGGGATCTTGTCGTACCGGGAGTAGTGCAGCAGGTCGTTGGTGTCCAGGACCAAGGTCCGGCCGCCCTGGTGGTGGGCGTACTTCTCCTTCAGCCGGTACAGCTCGTTGCCCAGCTCCATGAAGTACGTGCGCAGCTCGTTGAGTTCACGATTCAGCAGCTGCGAGAGACGGTCGGCCGTGTGGTCGCCGAACACGATGCTGGAGTAGCGCTCGCCGCGCATCCGAGCCGGGATGGACCTGTCGGCGAACACCTCCAACAGCTTCTTCGTCGCCGCCAGCGTCCACTGGTCGTACGGATTCACCGCCGCATGCATCGCCTTGATCTGCTCCGTGCGGTGGAGAGCGTTTCCGCTCCCTCCGGGCGGTAGATGCGGGATGGAGTTCTGTACGTCGTTCAGCCCCTGCTCCGTCACGTTCTTCAGGAGTTCGAGCGCCTCATCGCACGTTTTGCCAGGTCGCAGTAGCATTCGTCCCCCAGTCCTCCCAGAGCCGCCGGAAGGCGCCGACGAGCTTCACCCGGATCGTCTCAGAACCCTGCATGAGGTCCCCTTCATCGATATGGAGCGCCTCAAGCTCGGCCTGAGGCCACACCGTCCCGACAGTCGGCGAGCCTCGGGCTGCTACTGGTCCGGCGGCGCGCCGCAGGGAACTGGATGCTTCTGCACGCGTGACGTGTTCACGGTGCCGCTCGCTGCTGGGCACCCCTCCAGAGTGCGTATCGGCGTGCCCCGTTGGCCCGTTGGTGCTTGCCCGGGTGGGAGATGATGGGCCGGTGAGTTTGGATCTGAGCAACTACGAGCTCCGCTGGCCGGCGCCGCTGTTCGCGTCCGAGGGCGAGCGGGTCCTGCGGCTCCCGAACAGATGGTGGGAGGACCAGGCGGTCTGGCTTCTCACGGAGGCCTTCGCCGGTACTACGGTGGTGGCCGACTTCGAGGAGCTGCCTATCCGCCCCGCGCCCTCGGACGACCCGTGGGCCAGCACCACCCCCGGCTGGGGAGAGCGGCAGGGGAGGGACAAGCGGGACTGGCTTACCGAGCTGGTCGGCCGCGCCTTAGAGCTGCGCCGTGCTGTCGACCCGCGGCCGTACTGGCCACAGCGGCAAGGGCGCGGACTCTCGCACGACGGCAGTACCCCACGGGATTCCCGCCGCGACTTCGAACGGATCATCAGCGACTTCGCCGACAACGGCTACCTGGTGGAGGCCTTCGGCGAGGAATGCGTCGACGACTCAACCGAGCTGCCGGACGCCTCGCGGGTCATCGAGCGCCGCCTGGGCATACCCGGCCTGTGGCCCCTGACCCCGGCTGCGTGGGACGAGGACACCTTCTTCGGACTGATCGAGGTCTTCCACGACCTCGTCAGCCGCCCCCGCACCCGCCGCTACCACTCCTACAGTGGGTGCGGCTGGCACCACTCGGAGTTCCACAACGGGCCCGCCCGCATTCTCTACCGCAGCAAGGTCAACGAGCTGCTCCGCGAGGCCGGCATCGAATACGAGCTGGCCGCCGAAGGCGAAGACCTCGGACGCCTGGTCGCCATCACTGACGACGCCCGCAGCGCGCTGGTGCACCAAGCACTGACCGGCAGCGCCCCGGACATCACGGCCCGGGTCCGTCACGCCGTCGCCCTCTTCCGCGGCAGGGACGCCGCCGCGGAGAGCAAACGATCGGCGATCGTGACCCTCGCGGGCATCCTTGAGGAACGCCGGGCCCTCCTCAAGGACCAGCTCGGCAAGGACGAAGGGGCCCTCTTCGAGATCGCCAACCGCTACGACCTGCGTCACCGGAAAGCAGACCAGCGCGGCGACTACGACGAAGCGTTCCTGGACTGGATCTTCTGGTGGTACCTCGCAACGGTCGAGCTCACCAACCGGCTCATCGCATCACGGATCGGCGGCTGACACCGCGTCCCGTCCGGAGAGCAGGGGGGCATGAACTATTCGAGGTTGAGGGCCATACCGGAAGGTCTGGTGATCACGGTATGCCTGCTGGTGCTGTCTGCGTGCAGCGGCAACGACGACCCGCCGGTCAGACGCAGCGACGGCGTGATCAAGGACTTCGGGCACGTCACAACACCCGATCTGAAGAAGTGGGTCCAGAGGTCTGACCTGCCGCAGAAGACCAAGAGCCTGATCGACCTCTACGTCGGCAAGATCCGCGTCACCAAGGGGTTCGCCGGATGCCTGACAGAGGGACGGACCGAACCGCTCATGAACGTTGAGCTGACCTATCCAGACCTCGGGCAATACGACGAACAGGGCTTGGACGAGCAGCGCGACTGGAGCCGCCGAATCATTTCTGGACTGGAAGAGTTCGCCCATACCTTCGAGCCGGGCTACTTCACGGAGGGCGGTTGGATCGGAGGGCCAACCTGGGTGACCGACCCCAAGGGTGGTCTGGACTGCAGCGGCAGTATCGAGATGGGCCAGCTCTTGACCCCAGCGGCGAACATGGGAACGGATTACCACCAGAGGGACAACAACCCGATCCCCTGAGAATGGTGCCGGGCCGACCGTGCTGCCAATGCTGATGAAGCCGCGCGCCGCCTGCCTCAGCCCGCCTACGATGCCCTGGTGCGGAAGACGAAAGCGTTCAAGGAAGCCGTTGCCGAGACGCTCGCGGAGCTGGCCCGTCGCGGGGTGACGTTCGCCCCCGCGAGCGTGGCGGACGCGATCGAGCAGCAGATCACCACCGTGTCCGAGCGGCTCGGGATCCAGGTTCGCTCCGCCTGGAGGTACTTCGACGCCTCCGCCACGGCCGACCGCCTCGCCAAGAGTCAGGCCTCCTACGAGGAGAGCAGCAGCGAGAAGGGCGCTGGGCAGGCTCCGATGCCGCCGATCGACAACCCTGAGCTCGCCCTGGTCCTCGCCGGGGTGCCGGACTCCCTGGCCCAGACGGGCGGTGACCTGTACGCGGTCATCATCAACGTCGCAGTCAACGCGTGGATGGCCGGCCACATCCACGGCGAGGACGGCTGCGCCGGCTGCGACGGCAGCCGCGGCGATGTCGGGCACGACTGGGAGGCGCGGATGCGGATGATCAGCGAGCTGCAGCCGAACATCACCAAGTGGTTCGATCGCGACGTATGGACCGCCGCCGTCAACGACGCCGGCTATACCGTCACCAGGCGCTGACCTGACCATCGCTCGCCACTCGGACCTGTACCAGCACCCGGAGCCCGACGCTCACCTTGCGCCGGCTCGAGGCCGTGGCGCATCGCATCTGCCAACCGGTCACCCCGCGGCCTCCTTCTCGGCAAGCTTCTTCCGGGCCTGCTGATAGTCCTCGTACGTCACGGCGTTCAGCGCCTCGATCCGGGCGAGCGCCTCCGCCGTGTCGTCCTTCCTCATCGCGGTGTCCATGAACTTCAGCAGCAGCTCCACCATCGCGTGGCTCTTCCAGTGCCGCAGCTCCGCCTCGTTCAGCAACTCCGGGCCGCTGGCCATCATCATGTTGACCAGCTGCTCCCTCGCCCGCCACTCCCGGCGCCGACGCCACCACCCACCCCCCGGCCGGTTCAGATACCGCAGCTTGCGGATCTGCTCGACCATGGCCCTGATCTGCGTCTCTTGCTCGGGCGTCCACGCCTTCCCTGAGCCGTCAGCAAGCGCCTGGACGGCCTCCTGAGCGGCCTTGCTGCCGTCGCCCGGCCCGTCACCGCGCAGTTGTTCCACGGCCTTCCTGAGCGATGCTTCCGCCGCTGTGGTGTCGTTGTCTTCGGACACGCTCTCCCTCTTCTCCTCGCCGAACGCGCAGCATGCCCGCCGTGCGGCACCCCGGGCAATCGGACGGCCGGCTTACTGGGGATCCGGGGCCGCGCCTCCCGGCGCGGCAGCCGTGCGACGGGAGCGCCGGCGGATGACGCCGGGCAGCTGGCAGGTGGCGGCGGCCGGGATGAAGAACAGCCCGATCATGCCGAGCTGTCCTGTTGTGCCGTCCGCGTCCCATCTTCGGGGGCAATGAGGCCATCGAAGTTGCCCATTGCGGTGGGGTCATCGCACACGCCGGTGGCGTCGGTGTCGACGGGGGTGAGCGTGCCGTTACTTCGGACGGTCCAGGCCACCAGAGGGTCCACGGTGAACGTGCCGTCGTCGTTCTTGTACCGAGCACCCCACCCGCCACCGGGGACGGCGGCGACAACAGGGTGCCCGCCTTCCGAGAGCCCGGTGAAGGTGCGGCGATTGTTCGCCGGGACAAGCCGACCGCTGCGCTCATCAACGACGAGCGCTTGCCCCTCGTCGTCCCAGGCAATGACGGGCTTACTCCTGAAGACCGTACGGCCGTTCTCTTCCTGCTTGTAATTGGCTTCATAGGGGTGCTGTGCTGGGATCACTACGTCTCCTGGGCGGGTTGGTACTGGTCTTGGTGCGACCGTACGGCCGGTGCGGTCTGTCCGTCCCGGGGTTTGATCATGAAAGCGGCCAGGCCGCTCCCCGTCCGTCAGCTGGTTGGACCGCTCAACGGTCTGAGGGCTTTGGGGGCGGGGCGAGCGCGTCGGGCCCGCCGACCGAAGGCCGGCTGGTCCCGATGGTTGATGGCGGGTCAGGTCACGCCACTCATCGCAGTGGAAAAACGCCGGGCAGGCGACCGATAGCGACGGCGAGAGCCTGCGGGATGCCGTCGATCCAGCCGACGCACGGCTCACCCGGCTCTGCAATCCGACCAATAGGACTGCACATGACGGCCTGCCTATCCCGCGGCTCCGGGGGCGGGCGGTTCTCTATTGGACGCACCGTCCGGCTCCCGGCCAAAGCGCCGCATCCGTACTGAGGTCCGGAGGATCACTGGATCTAGTGACGCGCACTTGGTGCCTGATCACACATGGTCATAGCTTGATCGCGCTGCGCGTTGTGTCGCGCTCTCATAGATTGAGGCTCCATGAGCTCTTGGAAGCAACCCCGGTCCCGGTTCCTTTCCCGGCTTGCCGTCTGCGCTGCGGCGGTTGGGCTGATGACGTCGGCGGCACCGGTCCAGTCCGCCACGGCTGCCGACCCGGCCCCGAAGCTTGCAGGGGTCGTGATCGTGAAGAAGACGGCGACGGTCGCGGACTTCCAGCGGGTGACCGTGTACTGCCCGAGCGGGAAACACGTCATCGGCGGCGGCGGTGAGGCAACGGCCCCCAGCGTCGGATACGACGCTGTAGGTCTGGTCGGGAGCTTCCCCGAGATTTTCGAGGGGCAGACAACGTCGTACGGGTGGGTCGCCAATGCCCGCAACTTCTCCGGGGAGCCGACCAGCGTGACCGTCTGGGCGGTCTGTGCCACGACGCCCCAAGGCTATGAGGTCGTGCAGACGCCGACTCTCCAGGTTCCGGGCGATCAGCCGGTCACGGCGGCCTGCCCGGCCGGCAAGGCCGTGCTCGGCGGCGGCGGTGAGATCCAGGGTGACGGCAGCTCTCTCACCAGTTCCTTCCCGAGGGCGACGGCGCCCGGGCAGCCGACCCAGTGGGTTGTAGCCGGCCACAACAGGTCCAACAGCAGTGTCGGCGTCGTCGGCTACGCGATGTGCGCCGACCCCATCGCCGATGTCACCTGGACGACCCACAAGACCATCAAGCCCAATCCGTCCGGCGGGTTCCTCATGTGCCCGGCCGGGCGGTACGTGTCGGGCGGTGGCGCCTCCTCGAGCGGAGAATACCGCGTCCTGTCCGCGTCCAGGCCCGGCCTGGCGAGTGAGGGCGCCACGCGTGACGGATGGTGGGTCCAGGCGGGCTACCTCAGTGACGATCCGTTCGCCACGGACCTCTACGTGATGTGCAGCACCCGGTAGCGCGAGTAGAAGGACCCCGGTGCGACCGCGCCGGGGTCCTTCGCGTTTCCTGCCGTCGACTCGCGAGGCACGGCGGACCAGCGGAGGCGCGGGTTGCCGGAGTGGAGCCGGAGGGCACCGCCCATACGGACACGGACGACTGACGGCCCGACCGGCCAAGGCACGGTCTGTGTCCACTGGTCCGGTCTCACCGAGCGGGCCACCTCTCCGAGCTCCTGCCCGCCGGTGTGACTTTGTGCGATACCTGGCGAGCCGCAGGTGAAGAACTGCCGGTCGGTGATTCGCGTTGATGCGCAGTTGGCGGATGTGTTGCCCTGTAGTTGGCGGATCCTCTGTCGGACCGCCGCGGGGGAGCCTCACGCCGTCCTGCGCGCTTCGACGAGTCGCCGCTGCACATCTGACACCAGGCTCTGAAGTCGTCCTGGCCGCACCCCTTCCCTCTCGATCCACTCGTCCAGGCGCGGACGCAGATACCGCACCATGTGAACTCCATGGCGGCGAAGGACTGACCGGCTCATGGAAATCTCTTCCTGGATCTCTCTTCGGATCTCATCGGTCCAGCCCTGCTCCCGGTCGTCCTCGCCAAGAGGGGTTTTGAGAGCAGCCACCGCCTCATCGAGGACCGCGAGCAAGTCCATGACCCCTCCAGATGTGCCTCAGCAAGTACCGCAACGGCGAGCTCGCCAACTATCGCTCAAATTCGCCAACTACCGCTCAACGTCACAGCCGGAGTTGGATCAGGCTGCGCCGACGCGGTCGGCTTCCTCTGTCCACAGGCGATCCGTGGTCCCTGGAGGTATGAGCGATCACGAGCAGCAACAGCAGCCGGCCCCGGGCCGCGGCATGGTTCGCGAAGAAGCGCGTTGCCGACCTCGACCGGTGGCTCGCTACCTCCCTTGGCCATGGGCCTGGACGGGCCCTCTGGTACCGGAGGCTGGCTCGGCGTTTCCGAAAGCGTCGGTGAGCTATCTGGAGAGAGCATCGTCAGGCCCGTGCCCCTCGTGAGGGGCACGGGCCCTCCTTTTGGTTATGAGCACGGCGTCGCGTCTCTGCCGCACCCCGCACGCGATCCGTCGTGCCCCGGGCCTCAGCGCAGCTCTCCGAGGGGTACGTACCCCGCGTAAGTGACTTTCCGCCTGAAAAGCGAAGCGCTGAAAGGGGTGCCAGAGGGACGATCTCGCGGCGTCCGGTGCGAGGAGGTCTCAACAGTCCTCACGGGCCGTCAGAGAGCCGCCTGGAGGCGTGTTGGGTTCCGCAGTCAGCACGAAGGTAAGTAAGCTCGCCTCATGTTGCCTCAAGAAGAGCCCGACGACAGGCAGAAGGTTACCTTCAAGCTGCCGTCATCACTTAAGGCCGACCTGAAGATCCGCGCAGCAGAACTGGGCGTCGACATTCAGGACGCGGTCGCAACCGCTATGGACGAGTGGCGAGCGTCCTCCCCCGACAGCATCGCTCCTGTGGACACAGCAGGAGCACCGCCGTTCGCGACCTGGCTGACCGACCCGATGATCACTCAGTTCAAGGCGGAGTGCAGTTCCCGGGGCATCCCCTACGTACAGGGCCTGGCGCAAGCAGTCACCCGATGGCTCGACGCACACCCTTCCCCCCGGCACAGGCCACCAGAGCAGAAGACCCGCCGGATCATCGTCTGCAACCAGAAGGGCGGCGTCGGGAAGACCGCTGTGACATCAGGGCTTGGTGGCGCCCTCGCGGAGGACAAGCGGCGAGCCCTCGAAGCCGGCGGCGCCTTCCCCGGAGCTGCTGAAGTCGCTCGCCTCAACGCTCTCCTGCAAAAGGCAGCCCAGGAAACCGAGGCCCAGCCGGACGCCCCCGTCGAAGCCGACGAGTCGTACGACGCCCCCGAACTCCGAGTCCTGATGGTCGACTACGACCCCCAGGGCCACCTGTCCAAGCAGCTCGGAGTCAAGCAGCTGCACGCAGCAGGACCCAGCCTCGCGAAGTTCATGGCACGCCAGGCAACCGGAGATATCCGGGACCTGATCGTGCCCATCGACGAGGACGCATTCGGCGGGCGCCTCGACCTCCTGCCCTCCTGCCAGGACGCGTTCCTCCTGGACGTAATGATCTCCACGGCCCGCAACCGACAGGCCACCCTGGAGCGGGCACTCGAACCGCTGGAACAGCACTACGACGTCATCATCATCGACTGCCCACCCAGTCTCGGTATGGCAATGGACGCCGCGATCTACTACGGCCGCCACCGCGACGGAGAACGCGAAGGCGACTCCGGCATCCTCATCGTGGTCCAGGCAGAGGACTCCTCGGCCGACGCCTTCAGCATGCTCGTCGAGCAGATCGACGACGGCATGGCCGACTGGCGCATCCAGGCCACCTACCTCGGCCTCGTAGTCAACCTGTACGACGCGCGAGACGGATACGTCGTCACCAGCTCACTCAACGAATGGCACGCACTGGGAGAGCCTCGCGTCATAGGAGTCATCCCCCGCCGCAAAGAGCAGCGTGAAGCGGCCCGAGCCCGGCGTCCGCTCCTCGCCTACGACCCTTCATGCCCCCAGTCGCGCGTCATGCGCCAGATCGTCAAGGAGATCTCATGAGCGGCGGCCGCCTCAGCGCAGCAGAACGCGCCGGAGCAAGCGCCGCGTTCGGAACCGCCCGGGCCCCCCGTAGCCCCCGTGGGCAGATCATCGACGCCATCGTTGGCACCCACCCGACCTCCGTGTCCCCCGACCTGGTAGCGGAAAACCCGGAGAACCCCCGGGAAGAGTACGACGCGGACTACATCACCAGCCTCGCTCAGAACATGCGCGAGGTCGGGCAGATCCAGGCAGCGACCGTCATGACCCGCCTGGCGTTCATCGTCTCCCACCCCGAGTACAAGGAGACCATCCCTTCCGACCATGAGTACGTGGCCATCGACGGGCACTGTCGTCGCCGGGCGGCTCAAGAAGCCGGGATCGATCTTCGGATCACAGTCGACGACTCCCCGGCTGGAACCCGCGAAGATCTTCTGGCTGCCGCACTCTCCGCGAACCACTTCCGCAAGAACCTCACTCCGATCGAAGAGGCCAGGGCCATCGAAGCCCTCGTCGAGTTCCACGGCAGCGCCGCAGCGGTCGTGAGCGTCCTCGGCGGAGCCACCAACGACTCCTGGATCTCCACTCGTCGCGCCCTGCTCAACCTGCCGGCCGAGATCCAGCAGAAGGTCGCTGACAAGGAAGTCCCGATCGCCATCGCTCGAAAGGCAGGCAGCCTCCCAACCCCTGAGGAGCGGACGTCCTACGTCGAAACCAAGATGGCCGAGAGGGCAGCAACGCAAGCCGCGAAGCCCAAGCCAGTACGGGGCCGCGCAGCAGCAGCAGCGAAACGGCTTACCCCTCCGCCCGCTCCCGTTCAGGGAACGCCGCCCGCCGCACCCCCGGACAGTACGCCTCCGGCAGCACCCACCAGCACCGTTCCGGAGCCCCGGAGCAACGCCAGCGCTGCCGCAGACAGCCAGACGGCCATCGACTGGACAGACCCGAGCAGCGTTGCCACTGCGATCCTGGAACGCTGCTCGCCCGCTGTGGTCGAGGCAGTCGCCCAGAAGCTCCTCGGGCCTCGGTGACGCCTTCTGGTTTTACGCGGTAAAACTCAGCCCCTGCCCGGCCGGAGGATTGGCTGTCTCGTCTCACCGAACCGAGTCGACTGCGATCCGTCTCAACGAAACCAGTCGTCGCTGGTCGGAGGGCCGGAGTCCCCGACCGCCCAGGGAGTGGGCGTCTCAGCGAAGTTAGTCGCCGCTGATCAGCAGCTCGGGGACGACTGGGTTCGTTGAGAACGGACATTGCCCTCCTACGCTCCGGGCGTCACGCCCTCCGGAACAGCTGAGTTTTACCGCGTAAAAGTCTGAGGGCACGCCAACTCCCACCGCGCGCACCCGGAGAACGCTGACCCGTCTCAACGAAGTCAGTCGCCGCGGTGGGTGCCACGGGTGCGACGGGGAACCCGTGCACGCCAGTCTCAACGTAGTTAGTCCACCCAGTTCAGCGGCCTGCCGTCGACTGGGTTCGTTGAGACAGGACAACCGCTGATGTCGGGTCGGGCCCTGATGAGGAGCGCAGAAGCTGCCCAGCGAAGCTCGACCGGTGGTTCGCAGCCGCAGCCCTCTACCGCACGGCGACGGACGAACCGCAGCTGGCGCGCCCCCGCGAACATGAAACTGTGTAGCTCTTGAACACTGAACTGAGAAAGGCCATCAGGTGACCGCGGAGCGCAGGACGAGTACCTCGATCCAGTTGACGCGCACGCATCGGATCCTGATCGGGGTCGTCGTCGCGGGTGCGGTGGTCATCGCCGCGATCGGGTTCGCGGGTTCCTACGCCGCCGTGCGCGAGCTGGCGGAGGAGAAGGGCTTCGGGTCGTTCTCCCTGGTCTTCCCGATCGGCATCGACGCGGGCATCTGCGTCCTGCTCGCGCTGGACCTCCTGCTCACCTGGATGCGGATCCCGTTCCCGATGCTGCGCCAGACGGCGTGGCTGCTGACGGCGGCGACGATCGCGTTCAACGGCGCGGCCTCCTGGCCCGACCCGCTGGGCACCGCGATGCACGCGGTGATCCCGGTGCTGTTCGTCGTCTCCGTCGAGGCCGCCCGGCACGCGGTGGGCCGGATCGCGGACATCACGGCGGACAAGCACATGGAGGGCGTCCGCCTCACCCGCTGGCTGCTCTCGCCGATCCCGACGTTCAAGCTGTGGCGGCGGATGAAGCTGTGGGAGCTGCGCAGTTACGAGCAGGTCATCAAGCTCGAACAGGACCGGCTGATCTACCAGGCCCGCCTCCAGGCCCGTTTCGGCCGCAGCTGGCGGCGCAAGGCCCCGGTCGAGTCGATGATGCCGCTGCGGCTGGCGAAGTACGGCGTACCGCTATCCGAGACCGGCCCGGCCGGCCTCGCCGCCGCCGGGATCGAGGAACCGATCCTCACCACGGTCCGCCAGGAGGGCGACGGCGGTGAGGAACCGGTGCTGGCGATCGGGCATCAGCGGGCGGGGGAGCGGGACGCTGAAGCTGAGGACGCCGTCGCCGCGGTGCGCGGGGTCTCAGCGGCCGGGCTCGGCGGCACCGTTCAGCAGGCCGCGCCGGCTGCACCGCAGCGGCTTCTCCCGGACGTGGACTACTTGGCGGCAGCCGAGGGGTACATGGCCCAGCGGGGACACTTCCCCGACGCCGAGCAGTTCGGGCACTTCCTCGCCCAGTACGGCGTCGTCGAGTCCTCGACGCGCGAGCCTCTGCCCGGAACGCTGCTGGAGCCGGTGCTCGACCAGCTCTGGGGCAAGCACCACGAGAAGTTCATCCAGCGCGGCCAGGCCACGACGAGCCCCCACGACACCCCCGCTGGGCCCGCGTCCAACGTCGAGGAGCTGCCTGTACCGGGCGGCGGGCCCAGCGCCTGGTTCGACTCCGAGCCGAAGCCACTCCTGGAAGGCCCGACTCACGACAAGTTGGAAGACCCGGAGGGATGGAACCGACCGTCCGGAGACACTGCACCCGATGCCGAACTTTCCGATTCCAGCGCCGTTCCAGATGCCGCAGCGGTACCTGGGGGAGCGACGGCTGCCCGGACGGGGGAGAGGCGCCGCGTCGTACAGATGCGGATTCCCGAGGGCGACGAGACCGACGGAGCGTCGCCCGCCGACAGCCCCGACGACGCGCAGCCCGATCGGGAGGAGCCTCCGGGACGGGAGTCGTCGCCGCTGACCGGAGCTGAACTGGTGGCGACTCGCTACCTGGAACTCCCCGCCGAGGAGCGTTCCAGGTCCGCCAACTCGCTCGCCCCTCTGCTCGCCGAGGGCACGGGCTACACCGTTGGAACGGTGCGCAAGTACCTGGGAGACATCAAGCGCGCCGAACGACAGGCCGCCGCAGCCGACTGAGGAAGTCGTGCTTCCGCCGTCACCGGCGGGAGGGTTCCAGAAGTGCCCGCCCCAGCGAATGAGGCAACCCCGCTCCTGGTGAGTGACGCCCCGGAGGGCACTCACCAACGCTGGACTTCACTTCCCCGGCCGCGCCCCGAGCACATGGGCTTGCATCCGGTTCCAATGGCCCCGCAGAGCGCGGAAGAGAGTTGGAACGAGCTGACCTGCAATTTTCCAACTCACACGTCGGCTCGGACCCCAACTCACCACGCGCAGGCGCACCCGAAGCCAGCAGCGCCAGACCGCCCGCGAACGTGAAGTCCGGGGCCAGCGTCCACGATGCCGGAGGGCGCTGAAGCTTGGAATCCGCAGCCCGGCCTCTTGGAACGTCGCCAAGGTGCCTCCGCCACTCACCACACCCCGGGCTGGAACTGGCCCAACCCCGCACCCCTGTGGTGAGGGTTCCATTCCAACTCACCACTGCCAGGAACCGTCCCCGCGTTACTCACCACGTGGCCGTTGGAACTCACCATGCCGTCGAGCGAGGCAGCTCCGAGCTGATCACGTGAGGTCGCCGCCACCTGGAGGAGTTCGGCGAGGCGGGTGCGTTCGGCGTGGCTCCAGCCGGTGCCGACGCTTCCCGCGTAGTGCAGCAGCCCGTCGTGCCGCTCGCCGACGAGGACGGCGCCGGGCAGGCCGGTCAGCCGGCCGCGTCCGGGAACCCACCCGCCGATCACGACGTCGGCGAGACGGTGGACCTTGATCTTCACCCAGTTCTTCGACCGCACGCCGGGCTCGTACCGGGAGGTGAGCCGTTTCGCGATCAGCCCTTCGAGCCCCGCGTCCCGGACCATCTCCCATGCCTGCGCCCCGTGTCCCGTGACCGCTGCGGGTGTCGACCAGGCGGGCCCCGCCAGCCCGAGGTTCTCCAGGAGGCCGCGCCGTTCCGTGTACGGCAGTTTCGTCAGGAGACGGCCGCCGAGATGCACGGCGTCGAAGAGCATGAGGTGCGCGGGCACCCGGCCGGCCATCCGGGCTGCCTTCGCGGGGGAGCCGGCGAGACCCATGCGCTGCTGGAGCCGCTCGAAGTCGCTGCGGCCCTGCTCGTCGAGCGCGACGATCTCCCCGTCCAGGACCGCGGGCTGCCCGCCGAGGAACGTGGCGAGGGGGAAGAACTCGGGGTACGCGGAGGTGATGTCCGTTCCTGACCGGGCCCGCACGAGCATCGTGCCGTCGCCGGGGAGGTAGATCATTGCCCGCTGGCCATCTTGCTTCACCTCGAACGCCCACCCGTCCTCGGCGGCGGCCGACGGGAGTGTCCCGGGCGTTGCGAGCATCGGTTCGATCCTCGGCAGCGCCGCTGGCGCAGGGTGAGAATCAGGAGGCACTGCGCTTCTTCGCGGCCGTCTTCTTCGCAGGCTTCTTCGACGCCGTGGTCTTCTTCGAGGCGGCAGTCTTCTTCGCTGGTTTCTTCCGGTTGGTCTTCTTCGACGGCCGCATCTCGTGGACGGTGGCGTCCTCGCCGTCCCCTCCGCGGGATTCCTTCGCGGCCTTGACGGAGGCGTTCAGGGCGGCCATGAGGTCCACGACCTCGCCCTTCTCCTGTGTCCCGTCCTCGGCAGGAGCGGGCAGGGGCTTGCCCTCCGCCTTCGCGGCGATGATGTCCTCCAGGGCCTCGCGGTACTCGTCGTGGAATCCGGACAGGTCCTCGATCGTCATCCGCTCGGCCAGCTGGAGGGCCTGCTCGATCTCGTCCTCGCTGACCTCGGCCTCGCGCGGGGCCAGCTCGTCGGGGTTGCGGACCTCGTCGGGCCACTTCATGGAGTGCAGCACGATCGCCCCTTCGCGGATCCGCAGCAGGCCCAGGCGCTCACGGCCGTGCCACTGGAACTTCGCGACCGCGACCTTCGAGGACCGCTCCAGGGCCTTGCGCAGGAGGGTGTAGGGCTTGGCGGCGACCTGCCCGTCGGCGGCCAGGTAGTAGGAGTCGCTGATCCGGACCGGGTCGATCGTGTCCGCGTCGACGAACGCGGCGATCTCGATCGCCTTCGCCGTCGGCAACGGCATCCGTTCCAGTTCCTCGTCCGTCACCGGAACCGTCTGGTCCTTCGCGATCTCGTAACCCTTGCCGATCTCATCCTGGGACACGACCTCGCCGTCGATCTCGCAGACCTTCCGCGTTCGAACCCGGCCCATGTCGGTGAGGTGCACCCGGTGGAAGTGGACGTCGTGGTCCTCGGTCGCGGACACGATCTTCACGGGGATCGTGACCAGCCCGAAGCTGATGGCACCGGCCCACAGCGGCCTCGGCATATCTACCTCCACGCCCCCTCAGCGGATGTCGAGCAGCGGAGCAAACCGGAGCGCCGGGCGGAGCGCGCCCCGGGCCGCAGCCCGCACCTCGATCCTCACGCCGCGCCGGGCGGCCCGCATCTCCACCGCGCGCCGGTGCCCACCGCGGCCGCGCACCCGGCGCTGCTGCTGGCACGAATGACCGCCACGTCGTACGTACGCCCCGGGGCGACCCAACAGTGGCGGCGGTTGTCACCGGTACGGGTATTCGTCGCCCGGCGGCCGGAGAACTGGGGCAGGGTCGGAGTGCACACCCACACGGGCATATGCCAGCCCGAACGGAAGGGTGTGCGTGCTGTCCGGGGCGACCGGACGGTCATGGGTGCAGAAGCGGGCGAGAGGCAGGCAGGGACCATGTGGTCGACCGAGGAGTTCGGGGCATCGCACGAGGGGCAGCCCGGAGTCGTGCTGGCGGACGGGACCGAGCCGGGGCCGGTCTTCTTCGATACCGGCAGTGGGCCGGACGTGCACCAGAGCACCTCCTGGTGGGTCTACGACGGCACTCTCCGGGCGCCGGTCGCGGCCCAGCTGCGCGGCGCGTGCTCCTGCGGCTGGCGCGGCGAGCGCCTCTACCCGATCGACTGGGACCAGGTCGACCGCCGGGAACCCTACGCGTACGACACCACGGGCCCGGAGGACGACTGGGAACGGCACATCGCCGAGGTCGAAGCCGGAGCTGCCCCGCTGCCCGACGACGTCGCCGCGCTCATCGCCCAGGTCCAGGAGCGGCTCGACACGCTCGCGGACACCGCCCCGCTCGCCGCGCTCCGGGCCGTCGCCGCGCTGGAGCGGACCACGCAGCTCATCGGCCGGGTCGCCGCGAACCTCGCGGCCGCCGACGACCCGGCAGGGGAGCGGACCGGCCCCGCCCTGGGCATCACCCCGGACAAGGCCCGCTCCCGCCTCGTGCACTACGGCCTGCGCTGAACTTCAGGCGCCGGTAGATCGGGCTGGCGATCACGCTGAGCGTGCCCGGTCGTGCTGGCCCGCCCCGTCTGCGAGGGCCGCCGGTTTGATCACGTCGGTTCCGTAGCGTTGGCGGGCGCGGTCCTGGACGGCCTCGATGAGCAGGGCCTTGTCGAGGGTGTGGTCGAAGGTCAGTTGGCGGGTGGCGTGTTCTGCGGGGCGAAGGTGTTCCGCCCGTAGCGCGATGCTGCGGACGCGGGCGCGCTGGAGGCCGAGCGTGTCGTAGAGGTCGTACGCGCAGCGGGCCAGGAGCGTGGTGTGGTGGGTGGCCTCGGCCAGGGTGCGGGTGCGGGTGGTCGTTGATCCGTCGGCGTACCGGACGGTGATCGTGAGACCGGCGGCGGTCTGGGCGTCGGTCCGCATGCGGGTGCCGAGCTGTCCGGCCAGGTGCAGGAGCGCCCGGCGGTGCCGGCCCGGGTTGAGTTCGTCGCGGTCGAAGCGGTGCTCGGCGGTCGTGGAGCGGGCGACGGGCTCGGTGACCACGGGCCGTGGGTCGCGTCCGTGGGCGCGGTCGTGGAGGAGGCGTCCGGTACGCGCGCCGAGGAGGCGCTGGGCGGTGGCGACGGGGAGGTCGGCGAGGCCGCCCACGGTGTGGACGCCGTGCTGGGACAGGAGCCGGGCGTTGCTGGGGCCGATGCCGGGCAGTTCCCGGATCGGTCGGGGCCGCAGGAACGTCTCGACCTCGGCGGGGTCGACGGTGCGCAGCTGCCCGGGAGGTGTGAGGGCGCAGGCCATGGTGGCGGCCATGCGGGACGGCGCGGTCGCCGCGGCGGCCTGGACGCCGTGGTGTGCGGCGGCCCGGAGCTGGATGAGGCGGGCGATCTCGGACGCGTCGCGGTCCCAGAAGCGCAGGGCGCCGGTGACGTCGAGGACCGCGCTGTCCGGTGCGAGGAGCTGCACCTGCGGGGTGACCTGTTCCAGCAGCGGGCGCAGGTCCTCCAGGCGGACGTGGTCGGGCAGTTCGAACCGCAGGTGGACGACATGCCGCAACTGCCGGGCGGTGGTGGTCATCCTGGGCTCCCGGGGCTGCGGTGGCCGAGGCGGCGGAGGTCGGCGGAACGGGTGCCGGCGGGCTGGAGGTCCGCGTACGGGTGGAGGCGGGCTCCTGCGGTGCCGTCGGTCAGGGTCCGCCCCTCACTGCCCGATACCGGGCTCGATCCGGCGGGGGTGGGCGCCGGGGTGGTGGTGCCGAGGAGGTCAAGGGCGGCCTGGGGGCCGTGGTCCCGGCGGGCGGCGGCGACCTGGTCCAGGTCCCACGCCTGCTCGCCCACGACGGTGCGACGCGGCCCGCGGGCGGTGACCGTGCCCCTCACCAGCAGCAGCCCGGAGTGGAAGACGGTATGCGCGCACTGCTTGTGCGAATCTTCGAAGAACGCCAGGTCAACGAGTCCGCTGCCGTCTTCAAGGGTCACGAAGATGACGCGCTTGCCGGATGGGATCGGCGGGGTCTGGGTGGAGGCGCGGACCCCGGCGACCAGCACCTTCTGTCCCGGGTGCATGGCGCGCAGGTGCGCGGCGTCGGTCGCGCCGAGCTCCCGCAGCAGCCGGTGATGATGGTCCATCAGATGGTGAGTCACGTCGATGGACAGCACCTCCAGCTCGGCGTCCAGGGTGTCGCGGCCGGTCATCTCCGGCAGCCCGCTCGGCGTCGTGGTGACCAGCTCGCCGCCGATCGGGAGCTGCCCTTCCCCAGCCCGGCGGCCGCGCTGGTGCCGGTGGAGCTCGGAGGCTTGGAGCAGGAGGTCGCGGCGGTTCAGGGTGCCGCGCAGCGTGTCCAGCGCACCGATCCGGATGAGGCGCTGGACGGTGGGCAGCGCAGGCCGGGCCCGCTGCCACAGATCCTGGAGCGAGGAGTACGGGCGTCCGGCGGCCAGCCGGGCGGCCTCGTCGGCGCTGATGCCCTTCACCCCGGACAGCGACAGCCGCACACCCCATCCCCGCTCGGTCTCCACGACCCGGTACGTGGTGTCGGATTCGTTGACGTCGACCGGGAGGACCGGCACGCCGATCTGCTTCGCGTCCTGGACCAGAACGCGGGGTGCCCACATACCGGGATCGTGTTCAAGCAGCCCTGCGAAGAACGCGGCGGGGTGGTGTGCCTTGAGCCAGGCCGACTGGACGGACGGGATCGCGAAGGCGACCGCGTGCGCGCGGCAGAATCCGTACGCCCCGAATTCCTTGACGGTATCCCAGACCTCGTCGATCACGTCCGGGGTGTAGCCGCGTTCGCCGGCGCAGCGGCGAAACCACACCTCCACCTTCGGCAGCCGCTCGGCGTCGGCGAGTGCGCGGCGGGCCACGTCCGCGGCGGCGCGGTCGCAGCCGGTCATCGTGGCCAGGATCATCATGATCTGCTCGTGCCAGATCACCACCCCGAACGTGTCGTCCATGATCGGTACAAGGTCGGGATGCGGATAGCGAGGCTCCTCGATCCCGTGACGGGCGGCGATGAACTTCGCGGGCATGCCCCCGGCGACCGGCCCGGGGCGGAAGAGCGAGATGTCGGCGATGACGTCTTGCACGTGCCTCGGCTGGAGTCGCGCGATCAGATCTTGCTGACCTGAGCTTTCGATCTGGAAGCACCCCAGCACCTGCCCGCTGCGAATCAGCTCGAAGGTGGACTCATCGGCGAGATCGACGTGGTCGGGGCTGTCGAGGTCGAGCTGCCGGCCGGTCGTCCGGCGGATCTCGGCGACGGCGTGCGCCATCGCGGACTGCATCCGCACCCCGAGGACGTCCAGCTTCAATAGCCCGTACCCTCCCAGCTCGACGTCTTCCTTGTCGGCCTGGACCATCGGGTAGCCGCCCGGCGTCGGCTGCACCGGCACCCGGTCCAGCAGCGAGCTGTTGGAGAGGATGACGCCGCAGGGGTGCATCGCATACCCGCGGGGGAGTCCGTCGAGTCCTTCCGCCAACTCCCACAACACCCCGAACTCGCCCGCCCGGGCGGCGAGGCCGCGCAGCTCGGGCAGCTCGGCCAGGGCGGAGCGGATGTCGCGGGCCCGGATGTGCGGGAACGCCTTCGCGATCTCGGCGATCTGCTGCGGCGGCATCCCGAGGGCGAGCCCGGTATCCCGCAGTGCGTGCCGGGCCCGGTAGGTCTCCGGCATCCCCGTCACCGCCACCCGGGAGCGGCCGAACCGTTCGAAGATCTTGTCGTAGACCTCCAGGCGCCGGGCGGACTCCACGTCCAGGTCGATGTCGGGCAGGCTGGTGCGCCGCTCGGACAGGAACCGCTCGAACAGCAGCCGGTGCTCCAAGGGGTTTGCCGTCGCGACGAACAGCGCGTGGTTGACCATGCTCCCGGCACCGGAGCCGCGCGCGGCGACCCGGATGCCCATCGACCGGACGTCCGCGACGACCTGCGCCACCGCCAGGAAGTACCCCTCGTAGCGGAGGCGGCCGATCACGCCGAGCTCGTACTCCAGCTGCGCCACCGCCCGCTCGTCGCGCTCCAGACCACGGGCGGTCAACCCGGCCTCGCACCGCTGCCGCAGCAGCCGCATCGGATCCCCCGGCTCCCGGCCGGCGCCGACGGCCTCCGGCTCGGGGAAGTGCGCACGGCCCATCCCGAGGTCAACGACCGGGTCGACGCGGCAGCTGTCGGCGGCGGCCGCGGTTTCGGCGAGCAGCGCGGCCGCCCGCTCCGGCCCGGCACCGGCGGCCTCGGCGATCCGCCCGGCGACCCCGGCCATGTCCTCAGGGCCCTTGAGCCAGCGCTCCCCGCCGTCCAGGACCCGGCGGTCGATCGGGCGCAGCAGACGCGCGGCGTCCAGAACGTCCGCGATCCGGTGCTGAGCGGGATCGGCGTAGCGGACCGCGTTCGACACGACCACCGGAACCCGCTGCTCGTCGCCGAGCTGGAGCGTACGGGCGGCCAGGCGCAGCGAGCCGGGGCCGGTGCCCTGCCGCCCCAGCCACACCGCCTCCAGCCGCAGCCCCGCACCGGCGACCGCCCGCCACGGCTCCAGCAGCCGCCCGGCCACGTCCGGCCGGCCCGCGGACAGCGCCCGCACCGGCTCGGACACCGGCCCCAGCATCACCACCAGGTCCTCGCCCGCAAGATGCTCTTCCAGCACCGGCCACGACACCACCGGCACCCCGCCCACCGGCGCGGCGTGCGCGGCCGACACGATCCGGCACAACCGCGCCCACCCCGCCCGGTTCCGCGCGAGCAGCGTGACGCGGTACTCCGCCTCGACGACATGGGCCCCGCCCCGTACCGGGGTACGGCGGCGGGACGCGGGGGCGGCAGCCGGTGTGTACGGGGCCACGGCGACGTCGACGCCGAACACCGGCCGGACCCCAGCCCGTACGGCGGCCGTCGCGAAGCGAACAGATCCGGCCACCGTGTCCCGGTCGGTCAGCGCGAGCGTGCCGATGCCGCGCTCGGCGGCACGAGCGACCAGGTCCTGCGGGTGCGAGGCCCCGAAGCGGGCCGAGTACCCGCTCGCGACATGCAGCTGGACACCTCCGCCCATCACGCACCTCCGCCAGAAAACCCCCAAATCGTCATCAACCTACTGGCTGAAACTCCACCGTACCGAACAAATATTCGAACACGCCAGCGCGAAAGGCTACGCCCGGATCCGATGTACGTGTTGTGACTGAGCGGTCCACCTGGCGGTTGAGTACTCGACCTGGCGGATTGAGCATTCTGCAGGTCAGCGCCTTGAGTGGGGGTTCCGGCGGCGCAGCGGCAGGATCCTCCCCAAGGGGGGGCGGACGTATGCACAGGTCAGGGCGTCGCGAGTTGAGCACTGAAGTTGGCGTGCCGCGCCAGATAGGGCGCTCAGTCACACGTGTGTGGTCGGGTAGCCGGAGACCATTGCTGATCCCCGGCCCCCTCAGAACCGGACGTGCGACTTTCACCGCATCCGGCTCAAGCAAGCCCCAGAGGGCTTCGCAGGTCAGCAGGGTTATGTAGCCCGGTTGCCGTCACCAGCGTGATGCTGACGGTGGCATTCGGAGTGCACGAGGCGGAGGTTGTTCCGCTCGTCCGTGCCGCCGTCTCGCCGGTAGGTGAAGTGATGCTTGTGGAGCATCTTCTTCGAGGCCGCGAACCAGTTGATCCACTCGCGTGGACTGTCCGGTTCGTACTCGGCTCCGGCAATCAGCGCCTGCTGGCAGAGAGGACAGAGCCCCTGCTGCCGGACCGCCAGGAGAAGACTCGTCTTGTCCATCGGCGGCGGCGCTTTCCTGCGGCGGCGATGCTGCCAGTACTCGGTCAGAGCGGGATCGTCCGGGGACGCTCCGCCCTTGACGAGCTGGTGGCGGACGATGCCGGTCCAGGCGAACTTGATGAGGAAGGCACCGCTGTCGCGGTCGCCGAACACCCACCGGTCTCGCCGGGACGGGTGGAACCTGCCGAAGTACCGGGCCGCGACCCAGTGACTCGACTTGTTGCGGTGACGACGCCTGGCCCATTTGAAGGTCAGCCGCCACATGTAGTGATCCAACGACGAGAACGTCGTCGAGGACGCCACCGCCCGGTAGTAGGCCGCCCAACCTCGAACGATCGGGATCAGCCTGCGCAACACGGCCTCGGCATTGGACCCGTGCAGGGTCTTCACCTCGGTCCGTAAGCGCGCCCGGAGCCTCGCGCAAGCCGCTGTGCTCGGCTTGATGATCAGCTTTCCGCCCGTGCGGCGGACGGTGAAACCGAGGAAGTCGAACCCCTTATCGAGGTGGACGACCTGGGTCTTCTCCTCGTTGAAGCGAAGCCCCCTCGGCTCCAGCCAGTCCTCCAGCCGGGCCCTGACCTGGTGCACCTGTTCTTCGTCGTGGCAGAGCACGACGAAGTCATCGGCATACCTCACCAGCACCGGAGTGCCCGGCATCGCGCCGGGCTCGCGCCCGGCCCGCACCGTGTATTGACACCCTGCGGCCTGTTCCAATCCGTGCAGAGCAACGTTCAGCAACAGCGGGCTGATCACACCGCCTTGAGGAGTTCCCTCCTCGGTCGGTGCGAACCGGCCGCGGTCGATCACGCCCGCCTTCAGCCATCCCGCGATCAGATCCCTGGCGGGGAACTGACCGAGCATGGTCATGAGGTGGGTGTGGTCGATGCGGTCGAACGCCGCCGACAGGTCCGCGTCCAGGACCCACAGACGCTTCGGGTTCTTGCCCTTCACCGTCCAGAAGATCGCGGATATCGCGTCCTGACAGCTGCGGCCGGGCCGGAAGCCATACGACCTCGGCTCGAACCGCGCTTCCCACTCGGGCTCCAGCGCGTTCTTCACGCGGGCCTGGAGGACCCGGTCACGGATGACCGGAATACCGAGCGGTCGCAGTTTCCCGTTGCTCTTCGGGATGAACACTCGCTTGACCGGCCTGGCCTTCCAGGGCATCGACGACCGATGGATCTCGGCCGCCAAGGTGCCTCTCGCCTTCGGCGTGAGGGCCCGTTCCCCGTCGATGCCAGCGGTCATGCGACCACTGCTCTGCTGCGTCACCCGCTTCACGCTGATCAGCGTGTTGCTGCGGCTTCGCAGCATGAGCTTCTGCAAGTTGCGGACCTTCTTGAGGTCCCCGTCCTGCGTCGCCTTGAAGATCCTCTGCCTCAGCCGCCGTACGTTCGCCTCGCAGGTGGCCCAGTCGATGCCGTGCCAGTCGAGTAAGTCGTCCTCGGGTCCGTTCACCGCAGGCGAGGACGTCACGACAGGTGCCGTGATCTTCATGTTCGCCTCCGGTGTCTAACTTGTCCCTCGGTTCCGGCTTCCTTGCAGTGGTGACTTCAAAGGCTCACCTGATCCACGTGGGCGCCCTTTCGGGCCGGGCCACCGGGGCCCTTATCCGGTGAGTTATGCGAGAGCGGGTGAAGGTCCCGATCTCCCGGTTTCCTCTGGCCTTTCGGCCCGCCGGCATTCGCTTCTTGGATCTTCCTTCTCCCGCTGGGGACTTCAGCCTTCCTTGCGGTCGGCCTACCAAGCCTGGGCTTGGACCCCGTCGGGGTTTCCACGTTCCGCACCAGTAAGACGCGGCTGGGGTGGGCGCCCCCTCTACCCCAAGACCAGCGGTGTCCTCCCTCCGGGCTCGGTTAGACGCTGTTGTCTTTCCGAGTCTGACGACTGTGTTTTCGCTGGTCAGGGGTAGGGGCGGCGTCGGTGTGGGAGTGATGGGGTGTCGTTTCGTCGCTCTCGTGGAGGTCGTGGATGCCGTCGGTTGTCGGACTGCTGGAACAGCACGAGCTTGCCGCTCGTCGTCGTGTGGACGGGCTGCGTGAGCAAGCGGACCGCATCCAGGCCGAGCTCGCGATGGCCGAGCGGGAGTGGTCGGAGTGGACGATCGCCCGCGAGCGTGTCGGTGCGGTGCTGTCCGCGCCGGGCAGTGACTCAGCCGGCGTGGTCGCCACCGACGTGCCAGAGGGTGTTGTGACGGGAGCCGAGGTGGAGGCGTCTGCGCCTCTGGTGGTGAAGGCGAGGTCACAGGTTCCGATGTGGCGCGAAGGGCTGACCCAAACGGCACTGTCGGTGGACTACCAGCGCATCCTGGCCGCGATCGATGACCGGATCCGTCTCGGTCAAGGGCCGCTGACCTGTCAGGAGATGGCCACCGCGTTCGGCATGGACGTGGTGCCGGCCAAGGTGGAGGGGCTGCGGTCGAAGGCGAAACGCCTGGTCTCGCGGGGCTGGCTGGCCGAGCCGGCACCGGGCCGGTTCACCCTCGCGCGAAACGTGAGCGGGCCAGGCGGCGGGTCATGATCATGGTCATCGACCAGTAGATCATCGCCTCGGCGCTGCTGGTGGATCGCTCGAAGTCACGCACCAGACGGCGGCTTCGCATCAGGTGGGCGAAGAGCCGCTCAACGATCCACCGCTTGGGCAGCACCACGAAGCCGCGCATGTCGTCGCTCCGCTTGACGATGGCCAGGACCAACGCGAGCGCGGCCAGGCAGTGCTCGACGAGGCTGCCGGTGTAGCCGCCGTCGGCCCAGACGAGTTCCAGCCGGTGGTGAGCGTCGGTCACCCGCTCGAGCAGCACCTTCGCGGCAGCGCGGTCGCCGATGTCCGCAGCGGTGACCATCACGCCCAGCAGCAGGCCGAGGGTGTCGACCACCACGTGCCGTTTGCGGCCGTTGATCAGCTTGCCGCCGTCGAACCCGCGGCTGTCGGCGCCGACGACGGCGTCCGCCTTGACGGACTGCGAGTCGATCACGCCGGCCGTCGGTTCCGCATCCCGCCCCGACTCCCCGCGGACCCGGCCGCGCAGCCGGTCGTGGAACTCCCTGACCAGCACGTGGTCGCGCCAACGGCGGAAGAACGCATAGACCCGGTCCCACGGCGGGAAGTCAGCCGGCATCGCCCGCCACTTGATCCCGTTGTCCACCAGATAGCGGATCGCATCCAGTATCGCCCGGTGGCAGTACGCCTCCGGCTGCCCGCCCCGGCCCCGCATCCAGCCCGGCACCGGCAGCAGCGGCCGGACCACGACCCACTCCGCGTCCGTCATGTCCGAGGGATACCGCCGAACACGCTCCGGATGATCGGCCGCATTCCCGAACCGGTGAGCGACGCAATCACACGACAGAGCAGCCGAGTTGAACTCCACCGGCACGAGCACGTACAACTGCGGCAACAGGGTCTCCTGGATCTCGGTCGGCTTCGCAACCCCGAGCTACCAAGAGGCCCTGCCTTCATGCCCGCAGCCAGCCACGGTCACCCGAACGAGACTCCCGTTCGACGCCCACCCCTCACGATCGGAACGACAACAGCTACTTACCCGAAGGTCGCTTGGTGCCTTCCAGCACCGGGTCCTGTGACCGCCGCCAGCACGCCATCGGCACGGTCGTATCGTCACGGGGCATCATCAGGGGTTCACTTTCGTTCGCCCGTCCAGCCTTCCCCTCACCTGTGGCACCCCGATGGCCAGGGCGCTCTTGGGCTTGAACGCTCCGCTTCACACCCCGCCGTTACCAGCGACGCATGGGAGCGCGGGGACGGGCCGTGGACACTGGCCCGAAGTTCAGCCGATCGATACCTCCTTCACGTGGCTGTCCTTACTTACTTGGAGCGACTTCGTGTCGCACACCGAGTCCGACAGTTGCTGACTGCCGGGGAATGGTGCCCAGCTGCGGAGGACGCCGACGCGATGGCCAAGGTCCTGGCCCGTCTGACTGCTCCACTTCCCGCACGCGGGGCTGGCAGCGCACGAGCGCGAGCCGTGGACCGAGACCGGCGGCTCCAACGGATCTGGCGCAGCGCAGTTCACCACCTCGACGCCGGCGCGGTCAGTCCACCGTCCTGCGCGCTTCTGGCCGCGGTCGCTCGCGCCCTCCTCCCCTGGTACGCCGCCCCGAACCCACCAGCCGCGGGCGCGGCTCCGCGCTACCCGACTCCCCACGGCACAGCGAACGGCTCGCCGGTTCTGCCGACCGAGGCGGGCGAAGCCCTTCTGCCCGGCTTGATCGCACTGTTCGCCGCACTGGCGGCCCCGAATCCGTCCGGAACCGCTCCACACATCCCCGCAGCGGTTCCCTGGACGTTCCAGTACTCGGGCCGGTTCCGGCACTATGAGCGACCCGCCCAGGGTGTGTGGGCGGCCACCACCTTCCGCTGCCTCGGGTGCGCGAGTGCGGACGGCCCTTGGGCGGTGGCCTGCGACTGGCATCTGGTGACCCTCGGTTGCCCGTGCGGGCTGGTGACCGACCGGCACGGCCTCACGTTCTCCGAAGTCTTCCTGGTTCTGCCGGATGCGTGAACCGACGCAACCAGCGCGCGGGCCGGTCGAAGGACACCACCGTCTCCGCTGATCTACTTCCCCATGCGCTGGAGCATGGCGGTGGAGGTGTCTGCCTACGCGGCGAGGGTTGCTTCGTCGATGGCCTCAGCGGCTGGTGACAGCGTTCATACCGGCACCCCGACCGGGAGGAATGACGGGAAGTCCGAGCGACCCGGACCCGGCGGTGTCAGTGGTCGACGCGATACTCCTCGCATGTCCACAGGCACTGGCGACTGGCTCGCATTCGAGCGCAAGCGGATGCGGGAAGACTTGGTCAAGCGCAAGCAGGCGCTCACACCGACTCTCCGGGAAGGGATGGCATGGCCTTTCCCGGAGGCGGTGAACCAACTCAGCAAGGACGTCGTCAGCACGGCGGTGATAGGTAAGAGCCCGAACCAGGCTGGCGGGCGTATCTACGTACTTGAGTTCCGTGGTCCAGGCCAGTACGTGAAGTTGGGCTCGGTTCGTCAGGACTTTCGACGCTGAGTCTTGCAGCACCAGCGCATAGCCCGCGTCCATCAATACGGCCTTGGGGAACATCGGTACAGCCGTTGGCGCTGAGAACGATCATGCTCCAGTCGACGTGAGGTTCACCGCGGCCATCGCCCGAACCCGCCAGCCCGCTGGCCCGAGGCGATGCCACGCGCTGATCCGCCGCGACAGCCACGGATCAGCCCGAGTCGGCACCGGCGCGTTCGCGGGCCTCGACCGTGACCGCGTGCCCGTCGCCGAGGAGCGGAGCACTGAGCTCGGCGACGTACGCCCACTCGTTGGCGATGGTGGTCTGTGAGAACACCCGGCCGGCCATACGCTCCGCCCTCTGGTACTGCCCAGCGAGACGAAGGTAGGCGTTACCCGTCTCCATCAGTTCCTGGACACGGGGGCTGGGCGGCGGATTGTCCTGTGCCTTCGCTGCCGCCTGCCACAGGCCGATGAAGCGCATGGTGGTCTTGTCCAGCTCCATAGTGCCGGTGGGGGCGAATTCCACCAGCACGGCGACCAGTCGTTGCATCGTATGAGAGTCCGGCAGCCGCGGCTCCGACATCACGTAGCTGATGGTGCTCGTACTCAGGTAGCCGCCATCCGTCTTCTTGGCCCTGTACTCGTGAAGCTGCCGTTACCCGTCATGTAGCAGAACGTGATGGCCCTGGGGTGCGGTTCAGCGCTTCGCGTCCAGTTGAGACCGGTGATCGCCACGATATGGAGATCCAAGTTGGTTGAGGCGCGGAGGCACCGGTGCGGCAGGAGTGGGAGCCAGAGGACCTGATCGAGGTCTGGACGCTTCTTGAGGACGAAGTTGTGCGGCTGCGGAACAAGACCGGGGCGAATCGGCTGGGCTTCGCCCTGCTGCTGAAGTTCTTCGAGGTCGAGGCGCGGTTCCCTGAGAATGCGGGAGAAGTTCCGGCGCCCGCGGTGGCGTACGTGGCCCAGCAGGTGAAGGTGCCGGCCGAGGAGTGGGCCGCGTACGACTGGCAGGGCCGGGCAATCACCCGGCACCGCACGGAGATCCGTACGGCTTTCGGATTCCGGGCGGGCACCGAGGAGGACCAGGAGCGGCTGGCGGAGTGGCTGGCCGCGGAACTGTGCCCGGTGGAGCTCTCGCGCGAGCGTCTGATGGCGGCGGTGGTGGCCCGATGCCGCAATGACCACATCGAGCCGCCGGCCCCGGCGAAGGTGCAGCGGCTAGTGGGCCGGGCGGTCACGGACTTCGAGGCCCAGTTCTGCCGCAGCAGGTTAGAGCGGATCTCGCACGCGACGCGCTCCCGGCTGGAGGACCTGGTCGTCGGCAGCGGGGGCGAGACGGGCGAGGGCGCGGCCGGTGAGGACTCGGTGGCGGGCGGCGGACGGTCGCACTTTGCCGAGTTGAAAACCGATCCGGGGGCGCCGGGGCTGGAAAGCCTGCTGGCGGAGGTGAACAAGCTCCAGCGGGTGCGGTGGCTGGAGCTGCCTGCGGACTTGTTCGCGGACGTGTCGGAGAAGCTGGTGGATGCGTGGCGGGCGCGGGCGTCGAAGGAGTACCCGGCGAATCTGGAGCGGATGAAGCCGCCGCGGCGCCTGACGCTGCTGGCCGCGCTGTGTCATGTGCGGCAGACGGAGATCACCGACTCGCTGGTGGACCTGTTCATCCAGCTTGTGCTGAAGATCAACACCCGGGCGGAGCGGAAGGTCGACAAGGAGCTGACCGCCGAGCTGAAGAAGATCCGGGGCAAGGAGGGCATGCTGCTGCGGGTCGCGGAGGCGGCGCTGTCCGAGCCGTCCGGCACGGTGCGGCGGGTGATTTATCCCGTGGTCGGTGGGGAGAAGACGCTGAAGGCCCTGGCGGCGGAGGCCGCGGCGAACGAGGCCCGCTACAAAGCGCGGGTCCGTACGGTGCTGCGGTCGTCGTACTCGGCGCACTGGCGGCGGATGCTCTCGCCGCTGCTGGGCGCGCTGGAATGGAAGTGCAACAACACTGCGTACCGGCCGGTGATGGACGCGATCGACCTGCTCAAGCGGTATCTGGAGCAGCCGTTGAAGGAGGGGGCGTTCTTCGATCAGGCGGAGACGGTGCCGCTGGCGGGGGTGGTGCCCGAGCAGTGGCGGGCGGCGGTGGTGGATGACAAGGGGCGGGTCGAGCGCATCCCGTACGAGCTGTGCGTGCTGGTTGCTCTGCGGGATGCGGTGCGCCGGCGGGAGATCTGGGTGGTGGGGGCGAACCGGTGGCGTAACCCGGAGGACGACCTGCCCGCCGACTTCGAGGACAACCGGGATGTGCACTACGCCGCGCTGGGCCAGCCGCAGGACTCCGGCGAGTTCATCACCGCCTTGCAAGACAGGCTCCGCACCTCGCTGGACCGTTTCGAGAGCGCCCTGGCGGAGGGCACGTCTGGCGGGGTGGCCATCGTGAAGAAGCACGGTGAGCCGTGGATTCGGGTTTCCCCGCGCGGCAAGCAGGAGGAGCCGGAGAACCTGGTGGCGGTCAAGGGCGAGATCGAACGGCGCTGGGGCACCATCGACCTGCTGGACATCCTGAAGTACGCGGAGTTCGACACGGACTTCATCGCCGAGTTCACCTCGGTGGCCACCCGCGAGAACCTGTCCAAGGACGTACTGCGGCGCCGCCTGCTGCTGGTCCTGTTCGGGCTGGGCACCAACATGGGCATCAAGCGGGTCGCGGTGACCGGCAAGCACGGCGAGTCCGAGGCGACCCTGCGGCGGGTACGGCACCTGTTCGTCAACCGCGCCAACATGCGCGCGGCCGTGCGCAAGCTGGTGAACGCTACCTTCGCCGCCCGGGACGAAATGTGGTGGGGCACCGGCACGGCGTGCGCCTCCGACAGCCGCAAGTTCGGGGCCTGGTCCTCGAACCTGATGACCGAGTGGCACCAGCGCTACCGCGGTCCCGGGGTGATGATCTACTGGCACGTGGAACGGAAATCGGTCTGCATCTACTCCCAGCTGAAGTCCTGTTCGGCCTCCGAGGTCGCCTCGATGATCGAGGGCGTGCTGCGGCACTGCACCGACATGGACGTGGACCGGCAGTACACCGACACCCACGGGGCGTCCATCGTCGGCTTCGCCTTCGCCCACATGCTCGACTTCAAGCTGATGCCGAGGCTGAAAAACATCGGCTCCGCAAAGCTGTACCGGCCGGCGGCCGGTCAGGACGAGAAGTGGCCGAACCTCGCGCCGGTGCTGTCCACCAAGACGATCAACTGGGACCTGATCGCCCAGCAGTACGACCAGATCGTGAAGTACACCACCGCCCTGCGCCTGGGCACCGCCGAAGCCGAGCAGGTCCTGCGCCGGTTCACCCGCGGCGGCCCCAAGCACCCCACCTACCAGGCGATCGAGGAACTCGGGCGGGCAGTGCGCACTGCGTTCGTGTGCGACTACCTCGCCGACGTCGAGATGCGCCAGGAGATCCACGAAGGGCTCCAGGTCGTGGAGAACTGGAACTCCGCGAACAAGGACCTCTTCTACGGCAAGGACGGCGACCTGGCCGGCGCGGACAAGGAATCCCAGGAGGTCAGCATGCTGGCGCTGCACCTGCTCCAGTCCGCCCTGGTCCACGTCAACACGTTGCTGATGCAGCAGGTCCTCGCCGATCCGAAGTGGGCCGACACTCTCACCGACGCGGACCGGCGGGCGCTGTCGCCGCTGTTCTGGACGCACGTGAATCCCTACGGACGGTTCGAGCTGGACATGAACCGGCGCCTCGACCTGGATCTGACCGCCCGGACCATGCCGGGCCCGCGCGCCCCTGCCGATGAACCGGCCGCGGTCTCGGGGTGATGGCGCAGCGCCACCTCGGAGCGCTCGGGCTGGTGCTGAATGCCGCCGTCGGGGAGTTGCGGGCGCTGCCGGTCGAGGAGCGTAAGCACGACGTCCTGGACGAGAACGTTGCCCGCTTCTCCCCGCTCAAGCACGCGGACCTCAACGTACTCGGCCGCTACAGCTTCCGCGCTTCCACCTCGGTCGACGGCGGCGTGCGCGCCCGCTGCGCGACCCGAGTGCGCCGGAGCTGGACGAGGACGACGACGGCGGGCAGGAGTGAGTATCAGGAGCTGACCAGGCCCGACCCGTGACCGGTGTTCAGGTATCGCTTCGGCGGCAGAACTTCGCTTGAAGGAGATCGGTGAAGATTCCGATGGGGTCGTCCCAACTGCCCTTGCTCCAGTCGCCGTTGACGTTGGTGGTGACCATCTGTTCGCCATCGCGAGCGCCGTAGGCGTAGGACCATGATCCGAAGAGCGCACCCCCCATGCCCCAGACCGTTTCCCCGCAGGGCAGTCTCACTGAGGAAACGCCGAGGCCATAGGCGGCGTTGGAAATCCAGTCGCGGGTGGGCACGGTGGTGAACATGTCGCGTTGTTGGTCCGGTGGCAGTATCCGGCCCCCCAGCAGGGCGCCGAAGAACCGGTTGAGGTCCCCGGCGGTGGAGATCATGCCGCCGGCAGCCCAGAACATGGATGAATCGAACTCGGTCGCGTCGTGGACCGGCGCGCCGGGGTCGGCCTGGAACAGCTTCGTGTAGTGCCGGGAGTGTGGCCCATGGATCGTCGGGTCGCTGCCATGCGGCAGGTACGTGCCAGCCAGGCCGAGTGGGCGGGAGATCCGCTCCGTGATCTCCTCGGCGAGCGCGCGGCCGGTGGCCCGTTCGATCATCACGCCTGCGAGGACGTAGTTGGTGTTGGAGTATGCCCAGCCCGAACCCGGTGTGAAGGTGGGTGGATGGGACATGGCGATCTGCACCAGTGACTCGGGCGGGTGTGTCTCGTAACGGTTCAGTGCTTCCTGGTCGTCGGTGTAGTTGAAGATCCCGCTGGTGTGGTTGAGCAGCATCCTGATGTTCACCCTGGCACCGTCGTGGTGATGGCCATGGACCACGCCGGGCAGCCACTGTTCCGCGGTGTCATCCAGACTCAGTCTGCCTTCCGCCGCCAGCTGCATCACGACGGTGGCCACGAACGTCTTGCTGATGCTGCCGATGCGGAACCGGTCCTGCTGTGAACGCTTGCGGCCGGTTCGGGTGTCGGCCACTCCTGCGGTCCCGAACCACTGCCGGTCGCCGTCGTAAACCTCAGCAAGAATGCCGGGAAGGCCGCCGTGAGTCACGGCTTGCTGAAGTAAGCGCTGAATCGCCTCGTAGCCCGCGGCCCCTGAGGCCGGCGCGGACTCAGATTTCGCGCCCCCTGTTTTGACCGGTTCGGCGCCCGGTCGGCCGCTGTCTATATGAGCGGTGTGTCGATGCATGTAATCCTCCTTGTCGTGTGTGACCCGTAAGTGACCGTCGGCCCATCTCCACAGCGTGATTCACTGACACACCGGCTCTCACCAGGGGCTTAGCGCCCAGCACAGCGAGCGGTCCATCATGCACGCCTACAGGACCTACTGCGCATCCCGGCAAGGGCACGGCCGCGGGGTGAATTGGCCATGTCAGGTTGTTTCCAGTGGTCACTGATCCTGGCTGTTGAGCGTCTGCCGTACGCGGTCCGCCAGCTCGGCCTGATCGATACCTGCCAAGGCGAGAGCACGGGGCACGGTGCCGACTTGAGCCTGCAGGATCCCGAGCAGCAAATGCCCTGACCGCAGGTCCTTCTTGCGGGCGGAGGCGAAGCTCCGATCCAGTGCGAGTCTGACGGATGCACCCATCTTGGGCTGCTGGGAAACGAGGCTCGGCCTGGGAAGGTCATAGGCGGCCGGAGAAACTCCAACCATGTTCAGGCTGTGCTCGAACTCTCGATCCAGTGCATCGCGGACAGCAGCGTGATCGAGCCCCGCCGAGGCCAGGACCTGCTGTGCGGTAGTCCCCTGATCGGCGGCGAGCGACAGCAGGAGATGGTGCGCGTCGATCGTCGCCGACCCGTCCTCGTGGGCTTCGTGCATCGCCCGCACGATGACCGCCTGCAGGTACTTGTCAAACGCGCTCATCGCCGCGCCTCCTCAGCTTGACTCCGGCGGCGATGAGCCGCTTGGCGTGCTTCTTGTGGACGGCCTGGCGGGTGACACCGAGCGCCTCGGAGACCTGCGGCCAACTCCAGCCCGCCCGCATGGCCTGCTCGACAGCAGCGTCCTCCAGTTGATCGGCAAGGCGTCGCAGCGCCATGACAGCCGCCAGGGCGTCAGCGGGCTCTTGAGGAAGGGAATTCCTGCCGACGGACATGCAAGCAACTGTAGTTGACTAACGGAGATAGTCAACCCACGTTGCTAATAACTGGGGCAGGGTGCGGTGATCCATCGGAGGCTCGTGATCACGCGCCGCTCTGTCGCCAAACGAACGAATGACGACAGGTGCGGCGGGCGTCCAATGAACCCTGACTTTCCGGGGCCCGATGACGGCGCGGATCCAATCAGATCCGATGATGGCTGATGACAGGGTTTGCTGACAGCTAGGGTCGAATGCGACCACCACAACGGGGAGCGGCATGGCCAACCTGGTCTACAAGCGGGTGTCGACCGACCAGCAGTCGACCGACCGTCAGAACCTCGTCCTGGGCGAGGCCGGGATCGAGGACCCAGTCGCCTTCGAGGAACAGGCCGGTACCTCCAGCCGCCTCCACCCGCTTGAGCGACCGAAGTTCGGCGAACTGCTCGTCTACGCGCGGCCGGGCGACACCGTGCACATCTCCGAGATGTTCCGCCTCGTGCGCGGCACCGGGCACATCCTCGACGTGCTCGACGTCCTGCACCGTGACCGGCTCGCCCTGCGAATCCACGACGGCGCGTTCTCCGCGATGGACCTCACCGCCCGCCATCCGCGCACCGGCGAGCTGCTGTCCACGGTGAAGTTCATGGTGCAGACCCTCGCCGCCGCCGGCGAACTCCAACGCGACCTCCAGCGGGAGCTGACGTACGACGGACTGAGGGCGGCTGAGGCCAAGGGCAACAAGGGCGGGCGCCGCCCCGCCGTCCCGACCGCGAAGACTGACGCTGTGCGCACCGCGTACCTGGAAGGCCGGTCCATCGCGGCCCTCGCCCGCGACCACGACGTCAGCCGCGGCGCTATCCGAACCGCCGTCGCCGACCTCCTGCCCGAGCACACGGCCGCCGACCCGGGCACCCCGGCCCCTGAACTGCCGGTCGTCCTCGACATGCCGGGCAAGGTCGCCGACTTCCTCCGCGCCGCCGAACTGGAGCCCGCCGAGCGCGCCACGCTCGACCAGGGCGTGACCGTACGGCGCGGCCAGGGCTACACCCTGCGCATCAAGGCCGTGCCCGCGATCCACCGCCGACTCCTCGGCCTCTGCCAAGCCCTCGACGGCACCGCGGCGGTCCCGGCCCAGCGCAAGGCCCGCCGCGAGTACGAGAACCGCGTCAACCTGCATGCCCCCGCTGCGGACCTCGGAAGTCAGTCACGCTCCGCTACATGACGGGTAACGGCAGCTTCACGAGTACAGGGCCTTCTTCCCCGACCTCGCGGAGATCTTGGAGAGGCTGGGACGCCCCACCTCCAGGTGCAGGTCATGAAGGCCATCGATGAGGACCTTCAACGGCCCCACGTCGATCTGAGGCTTCTTCAGAATGCCAGGCCTTCCCATCGCCCACACTTCCAATCCCGTGTCCAGAACCATCCAGAAGCGTACAGAACTACTGGGTCGCTGTCCCGGGCCGGGTGGCCGGTGTCCGACTGCTCGCGGGGACCAAGCAGTACCAACTCGGAGCCCCAAGGCCGGGTGGAGGGTCGTCTCGAAGCGCCCATCGGGTGCCCGAGAAGGGGAGGACCTCGTGTACGACCTGCTGGTTGTCGCTGCCCACGGACTTGTGACAGAGCTGCCCGCGAACCTTGTCGCAGCCGCCGTGATCTGGGCGTGCGGAACCGCCGTACAAGCATGGCGCCGGCGCATGTCCAAGCCGGAGTGACCGACCCGCGATGTGCTGCGAGGGGTGAGGTGGAGTACGGCCTTGAGAACACCGGTACGGCGGTTATCGGTGAGATTGATCTTGGAGGCGGAGGGCCCAGGCGAACACATCTCGTCGGGGCCCTCCGCCTTCTGGAGGTCGGTCAGCGGCGGGGGCGCCAGCGGGTGAAGACGCACTGGTCGTCGCCTGCGCCGAGCCGGAACGGCAGGGCGATGCGGTCCAGGGGGAAAGTCTCGCCGGGGGCGTGGGTGGTGTAGCCGGCCCGGGTGTAAAAGGCGGCGAGGTCGCGGTCGGCCTCGTACGAGCCGTACAGCAGGAAGTAGCCGAGCTGCTGGTGGACCTGCCATGTCCGCTTGAGCAGGGTGGCGGCGATGCCCTGGCCGCGGGCGTGTTCGGCGATGGCCAGGCCGTGGATCTTGGCGACGAACAGGCTCAGGGCCAGCGCCTTGTCGGCCGGGTAGCCGTTGTTCATGGCCATGTCGATGAGGGTGCCGGGGGCGGTGGCGGAGAGCACGCCGACGGTGTGGCCTTGCTCGTCGGCGGCGACCAGCGTCAGGGAGACGGTGGTCATGGCCTCGTTCATGGGCCGGTCGGTGAAGGTGTGGGCGGCGGCGTCGTGGTACGCCTTCGAGCCGCCGCCGAGCCCGGCGAGCATGGCAGAGGCCGCCGAGCCGTCCTCGATGGCGGCCGCCAGGACCGGGATGATCCTGACGCCGTCGCCGGTGGTCGCCATCAGCTCGTTCGCCGCTTCGACGTCCTGGCCGCGGGCGAGGCGGATGCGGGTGTCGGCCGGTCCCTGCCAGCCGGTGCGGACGCGGTCGGCAGACAGCGGCGGCGACTGCCTGGCCTTCTTGGTCGTCTTGCCCATGATCGGGTTCCCCCCTGGTGTTGGTGCCGGCGGCGTACGGCCGCCCGCGCTGAGATGGATCTTGTCTCGGCGGCCGGGCGTCCTATCGCCGGTTTCCGGCCGGATGTTCCCGATCCTCGTCGGGCTCGCCCTGGTCCTCGTTCCCGCCCTCGTCGGGCCAGCGGCCGAACGGCACGAGGCGGCCGGGGCCTTCGGCGCCGAGTACGCAGGGGCCCTTCGTACGGTGCGGCGCCGGGATCACGCGTCCTCCCCTTCGCGCCGGGCCTGCGCCAGCAGCGCCGCCACGACGTCGTTCGTCTCGTCCTCGGTCTGTTCATTGAGCGTGTCCAGCCCCTCGCCGGTGGCGCCGCCGAGGACCTGGCGCTGGAGACGTTCCATCAACTCGGGGTCGGTACCGCTGCCGGGGCCAGTGAGGTCCACCCGCGTCGGCCGGCGCGGAGCGATGATCTCCGGCCCGGCCGGTGCCTTGGCCTGCTCGGCTTCGGCGAGCGCGCGGTACAGCGAGGCGACCGAGGGGTTCTTGCCCGCGTTCTTCCCGGTCTTGATGATCAGCTTCTTCGCGATCTCGGGGACGGGCACGCCCTTGTCCTTGAGCGCGCGGGCGAAGAGGAGGGAGTCGTCGTCGATGACCTTCGGCCGCCCGCCGTGGTTGCCCTTGGCGGCGGCCGCCTGCTGACCCTCCAGGGTCTTCTCCCGGATGTAGTTGCGCTCGATCTGGGCGGCGGCGGCCAGGACGGCGAAGAGCATCGCGCCCATGCCGTTGGGGTCGTAGATCCCGGTGAGCGGGCCGGTGAGGAGTTCGAGCTGGACGCCGGCGCCCTGGAGCTGGCCGGACAGCGTCATCAGCTCGGCGGCGTTGCGGGCGAGGCGCTTTAGCTCGTGGACGGTGAGGATGACCTCCTGGTCCGGGGCGGCCTCCCGGATGTCGTACGCCAGCTTCAGCGCCTCCTCCAGCTTCGGCCGGGTCTTCACCCGCGTGCTGATCTTCTCCGAGAAGACCCGCTTGCACTGGGCGCGGGCGAGCGCGTCGAGCTGGCTGGCGAGTTCCTGCTGCGCGGTCGAGCAGCGCGCGTACCCGATCCGGATCGGCTTCGCGGCCGGCTCCGTCGGGGCGGCCTCGGCGGGCGGGCCTGGCTTCCACGGCCGCCCGGGCTCCCGGTCCTCGGGGACTCGGACCTCCAGCTCCTCGCGGAGCGCCGGGACGAGGATGAAGCGCGGGGTGTGGTACTTCGTCGCGGTCTTGCCCCCGCGGGTGCGGCAGGGACTGCCCGCCGGGGCTTCACAGTTCGGACAGTCGTTTCGTTCTACCGCGATTGCGGCTTGATCGGGCGTCAGATCCACCCCGGCAGTCTGTCAGAACTGTCTCGCACAACGCCTTGGTTTTGAGAGGACTTCTGCGAATCGCGACCTGCGGGTTCGTGATCGACTCCGGGGCTCTCGAAGAACTCTCGCAACTGGTCATTTATGAGAAGTGGCTCCGTGCGTCGCTTCGGCTCTCCTTCGCGGCCGGATGTCGTTCGTATGACTACCGGCGAGGTTGTCAGTCCGGCGTCGTACGGTGCTCGTATGGCGAGAAGCGGAGACCGGCCCAGCAATCCCGACGTCTTGCTCCGGGCGGTCAGGAAGATCTTCGGGGAGGCGTGTCTGGAGTGTGGTACGACCCGGCCTCGCCCGGAGATGGCGCATATACGTAACTGGCCGACGATCCGACTGGCTGCGGAGAGCAAGCTCGAAGGGTTGCCCGACCGGTTCGCGCACATCGCTGAGCAGCACCGCCACGGCCTGTTCCATCACCTCGGCAACGTGGTGCCCCTCTGCCCGAACCACCACACGCTGTTCGACGGCGACTACCCCGAACTCGACGAGCACAAGGTCCGTGCCCTGCGCGATGCTGCCCTGCGCCGTCCGGACGTTCTCGCCAGGGTGATCGACTTCATCCGCGATGAGCTGCATGGACGCCCCAACCGCTGCGTCCACAAGGACGAGAGCGGTCGCCGCGAGCACACCCGCGCCACCGACCTCATGGCCCTCGCCGTTCCCCTCTCCTGGGTACAGGACGGCTTCCGCCTGGGCCTGGACCTCGGCAGCCCCCAACTCGTCGTCGACTGCGCCTCCGGCACCCAGCACCACCACGTGGCCCTCGACCAGGCAGTCGTGGACCACTGCGTCGGCCACAGCAGCCGGTGCGCGAAGGCCGTGGCCCTGTAGCAGCGCCAAACGCGGGCTCAGCCCCGACGGCGTCGGGCCTCCTGGGCCCGACGGAGCGCTTGGGAGTAGCCGGGGACGTCGCTGAAGGGGATGCGGTTGAGCTTGAGCCGCTCGGGGTGGACACCGCCCAGCGGCGCGTTCCGGCAGCCCTCGCCGGGCCCGACCCGGCAATTCGGGCAGCGGCCCGTACGGCGCGGGTTGTCCGTACCGGCATCGACGGCCGCCGCGGGCGCGGGCTCGGCGGCGGCCTCGCGGTCCATCTCCCGGCCGACCGACCACGAAGGCACGTCGATGGCCACGGTCCCCGGCGGCGAGTGCCAGTACAGAGCCCCGCGCCCATACAGGCCCCGGGCGGTGTCGCAGTCCCGCTTGTAGTCGATCCAGCCGGTCACGCCGAGCTCGCGCAGCACGGTCAGGACGCGCAGCAGGTCGCCGAGGTCGCGGTAGTCGCGGGTGTAGACGCACGCCCGGGTGAAGTCCTTGAGCACCTTGGACTGCGTGCCGAGGTAGCCCTCGATCGTGGCGCCGCGGATCCGCTCCCACAGCTCCTGGTCGATGCCCTTGGGCATCCACTTCCCGGTGACCCGGTTGCCGAACTCGTCCAGGCCTTCGTCGAGCCGCTCGGGAGCGCGGACCCGGTCGGTCCACCCCAGGCCCTTTGGGGGCGGCAGCCCGGCCCGGCTCGCGGGCCTGTCACCGGTCGGCGAGGGCATCGGTGTTCAGTCCTCCGATCCGGCGTCATCCTCGTCGTCGTCCAGTCCGGGGGCGTCGGGGTCGCGCAGCGGGCGCAGGCCGCCGGCCGGGACGGACGAGGTGAAGCTGTAGCGGCCGAGCACGTTGAGGTTCTTGTGCTTCAGCGGGGAGAGCCGGGCGATGTCTTCGTCGCGGATCTCGTGGCCCTCCGCGCGGAGCTGGGCGACTGCGGCGTCGATGTACTTCGTCGTCCAGAGGACCACGGCGTTGAGGACGAGTCCGAGGGAGCCGAGCTGGTCCTCCATCCCGTCCCGGTACGCCTGGTGGATGGTGCCGCGCTTGCCGTGGCACACATCCCGGGCGAGCTTGTGGCGGGACTCCTGGACGGTGAGCTGCCGGTTCATCTGGCGGCGGAAGGTGTCGTCGACCGGGTCGACCACGGCGAGCAGGTGCAGGGTTTTGGCGATCCGCCCGTACTCGGCGAACGCCTGCCCCAGCGGGGTGGGGTGGCCCTCGCGGCCGAACATCCGCAGCAGGTCGTACGCCCTCACCTGGTTGGTGACCAGGGAGCCGGCCACCCGCAGCATGTCCGGCCAGTGCGTGATCACCTTGTTCAGGTTGACCCGGTTCCGCGCGATGTCCTCCAGCGGCCCGTACGTACCAGTCTCCACCCCGGGCAGGCTCGCCCGCCAGAACCGCTGGTCCTCCAGGTCACGGAACCGCGGGGAGAAGTTGTATCCGAGGATCTTGAACAGGCCGAACAGGGTCTGTCAAACGAGCGGCTCTGTTCCGTAGTCGGTGGTGACGGCGCGTGACGGGTTTCGTTGACATCACATGCGAGATTTCAACGCCCTTATAGAAACAGTGTTTTCGGGGCTCTCGGCGTTGGTCATCGAGGAGGTGGCCGATGACGGTGAGGTGATCCGGGTCGCGGCCCGGACCCGGGATGTTCCCTCGCCCTGCCCGGTGTGCGGGGTGCTGACCGGGAAAGTCCACGGATACCACGGCCGGCCCATGGCGGATGTGCCGGTCGACGGCCGCAAGGTCGTGGTCCACGTCCAGGTGCGACGCCTGGTCTGCCCGGTTCTGGAATGCCGGCGCCAGACCTTCCGCGAGCAGGTCCCCGGGCTGATGGAGCGTCTCCAACGCCGCACCAACCGCCTGACCAGTCAGGTAAGTGCGGTAGTGAAAGAGTTATGCGGCCGAGCGGCTGCCCGGCTCAGCCGCTCCCTGGCCGTGCCCATGTCGTTCGCCACCGCCCTGCGCCTGCTGCGGCGCACCCCCATACCCGTGGTGCGAACCCCGCGAGTGGTCGGGGTCGACGATTTCGCCCTACGCCGCCGGCACCGGTACGCCACGATCATCATCGACGCCGAAACAGGCGAGCGCATCGACGTGCTGCCCGGCCGCGAGGCCGCTGGTCTGGAAGCCTGGCTGCTCGAGCACCCCGGCGTCGAGACCGTCTGCCGGGACGGCTCGGCTACCTATGCCGAGGCGATCCGCCGGGCCCTGCCCGACGCGGTGCAGGTCAGCGACCGATGGCACCTGTGGCGGAATCTGTGCGACAAGGTCCTGGCCGAAGTACGGGCCCATGCCTCGTGCTGGGCCACGGTCAACCCGGCCCGCCCCGGCGGGGTCCACGAGCAGACGATCCGCGAGCGCTGGCACCAGATCCACGATCTCCTCGGACGGGGCGTCGGACTGCTGGAATGCTCCCGCCGCCTCGACCTGGCCCTGAACACCGTCAAGCGCTACTCCCGCATCCCCGAACCCCCGGCCGACCGCATCGCGCCCCGCTACCGGACCACCTTGGTCGACCCCTACCGCGAGCACCTACGGATCCGACGTGCGACCGAGCCCGCAGTCGCCGTCACCCAGCTGTTCCACGAGATCAAAGCCCAGGGCTACACCGGCAGCCACAACCTCCTGGTCCGCTATCTCACCCAGGGACGAGCCGAGGGAAACCGGCCGGTGATCACCCCGCGCCACGCGACCCGGCTCTTGCTCACACACCCCGAACACTTGTGGACCAAGGACACCGCCCTCCTGGCGACCCTCACCTCGGCCTGCCCCGAGACAGCCGAACTCGCCAAATTCGTCGGCACATTCGCCCAGCTACTGACCCCGGAGAAAGGCAACGACGCCCGCCTCACCGAATGGATCGCCGACGTCCGTGCAGCCGACCTGCCCCACCTACACAGCTTCTGCAACGGCCTGGAACTCGACCGCGCCGCAGTCAACGCCGGCCTCACCCTGCCCCACCACAACGGCCGCACCGAAGGCGTCAATACCCGCACCAAACGGATCATGAGGCAGATGCATGGCCGAGCAGGATTCGACCTCCTCCGCCACCGCATCCTCCTGTCGTGACAACGGAACGTCACCACCGACTACGAAACAGAGCCGTTAAGTTGACACACCCTCCTCCGTCATCGGGACAACCGGCGAGCGGCCCCCCACAGGTCTTGACGATTACTCGTGCGGGCTTGCCCGGTGGCCAGATGGCGGTAGAAGCCGGCGCGGGACACCCCGAGCACCCGGCAGATCCGCTTGACGCCGAAGTCGGCGCGGTTGTCGGAGATGAAGTCCCAGCGGCGAGGGCTCACTTCACCTCCCGAGCGAAATACGCGGCCGCCCGGCGAAGGATCTCGCGCTCGAGGTGCCACTCTTTCTCGGCGTTCAGCAGCCGGGCGTTCTCCGCCCGCAGCCGGGCCAGCTCCTCCGCCTCGCCACCCGTGTCACGGCGTCCGGGCACGGCTTGGGCCTCGTCCTTACGCACCCACGTCCGCAGCGACTCTGCGGTGATGCCGAGATCCGCGGCCACTGCCGCGTAGGTTCTCTTCCCGGCCGCGGCACGGTAGAGCGCGACCGCGTCCTTCCTGAACTCCTCCGGATACGGACACCTGCGTCCCACCTGGACATCCCTCCCTGGACCATCAAGATCCATTGTCAGGGTGTCCACTCCAAAGGATCAGCCTCACAGGCCGCCCTCCTCGGTGAGCTTGACAAGTGAGATGACGTCCAGAGTATCGGCGGGCAAACGTGCCACGGGTCCGGGGCCGCCGTCCATGTGTGCGGGCGGCGGACCCGGACGGGGTGTCCGTCTCTCGATCGGCTACTCCGCTGAACGCCGACCGGTGTAATGTCCCTCGGCCGTGGCCAGGTTGCCGTATCGGCGGTCATAGAGACGCTGGTTCACGTCGCGGGCAGCGGCGACGATCTCCGGGTAGGGACGGTCCGTGACGGAGACGAAGCCAATGTTGTAGTTCTCCCCGTCGAGTGCTCTGCCAGTCACGGGCGAGTCGGCATACTGGAACCAGTGGCCGCCCACCATGTACGGGTTGTCGATGAGCTGTTCCATGTACTCGGCGTACATCCGTGCCCGCTCGGCCTGCGTTCCCGCCGAGACGAGACCCGGATGCGGCTGCCCGGTAGTGGTCGTTCCCATGTGGAACTCACCGATGAGGCTGGGCTTGTCGAGCTCTTCGAGAAACGCCCACTCGCTCGGGTGCAGTCCCTCGCGGTACTCGTTGTAGCTCATGATGTCGACGTACTTGCTCGCTGCCTCGACGACCTCCGGTGTGCGGCCCCAGCTGGCGAACCTCGAACCCGCGTAGAGATGGTCCGGCATGACCTTGTCGAGCTCGGCGTCGACCGTCTTGAAGTACTGAGTGGCGTAGAGCGTCATGAGCGCGGAGTAGTCGGACTCCTTCGCGGTCTCGTCGGAGCCGAGGTCGGCACTGCCGCTACGGAGTGCCTCCCATGACGGAACTGTCGTCTGCCACGCGGCGTTGAGAGCGTCGATGGTCCCGTACTTCTCCTCCAGTTCGTCGGAGAACGCCGACTTGGTGGGGCTCTCTGCCGCGTCACGTGACATGGTGTCGATGACGACGCCGTAACGGGTGCTGAAACTGCCGGCGTTGCCCCAGCTCAGTTCGTTGTCCATGAATACGCCGATCGCCAACGGGCTGTCCGCGACCTCGTCGGCGACTGCTCGCGCGGTTCTGGCTGCGGCGTCGGAGAACGCGGGGTCGAACGGGTCCGGCATCGGGCCCCAGTAGTCCTGGCCGGTGCTCACCGTCTTGAAGTCGCCCTTGATCCAGCCGTGGGCGAAGTACGGGATACGGTCGTTGTCGTACATCTCCGGGTCGGTCCAGTTGCCGAAGGAGGTGAAGCCCCAGCTGAGCATCCGGTCGACCGTGTTGTCCCGCCACCGCTCCATGTAGTTGCTGCCGGGGTACTTCCGGGCGACGTTCGCCTTGTAGAAGCTGTAGGTCTCGCCCTGCGCGACGGGACCGGCCAGGGTGTCGGGGGCGTAACCGAAGCCCTCGCCCGCGCGGGTGCGGTACTTGGGCAACTTGCTGAAGAGGTCGGCGCGGGTTTCGGACATCTTCGTGCGGGTCGGCAGCGCCGACTTCTGGACGCGGTTGAGGTCCTCGGGGCCGCCGGCCGTCAGGCTGGGGGGCGGCAGCTCCTGGATCGCGTCATGGTCGAAGTCGTAACCCGTCGTGGTTGGGGAGTCGAACATGCGGGCGTTGTCGATGCCGGTTGAGAAGAACAGGTAGCCGTCAGGGTCCACCAGGGTCCACCGCCCCTGGTACTTCTCCACGCGGAAGTTGCCCGTCGCCTCGAGTCGTGGACCGTTCAGCCAGCCGCCGTACCTGGACCGGTCCTCCGGAACCGGATGCCTGCGAAGGTCCTTGGCTTCGGCAGCGCGCTGCCGAAGAATCTCCGACGTCCTGGAGACCTTTCCCTTGTAGTCGACCTTGTTGTTCTGACCGAAGGCGTCGACCAGGCCCTTGAGGTAATCGGGGTCTGCCGGCGCGTCACGGACGACGCGGATGTCGTCCACGATGACCGACCGGTCGTGCAGCAGGCCGGCGACGTAGAAGTTCAGCTGGCTGATGCGGCTCGTGTCCGTCTCCTTGGAGCCCCACATCCAGACCGCAGAGGTGACGTCCTTGTCCGCGAGCCAGGACGGATCGGCGCGCAGCCCGGTGTCGCGGTGGAGCGCGGGGCTGTCGACGTCGAAGTAGTACGTGCCACCGCCGCCGGCCGGGACGTTGACACTGCGGGTGGCGACGCCGGTCGAGCTCTCCAGATCGATCGTGAGCTGGACGGAGCGGTCGCTCGGGTTCGTGAGCTCCATCGCGATGCCGAGCGACTCGGACTCCTCCGCCGACCAGTTCCACACGGGCTCGGGGCGTACGGAGAACGAGGAGTAGTAGTTCTTCCGGGCCTGGAAATCGACCCGGAGCTTCTTGTCGCCGCGACCGACGATTGTCGTCTTCGCCTGGTACGGGCCGACCTCGGCCGGTACCAGGCCGTCCTGGAAGTCGTAGAGCATGGTCTCGTCGCCGAGGTCATGAGCGCCGGCCGCGACGGCCGGAGGGCTGGTGGTCGCCAGGACTAACCCGGCGCAGGCGGCCGCTATCAGGACAGGCCACCTCACGCGGAACGACCTGCTGGCTCGCGGCGGCGGAGTGGTGCAAGCGCGCTTGTGCACGGTCATGCTTCCCTCCATCTGGGAAGGTGCGCAGAGGACCGGCTCGCACGGTCTCTGCGCACGCTGCGCCTCGATCTACCGTGACCGAAGGGGCGCGGCCCGATGGTAAACCGGTTTTTTTATGCGGGGCAAGTATCTGCACCAGATTGCGTCCTGTGCTGCGTTCAACCATGTGACGGGACATAAGCGCAGCTCAGAGAAGGGTTGACGGCTCGGTGGAGGGCAGGGCGAGCATCGGGGCGGGTGGAACAACGCCCTGTCCACACGGCTGCGACGACAAGATGAGCCCCGCCCGGAGGGGCCCGGACGCTCCGCCGGGGCCGCACCCGAGCGCCGGGCGGGTTGGGTGGGCCGGGTGGGTAGGACGTCCCCCGGCGGGGCCTCGCCGTCAGACAGCGTGCCGCACGTACACGGTCTTGCGCCGGAGGTACTTCTCATAGCCGTGCGGGCCGTCGTCGCCTCCGAGGCCGGAGCTTTTCCAGCCCGTGTGGAAGCCCTGCACCTGTTCGGGCCCGGCCTGGTTGACGTAGACCTCCCCGAATTCCAGGGCGTCGATCATGCGCATCGCCCGGGAGAGGTCTCGGGTGTAGACGTAGGCGGTCAGACCGTAGGCGGTCGAATTGGCCGCGGAGACCACCTCGGCCTCGGCGTCGAACGGAATGATGGGCAGGACCGGCCCGAAAACCTCCCGCCGCGCGATGTCCATCTCGGGACGCACGTTCGTGAGCACCGTGGGTGCGAACCACGCGCCGGACTGGTACTGCTCCCCGTCGGGACGGCCGCCTCCGGTCCGGACGCGGGCACCGGCCGCGACGGCCGCGTCAACCATCCCCTGGACCCTGGTCCGTTCCCGCTCCGCCACGAGCGGGCCCAGTCGCGAGCCGGCCGCGAACGGATCGAGCGGGGTCACCGAGGCGAACCGGTCGACCACACGGCGCACGAACTCGTCGTGCAGATCGGCGTGCACATAGGTCACCTCGTTGCACGTACAGACCTGTCCCGTGTTCCAGAGCCGTGCGTCGGCAGCGGCCTCGACCGCGGCGTCCAGGTCCGCGTCCTCGAAGACGATGAACGGAGCCTTCCCGCCGAGCTCGAGGGAGACGGGGATGATCTGGTCGGCCACCTGGGCCAGAATCTCCCGGCCGCCGCGTGTCGAGCCCGTCATGGTGACCATCCCGACGCCTGGATGGGTGACGAGGGCCCGTCCGGTGTCCTTGCCCTCTCCGCACACGACGCTCAGCAGCCCGTCAGGCACCCCGGCCAGCCGGCAGAGCCGGGCCAGAGCGAGCGCGGAGAGGGGAGTGAGCTCCGACGGCTTCAGAACGACGGCGTTGCCGGCCATGAGCGCGGGAGCGACCTTGCGGGCGAAGATGGCGACCGGGAAGTTCCAGGGAAGGATCGCCGCCACCACGCCAATAGGTTCCTCACGCACGCCGAGCGACCGGCCCGGCTCACTCGCCATCATGGAGCCCACGGCCCGGTACTTCTGGCTGATCGCGAAGTCGAAGAAGGCGCACGCGCCCTCCGTCTCGCCACGGGCGTCGGAGAGAGGCTTGCCCTGCTCCACCGAGACGATCCGCGCCAGCTCATCGGCGTGCACCGCGATCGCGTCGCGCACAGCCTCCAGCACGGCCGCGCGCGCGACGTGACTGCGGCGCCCCCACTCGCGCTGCGCGGCCACCGCCGCCGTCACGGCCCGGTCCACCGTCGAGGAAGAGCTGCTGGGCACCTCGGCGACGAGTTGCCCGTTGGCGGGATTGATCACCGGGAGCGTGCCGTGCGAGGAGTCGAGCTCGTATTCACCGGCGACGAAGGCCGCCGGTGCGCTGCCCAGCAGCCCTTTGCTGTCGAAGAGTTCGTGAGTCACGTCGTTCCTTCCCGCCGAGGACGCCTGAATCACGTCCGCGCGTCACAGATAACCGGTTTACCATACGGTGACACGCCTGGTCGACAACGGGCATCGGAGCACGCCACGATCCTCTGCCAGGCAAGATGTTCGTGGCAGCGGCGGTGGGAGAGGGGCACGGA
>NZ_JBWBTT010000017.1:0-2605 GCF_056172905.1 Streptomyces sp. iso_384
GGCAACGGACGCTGCTCAAGGTCGACGTCTTCAATGAGGACGGAACGGGCTCCGGCCAGCTGGTTACCCACGACATCATGCGCCTGTGGATCGTCTCCGGCCTCCCCCGCCGTCCCCTCGCAGAGCTCCCCGAGGGCTCCGGCATCCCGTCGGTGAAGTTCGCCGCGGCGGTCGCGTAGCACGACCGCCTCCCACCTGCCCAGCGACGTCGAGCCTGGCGAGATCTCGGACACCAGCAACAAGGACACGGACCTCGCCGCCTGCGACGCCCCACCCTGAGCCGCCCCACACGTGCTCCCGCACGAGTGGGGCGGCTTCGCGGGCAGCACAGGCCCGGCGGGCAGAAACCGGCTGTGACTGTCGGAGGCGGAGTTCATACTGGTCAATTAGCCACATCGCGCGGTCGCACCTGTCCCGTCTGGCACAGGCCCCCACGCTGCGCGGATCACGCAAGGGCAACGTGGCCCTTGGAGGGGAGTGCCATGCTGGTGACGTCCGTTGAGATCGAGACGTTCCGCAACATCACGAACAAGCAGACCATGGTGGTCGACCCCGAGGTCACGTGCCTGATCGGCAAGAACGAGTCGGGCAAGACGACAGTCCTGAAGGCCCTGCACCGGCTGAACCCGGCCAACAACGCCGACGACTTCCACGTCACCACCGACTACCCACGGCGGCACCTTGCCCCGGACCGGCGCACGAAGGACCTCGACACGGTCGCCCCCGTGACGGCCGTCTTCGAGCTGGAGGACGCCGACTTCGACGCGATCGAGGAACTGGTCGGCGTACGGCCGCCGGCACAGGCGTACGCCACGGCGTCCCGCCTCTACGACTGCAGCCTCCAAGCCGATGTGCGCTGCGCCCTTGAGGACGTCCTGGCGGACGTCTTCGAAGAGGCCGGCGTCGATGACGAGGAGGACCAGAAGGCCATCACCGGGGACCACACGACGATCGAGGCCGTGAGCGCTGCGGCGAAGGCCCGGGCCAGGGAAGTCGGCAGCGGCAAGAAGACGGCCCGGGTCAAGGCGATCGAGAAGGTCCCGGCCGAGCTGGACCGCTACAAGAAGTACGTCGAAGAGGGCCTCGATGAAGAGGAACAAGAGCAGCTGATCGAGCTGCTCCCGAAGTTCTTCTACTTCTCCACCTACGAGATGCTCCCGGGCGACTGTGACCTCCACGCACTCGCCGAACGCGCTAAGGCCAAGCAGTGGGAGCCCGGCGACGAGACCATGATGTCCCTGCTCCGCCTCGCCGGTGAGGGCCCGGCCGACTTCCTGGACGAGGACTACGCCAGCCGCAAGGCCGAGCTCCAGGCCGCCAGCCTGGGTCTGAGCGCTCAGGTCTTCGAGTACTGGAAGCAGAACCCGGACCTCAGCGTCTCCTTCGACACCGACCTGATCGCCATGCCCCCGGACCCCAACGGCCAGCCGCAGCGCCACCACCGGTTGCTCAAGATCGAGCTGCGCGATGACCGGCACGGCGGCGTGGAGACCAACTTCTCCACCCGCTCCACCGGCTTCCAGTGGTTCTTCTCCTTCCTCGCCGCGTTCAGCGCCTACCGCGACACCGACGAACGCGTCGTCGTCCTGCTGGACGAGCCGGGCACCAGCCTGCATGGCGAGGCCCAGGGCGACTTCCTCCGTTACGTCTACAGCGAGCTCGGGCCCAAGCAGCAGGTCCTTTACACCACCCACTCCCAGCACATGATCGACCCCACGCGGTACGAGACCATGCGCGCCATCCACGACCAGGCGACCCGTACTGACCCGAGCCTGGGCGTGGTCATCACCTCGGTCAGCCTGTCCGCGGACCCCAAGACGATCCTGCCGGTGGAGGCGGCGCTCGGATACTCCGTGGCGCAGCACCTGTTCCTCGGATCCGGCCCGCTCCTGGCCGTGGAGGGCAGCAGCGATTTCGTTTTCCTCATGCGCATGTCCGACTACCTGGTCAGCCAGGGCCGCACCGGCCTGGATCCCCGGCTTGCCATCATCCCGGTCGGAGGCATCGGCAACATGCCGGCCTTCATCGCCGTCATGGGACGCCGGTTGTCCGTCCGCGCGCTCATCGACGGGGCCGAGACCACCAAGGTGACCGCCAAGGTTCTCAGCGCCGCCGAGGCCGCCGACGTCGACACGTCCCACATCACCGTCATCGGCCAGCTCGACGGCCTTCCGGAGACGGCCGACATCGAGGACCTGTTCTCCACCAAGGACTACCTCTGGCTCTACAACAAGGCGACCGAGGTCACCGTCAACGAGACGGACCTGATCACTCCCGACAAGCCCCTCCCGATTCTCCAGCGCATCGCGATCGCCCGGGAGAAGCAGCACAAGCCCCGCGACTTCGACCACGTCGGCCCCGCGCACCAGCTCACCCGGGACAAGGACGACTTCTTCGAGCAGATCGATGAGGAGACCCTCGATCGCTTCGAGGCGGTCTTCAAGAAGCTCACGGCCTGAACCTGCCGACATCATGAGACCCCCGGGCTTTGGCTGGCCCGGGGGTCTCATGGCGATGGGGGAGCGGTTAGAGGTTGTCCCAGTAGCTCTCGCGCTCGGACGGGGGCCCGAACCGCTCGATGGACCGGCACGAGCAGTTCGCCCCC
>NZ_JBWBTT010000018.1:0-2478 GCF_056172905.1 Streptomyces sp. iso_384
TGCGCTGTTGGCAATGAGGGTTACGGATCGGTAGCGGGCTGGCTGCGATGGCGCGGGGGCGGGTCGGGGGGCAGGTTCGTTGCTTGGTAGCAGCGGTCGCTCCGACAGGTCGGGACCCGTGTCCGTGCAGCGGAGCGCCGCGCCGATCCTCTCTGCAGTGGAGACTCGAATGACGAAGAAGACCGCCTGTGCGCTTGCCGCACTGGCTGCTCTGGCCCCCGCGGTGGCTCTTGCCCCGGCGGCGGTGGCCGATGACTCCTCCAGCGGTGATCACGCGATCACGCTGCACGCGACGCTGAACCCGTTCAAAGTCAACAAGGTGACCGGGTCGGGCACCGCCAGGGTGCACCTGGAGGGCAACAAGGCCCACGTGGTGGTCAAGCACAGCGGCCTGCTGGCCGGCGCCCCGCACGCCCAGCACTTCCACATCAACGCCAAGGGCGTCTGCCCGCCCGAAACCGCCGCCAAGACGCGCAACGGCAAGACGTTCCTCAACACCACCGACGGCGCCCCCTTCTACGGCGGAATCGGCACCTCGCTGACAACCACCGGCGACACCAGCCCCAGCTCCGGGCTGGCCGTGGACCGCTTCCCTGTCGGTGACAAGGTCCACTACGAGCGCACCATCACCCTCAGCGACGAGGCCGCCAAGAGCCTGCGCGAGGGCACCGGCGTCGTCGTCGTCCACGGCATCGACTTCAACGGCAACGGCAAGTACGACGACAATCTCGGCCCCAGCGACCTCGACCCCAAGCTGCCCTCCGAGGCCACCAACCCCGCCCTGTGCGGCCCGCTGAAGATGGCAGCCAAGGGCGCCGTCCAAGGCGGCCAGGGCGGAACCCAGGAGACCATCAACACCGCCGCAGCCGCTGGTGGCGCCACCCTCCTCGTCGGGGCCGTGGCCGCGTACGGGCTGCGCCGCCGCAGCGCCAGCCAGAGCTGACCCGACTGGTATGGCGTTTCACTGCTTCAGGGGCCGTCGCGGTGCCTACACCGCGACGGCCACCGCATGCGCCACCGCGGGGCTGAGCCTGCTGGCCGCCGCATACCTGCCCCACCAGCAGCCGCCACCCGCTCCGCCGTCGTCGGCCCGTGCCCAGGTCCAGCCGCCCACGGCCCCAACCGGCCCCGGCCGGCAGGCTCCCGTGCTGCCCGTCTCCGAGCCGGTCCGGATCACGGCCAGGAGCATCGGCCTGGCCGCGCCCGTGGAGGCGGTCGGCACCGCGAAGGACGGCTCAGTTGCCCTGCCGGCCGACCCCGGCCGGGCCGGCTGGTACACCGGCTCCCCCACACCCGGTGAAAGGGGCAACGCGATCCTGGCGGCCCATCTGGATTCCACCAGCGGCCCCGCCGCCTTCTACAGCCTGGGCGCCCTACGCCAGGGCGACCGCATCACCGTCGAGCGCGAAGACGGCCGCGACGCGCACTTCACCGTCACCGCCATGCACGTCTATGCCAAGAGCTCCGTGCCTTCCGAGACGGTCTACGGCCCCACCGCCCACCCGCAGCTGACTCTCATCACCTGCGCCGACTGGGACAGGGCAGCGAAGGAGTACCGAGCCAACCTGGTCATCACCGCCCACCCCACGACAGGCAACAATGCCGCGTCCTCAGCGGTCGCCACCCGCACCGGAGCCGAGAGACGGCATGAAGGCCCGCGCTGACGCACGAGGTTGACGATGACGTGGCCACCTCGGTGAGTGAGTATTTCGTTTCGACAGGTGGTGACTCTGACACCGCGAGCCGGTCGGCAAGCGCATCAAGGCGGCCGTCGTCCTGGCAGACGACCCGGGCGGGGCACCGGCCGGCCGCCAGGTGATGTGATCAGACGGCCAGGCCCAGGCCGTCGGCCGGCTTCTTGCTCACCGGGCGGGTCAGACGGCGGGTCATCAAGGTGACCGCCGCCCAGGTGATCAGAGTCTCGGAATGTTGGACGAGGCGCTCGTAGTCCCGGGCATGGCGGCGGGCGTTCATCATCCAGGCCAGGCTTCGTTCGACGACCCAGCGGCGGGGCAGCACGATGAAGCCTGAGGTGTCCTTGGGGCGGCTGACGGTCTTGATCGTCAGGCTGAGGTACTTCTTTGCCCAGGTCACGAGCTTGCCCGCATAGGCTCGGTCGGCCCAGACGATGGTGATCTCGGGGTGCATCAGGCGGAGGCGGAAGAGGACTTCCTTCGCCGCGGCGGAGTCGTGCAGGTCGGCGGGGGTGACCATCACGAACAGCGGCAGGCCGCGGGTATCCACCACGAGATGCCGCTTGCGGCCGTTGATCTTTTTGCCCGCATCGTATCCGCGGCTGTCCTTGCCGACGGTCGAGGCCGCTTTCACGGACTGGGAGTCGATGATGGTGGCGACCGCCCGGAGTCCTTTGCCCATGTCCCGGCGGATCCGCCCAGCGAGGTGGTCGCGAAGCTGGCCGACGATGCCGGCCGCCGCCCAGCGGGCCATGAACCCCCAGACCGTGCGCCAGGGCGGAAA
>NZ_JBWBTT010000019.1:0-1058 GCF_056172905.1 Streptomyces sp. iso_384
CCCAGGGAAGACACCCACCTGTGGTGGACGGTCATGGACACCTCGCACAAGTGGAGCGAGGACGAGAAGTTCACCGACCACCGCTCCAAGTCCAACCCGGCCATGGCCGAGTACGAGGGCAAGCTGTACTGCGTCCACCGCGGTGACGGGGACGGCAAGCTGTGGTGGACCGTCTACGACCCGGACGGCAGCGGCTGGTCGGCGGACGCCGCGTTCCCCAACCACTACAGCCAGAACGGCCCCGCCCTGGCCGTCTTCAACGGCCACCTCTACTGCGTGCACCGCGGCGGCAGCGACGACAACCTCTGGTGGACCCGCTTCGACGGCAAAACCAAAACCTGGAGCCCCGACACCAAGCTCGGCAGCCAGAAAACCAGCAAGGGGCCCGCCCTCGCGGTATTCGGCGGCAAACTGTACTGCGCCTACAAGGGCACCGGCAGCAACAACAACCTGTGGTGGTGCAGCACCTCCAACGGCACCAGCTGGAGCGGCGACCAGACCTTCGGCTCCCACCGCACCGACTCCAACCCCGCCCTGGCCGTCTACAAGAACACCCTCTACGCCGTGTACAAGGGCGTCGACACCACCGCCCTCTACTACGCGCGGTTCAACGGCACCAACGGCTGGAACGGCGACAGCAGGCTACCCAACCACCACAGCAAGGAAGGCCCCGCCCTGGCCGTCTACAACAACCACCTGTACTGCGTGCACCGCGGCGGGGAAAGCGGCGGCAGCCTGTGGTGGACCCGCTTCAACGGCACCAACTGGCATGCGGACACCAAGCTCCCCGACCACTTCAGCGCCCAGGGGCCGACCATCGTCAACTACCGCGACCGCAACGGCAGCGAAAACCAGCTCTTCTGCGTACACCGCGGCAACTGACACCCCGGCAAGACGCACCCGCACGGCCGCAGGCCGGCACCGCAACCCCCGACCGCCTGCGGCCGCGCGACCCAAACGGCTCGACGCCGTCGGTGTACGACGGCGAGCACCAAGCGCACCCCGTCCGGCCCAGCCGACGCGTACCCTCCAACCGGCCGAACTCACCACGGCAGGTC
>NZ_JBWBTT010000020.1:0-801 GCF_056172905.1 Streptomyces sp. iso_384
GAACACCGGCACGATGATCCTGGCGACCTTGGTGGACCCGTCCTTGTTGAGCCTGAGCGCGCGGCCGATGTTCTGGACGATCTCCACCTGCGAGCCGCGGGTGTCCGCGAAGCGCGCCGGCCTCCACGCCCCGCTCGCCGGTGATGTCGACGCCTTCCCCGAGCACGCGAACGCTGGCGAGGAAGGCGCGGTGAACCCGGCGCCCGTCCGCGTCGATGCCGTTGGCGAACTGGCGCAGGGCCTCGCGCCGCTCGCGGACGAGGTGGTCGCCGCACAGCCACGCTGACCACACCCGGTCCGGCGGGACGTGGCGGCCGGCCTCCAGCTCGTAGAAGGCCGCGTCGATCGACGACTTCGGCAGCCGGTCCGCGGCGGCCAGGTCTTCGTTCGAGGCGTCGTTCATGTACAGGTTGGCGGCGGTCTCGGGGAGCTTGTCCGCGAACGCGCGGGCTTCCTCGACCTTTTGGTGGAACGTCATTGACCGTACGCAGGTTGTACGCCGCCGCGTGCTCCAAAAGCGCGGTCTGCAGGAGCGCCAGGCGCCGGCCACGCGCCGCGCTTCCTCCGACTCCCCGAGGATGGGGGCGGGGTCGCGGATCTCCAGGACGTCGATCTCGAACCCGGCAAGAATCTCCCGCTCGATCGCCTCCGAGAGCCCTAGCTCCGCGCCGGGGAGCCAGGCACCGAACAGGCCGTCGGGGTCGTCCGACATGCTCGCGATCTCCGCCTCCTGGCCGTCAGCACCTTTCTGGGGGCGGGCAGCGGCGAGGATGCGGGGCCAGCGGTCAGGTCGAGCCGAAA
>NZ_JBWBTT010000021.1:0-727 GCF_056172905.1 Streptomyces sp. iso_384
ATCTCCGGAGGAACGACGCACGGCCCCTACGGACCGTAAAGACGATAAAGCCCTACGGGCTTTAACAATTCCTCCGGAATTGTTATGAATTCCTCCGGAATTCAAAAGACAGGTGGGCGGTTGGGGGTCCCTCGCTCCGCGCTGGGACCGGTGGTGACGGGTGGTCGGGTGAGATCCTTCCGGCTCCGCCTGCAGGAGTAGCCCGCTTACGCGGGCGGCTAGCAGCAGCTGCCCGGTTGTGGGTCTCTTCAACCGGTCGGCGGGCTGTGCTCCCTGAGGGTGCATCACGACCCGTGTCCGGGTACGGAGTGGGAATCTCTACCACCCCCCGGTGTTGGATCTCTCTACCCTGTGCATCATTTTGATGCGCTGGGTAGAGAGTGGGTTTCTTCACCACTGCCAGTATTCGACGCGGGGCTATTCTTCGGGGTCTCTGAATACTGGGGTGCCGCGCTCTTTCCTGGCCTTCCTGGATGAAAGCTTGTCCCAGTCCCGTCCCATTGCTGAGGCGATGGAGAGATATCCGCGCTCCTGCAGTGCGTGGTCGGCCGCGTCCAGATCGGTGGCGGCGAAAGAATCGCGGACGTCGCCTTCGCCTTCCAGGAGACTGACCTGCCAGCCACCATCCGGGAGTGGGTACGCCACCGCGTACAGCGGTGCCGGAGTCGCCCGCAAGGCTTCCAGGACCTCAGGCTCCCAGGGAGTCAGGCGCGCGGGGAGATCAGGT
>NZ_JBWBTT010000022.1:0-545 GCF_056172905.1 Streptomyces sp. iso_384
AGCGGCTCATGACCCCGAACTTAGCAGCGCAGCAAGCCCGGTTGAAGCTGACCAGGCCCCTTCTCTCCCGCCTACGGCACCCGCCCGGGCCCAAAGGGGCCAGCGGGCCGGGCACGGCCGCTCAGCAGCTCCCTGACGGCTCCCTCGCCGGTTCCCCGGGGCGCGGCGGCCATCGGCCGACGCGGTGTCCTCGGCCGGCGCAGCGGCTCCGCTTCCGATACGGCCACCACACCACCCCCCACACACATCACCCCCAGAGCGGAGAGGGCGGCAGAAGAGGAAGTCTGACCACTCACCGCAAACAATTCGTGAGCTGACCAGCGGAAATGAGCGGCGCCGCTGTTCTTTAGTGTCACCCCCTTTGTCACCTCCTATGTCACCCCTCATGTCACCCCCTCCGTCACCCCCTTTGTCACCCCCTTTGTCACCCCGCCTTTCGCACCGGACGTTCGGGCCGGGCAGGCAGCGGAGCCATACGGCCCGCATCAGCACGCCGAGGGCGACGCGGGACAGCTGCGGGACAGCGCGAGAACTGAACCCGGCTG
>NZ_JBWBTT010000023.1:0-374 GCF_056172905.1 Streptomyces sp. iso_384
CCCGTCAGGGGCCCAGGGTGCCACCACACATCAGGGAGTGATCGATGGCCCTTGCCGAGGAATCAGCAGCGACGGAAAGCCCCAGCCATGTACTGGGCACCGACCACGCGGAACCGACGTCGCAGGACATCGCGCGTGCTCAACGGGCCCAGGAGGAGCTGGCCGCACGCGGATACAAGGTCTCGACCGAGAAGAAGTGGTGGGGCTTCGAGGTCCATCTCGACGCTGAGGCCGCCAACATGGCAGGGGACATCGCTGAGCTGATCGGCGACGTGGCCGGCGAGGTCCTGCCGTCACCCTACGGCGAGATCGTCGAGCTGTTCTGCAAGATCAAGTCGGCGTGGATCAAGGAGGTGGGCAAGGACTACGGCTGC
>NZ_JBWBTT010000024.1:0-328 GCF_056172905.1 Streptomyces sp. iso_384
CAGGCCCCGCTGGAACGCTGCCTGGGCCCTTCCCGGCCCCTTGTCCTTCGTCTTCGTCGTATGGGCCGCTGCGGGGGCCGGAGAAGGCAGTTCAGCGATCGGGATGCCGAGCTTGGCCAGTCGCTCGCGCTGCTCGGGCATCAGCTGCGCCTGGACGCCCGCGTTCTGCTGCTTCCACCTCCAGGCCCCGATGTCATCACCGTCCATCTCCACGCCGGGGGCGATGTAGGGGAGGGTTCCGTCGGCGTCGACCAGGTCGGCGAGGACCCGGTAGTGCCGCTGCCAGTTCAGCGACCACGGGCAGTTCCAGTCCTCGTCGATCTCCGTC
>NZ_JBWBTT010000025.1:0-308 GCF_056172905.1 Streptomyces sp. iso_384
CGAAGAGCTCCTCCTCGCACTCCTCGTGATGCTCCCGCTCGGCCGGGAGCTGCGGGACCGCCGAGGCGGTGGGCTGCTCCGCTGCGGCCTCGATGGCCCGTGGCGGTCCGGCCCAGTCCATGCCCAGCGCGGCGAGGGCAGCGAGCTGATCGGTGTCCAGCCGGCCCCTTCTCGATTTGGTGTTCGAAATCCACACACCGAGCTTCACGGGCACCGGTTCGGTTTCGCCGTCGACGGTGATCTCGACGACTGCGCCGCGAGGCACCGGCCGGTCCGTGCCTTCCTGCTCCACCCACTGCGTGAGGGCC
>NZ_JBWBTT010000026.1:0-231 GCF_056172905.1 Streptomyces sp. iso_384
AGCGCCCTGCCCGGCCCGTCCCCGGGGGCGCGGCGGCCACCGGCCGACGCGATCCCCCAACGGCCAGCGCAGCGCCCCGCCGGCTTCCGATGACCGCCACCGCACCCACCCGTCCCCTCCCCCACCACCAGGGCCAAGGGCAGCAGAAGAGGAAGTCTGACCACTCGCCCCACCGAAACCAGGGCTTGACCTGGGGAAACGGGAGAGACCGCCCAGGGCGAGCGCACCCCC
>NZ_JBWBTT010000027.1:0-121483 GCF_056172905.1 Streptomyces sp. iso_384
ATGACTTCGCCTGACGCAGCCGACCGCGAGAAGGTCGTGTCCAAGCTGCCCCCCGCCCTCCAGCAAGCCCTGAAGGTCCGCGCAGCCCAACACGGCACCGACATCCAGCATGCTGTCGAAGCAGGCATCACCGCATGGCGCCGGCTAGGAGCGAACCTCCCCTCTGCCGACACAGGGGGCGCCAAGCCGTTCGCCACTTTCCTCCCGACGGGTCAGTGGGACGAGTTCCGTGAGGCCTGCGCCTCCCGCGGGGTCTCACTCATCCAAGGACTCACGCAGTCGGTTCTGTTCTGGCTCGACACCAACCCAGCACCCGGTGTCGTTCGCCCGGAGCACCCCAAGCGGATCATCATCTGCAACCAGAAGGGCGGCGTGGGCAAGACCGCGCTCGCCGCCGGCGTCGGTGAAGCCTTCGCAGAGGACAGCGACCAGCTGCACCCCGTACGCATCTCCAAGCATTTTGCCGCCGCGCTCCTCGAACCCGACGCGGAACCGGCCTCTCCCCTCGACTACGAGGACCTCCCTGGGCTTGGACTCCGCGTTCTGCTCGTCGACTTCGACCCGCAGTGTCACCTCACCAACCAGCTCGGGCACGAGCCATTGCCCATCGAGGGAGACTCCCTCACCAAGCACATGGCAGGTGAGGCGAAGGGCCAACTCAAGGACCTCATCGTCCCCATCGAGGACGCACGCTTCGGCGACCGGCTGCACCTTCTGCCGGCATGCACCGACGCCTTCCTCCTCGACGTGAAGCTCTCCAGCGTCCGCGCCCGCGAAGCAGCCCTCGAACGCGTCCTGGGAACGGTCGAAGGCGACTACGACGTCGTCATCATCGACTGCCCCCCGAGCCTCGGCCTCAGCATGGACGCCGCCGCCTACTACGGACGGCGCCGCGACGGCGAAGCCCCTGGCAACTCCGGCATCCTCATCGTCGTCCAGGCCGAGGACAGCTCCGCCGACGCTTACGGGCTCCTCACCAACCAGATCGAGGACCTCCGCGGCGACATGCACCTCGAACTCGACTACCTCGGCATCGTCGTCAACCACTACGACGCACGCCGCGGCTACATCGCCACCTCCTCCCTCCAGTCATGGATCGACATAAAGGATCCCCGGGTCGTCGGCGTCATCGGAGACCTCAAGGAGCAGAAGGAAGCCGTCCGCGTGAAGCGGCCCCTCCTCGCCTACGCCCCCCGGTGCGACCAGGCCGTCGGTATGCGCGCACTCACCAGGGAGATCTCATGAGCAAGGCAGACACCCTGCGCGCGAGTGCGTCCTTCGGCCAGGCCAAGGGAGGCATCAGCGCCCGTCGCGCCGCGATCGAAGCCGCCGCCGCCGCACCCACCGACGGCGCTCCCCCGCCGCTCAAGCTCCCTGTGGACGTCATCAGCCTCAACCCGGCCAACCCCCGTGAAGAGCTGGGTGACCTGAGCGACCTCGGAGCGAGCCTCCGCGACCACGGGCAGAAGACCGCCATCAGCATCATGAGCCGGTTCGCCTACCTGGAGGGCAACCCCGACCGGAAGAACGACCTTGAGGAGGGAACCAAGTACGTCGTCATCGACGGCAACACGCGCCTCGCCGCCGCGCGCGAAGCCGGCCTCACCGAGATCAAGGTGATGCTGGACGACGAACTCGGCAGCAACCCCGACGAGATCCTCGAGTCCGCGTTCGTCGCGAACGTCCACCGCCAGGACCTTGACCCCCTCGACGAGGCGAAGGTTCTCCAGCAACTGCTTGCCATCCACAAAACGCAAGACGCTCTCGCCGCCCGCCTTCACCGCTCCCAAGGATGGGTCTCACAGCGCCTGGCCCTACTGGGCCTGACGCCGGAGCTCAAGGAGAAGCTGCAATCCGGCGAGGAGCCCGCAGCACTGTTGCGGCGTGTGGGAAAGAAGAAGCCCGAAGAGCAGGAAGAGCACCTCCGCCGGCTCAAAGCGAAGGAACAGGAGGCTCCACGGAGGAAGGCACCGCCGAAGCCTCCGGCGATTCCGGCTCCCACTCCCCCGGCTCAGGATCATTACGCCGTAATGAAGCCCGTCTCCGCCGGCGATGACGCTGTGGGCGCTGGAAACGTCGCAGACGAATCCTCAGACGTGAATGCAGGAGCCGCCAACAGCGAGGAGGTGTCTCCCTCCGCGCGGTCCCGGCAGCAGGGCGAGGCGCTCATGGACGCTGCGTTCGCCAAGCTCAACGCCGAGCAGCGGAGTGCATTCATCCTCCGCTACTTCCAGCGGAGCGCTGGGGTCGAGGCCGTCACATCGGATATGCGAGGAGACCTTCCTGCCGATGCGCGAACCTCGCTCGCAGATATCCTCCAGCAGGTTGCGACAGGCCTGCGCGCTGGAACGTAGCCGCCGCGAGGCGGCGAAGGACTCAGCGGACGACAGATGGCGGGCCACACAGATGTGTGGCCCGCCATCTGTCGTCCGGTCGGCACCTGACTACTCGCTGAAAGCTCGTGACCGTCTTGGGGCCGCCTCAGCCCCGTATGACGGGAGCGGCAGGAACGCGCGGCGGCTTGTTCAATCGGTGAGGTTCCTCGGTGGGGGCCACGGCCCTTCGAAGGCCGGCCCGCAGTCGTCAGGCAGGTGGGCCACTACCAATGCGGCCGCCTCTAGCGGGGTGAGCGACTCCCCCAGGACGCGCTTCGGCGCGTGCAGGGGTGCATACACGGTGCACGCTTGCACATCGCTCACGATGAACGGCAGGTCGTTGCTCCACGGGAACTCCGTGTTCCGGTGAAAGGTGAGCGCCCCATGGATGGGGAACGGGAACAGGGCCCGCAGCCGAGGTTCGGTGTGAGCAGCCTCTATCACTGCGGGCTCCCCCTCCGCGCGCTGGGAAGCCTGTCCAGTATCTCGCGCCATGTCTTCTCGACCACGGTCTCCTCAGCCATCCCGTGATCATGACGCCCGAGACAGGTCATCACAACCCGTCTCATCGGGATGGCTGAACCCGGACGAAATGTTCCCGCGCGGGTCAAACTTTGCTGTAGCTGCTCAACTCTTGGTGAGACGGCCATCTCGGCGGAGCCTGGATGCCAGGCTCCGCCTTCGGCCGCGGGATTATTACGCCGTAATGATGTGCTCTGAGTCGGCGACAGCCGGCAAAGTACGGAGTACCGCTCGCCGAGACCCTCCCGGCCGACCTCGCCGCCATCATTGAGGATCCGGTCACCCCAGCAGTCGAACGTGACGGTGACGGCGGGGACACGTCGGCACTGACGATCGGGCACCAGCGGGCAGAGGAGCGAGGCACCGAAACCGAGCGTCCCGTCGCCGCGCTGGTCTCAGCGGCCGGGCTCGGCCGCACCGCCAGCAGGCCGTACCGACGGCACCGGAGCCGGTTCTCCTGGACGTGGACTAGCTAGCGGCTGCCGAGGGGGGCGTGGCCCCGTGGGGGCATTATCCCGACGCTGAGCGCTTCGGGCGCCCTCACCCAGCACGGCGTCGTCGAGTCAATCCAGCGCGGCCAAGCCCCCCACGAGCCCAGAGACATCCCCACTGGGCCCGGGTCGACATCGATCGAGGAGCTGCCCGTGCCGGGCGGCGGGCCCAGCGCCTAGTTCGGCTCCGAGCCGAAGGGGCCCGTGGCAGGCGTGACGCGGGACAGGCCGAGAGGCTCGGAACCCTGGAACGGAGCGTCTGGGGGCACTGCACCTGACGACAAGCATTCCAATTCCAGCACCGTTTGAGAAGCTGCTGCGGTACCTGGGGGAGCGACGGCTGCCCGGACGGGGGAGAGGCGCCGCGTCGTGCAGGTGCGGATCTCCGAGACGGCACATCCAGCGGGAGGAGCCTCCCGCGAGCCCGCCCCGCAGCCGCGACGGACAGCCAGCCCCCACTGCCGGGTGCCCTGTTCCCGGGAGGTCCAGGCTCGTCGACTGGGGTAGTCGGATGCTAGGGCGAGATGCTGATGGCTCCACGCCCCTCAGACCTCGAGGGAACCTCCCGCTGATGCCGAGCCGGACTTCTTGACGCCCTCGCATGAGGGATCCTCGGCCGCGGTGGTCGGAGTGTCGCGGCCGGGCCGCTCCGTGTCGCGGACCGGGCGCTTCGCACTCTCGCCCCGAGAGCGCCGACCTGCCGGTTCGGGCGTGCTGGCCGTCGTGAGGGTCTGCTGATCCGGCCTGCTGGCCCCGAACGGGCGCTTTTGCCGACGCTGTTGGCCTACGTAATGCATCCGGAAGGCAGCAGACGGCGGCGAGGCACGGCCGTGCGCCAGCTCCATGAGGTGCCTGACGAAACCGCAGGGACCGGGCCCCTCAGACCTGTCCGATCGGGAAAGCAAGCGAATGCACGGCTTTGGCGGACCGTGCCTCTGAAAGTAGTTCTATTCTCACAGCCATGATCCGGATACCGACCGAACCAATCGGCAGCGTGCCGCGCCCCGCCTATCTCAGAGCCGCCCTCAACGGGCGAGCGCAAGACATGCTCGACCAGGCTGAACTGACCAAACAGCAGGAATCGGCCATCACCGACACCTTGACCCGGCTGGAGGAAACGGGAAGCTCGGTTCTGGTGGACGGCGAACAGTCCAAGCCCAGCTTCGTGACCTACCCGGTGACCGGTCTGGACACCCTTTCGCCGGATGGTGTGGTCATACCGTTCGCCGACGGGCACACCCGCCGGCTGCCCTGCATCACCGAGGGCCCCTTCCGCTACCAGGTGCGGGCCGAGTCCTATCTTCGAGCAGCGCAGCGCCACACCGACCGGCCCCTGAAGCAGGCGGTCATCGCCCCGTCCGCGCTCAGCCTGCTCTACCCGCCAACGCCCATCGAGGGGTACTCCCGCGAGGAGTTCCTGCACGATCTCGCCAACGAGGCCGAAGCCGACATCCGTGGCTGTCTGGACGCGGGAGCCCACGTGGTCCAGCTCGACTTCACCGAAGGGCGTCTGTCGCTGAAGCTCGACCCCAGTGGTGGTGTGCTGGAAGACTTCATCGCCCTCAACAACGAGGTTCTGGGACGATTCAGCGCCGACGAACGCGCCCGCATCGGGGTGCACACCTGCCCCGGCGGGGACCTGGATTCCACCCACAGTCTCGATATCGACTACGCGGACCTGTTGCCCAAGCTCTTCCAGCTCAAGGTGGGCAACTTCTACCTCCAACTGGCCAGCGAGGCAGATCCCGAGCGGGTCCTCGGCACCATCCGGGAGCATCTTCCGCAGACGGCCCGGGCCTTCGTCGGGGTGACCGACCCGGTCAACGCCACCCTCGAAACCCCGGAGCAGGTACGCGACCGGGTACTGCTCGCTGCCCGCTACATTCCGGTGGACCGGCTCGGTACGTGCGACGACTGCGGCTTCTCGCCTTTCGCGGACGACGCTTCCACCCCCCGTGAGCTGGCCTTCGCGAAGATCGGCGCGCGCGTCCGAGGCACCGCCCTGGCCGAAGCCGCGCTCAGCAGCTGATCCCCGGTACGGCCAGTGCGCAGTGCTCCCAACCATCCCGCCCGACCGGGCTGCGCGGCAGAGACCGTTCCTCTGTCGGGATGAAGGGGGAGACGCTTCACAGCAGATGTTCACTTCAACGTGCGGCACCGGTGAGGGACGGCCCGGCCGCACACCCTTTTTCGCAGTGGGAGACGTCATGAACGGAACGGGAACGCGCCCCAGAGTGCTTGTCGTAGGGGCCGGCCTGGCAGGCACGGCAACAGCGATCCGTCTGCTCCACTTCGCACGACGGCCGTTGGAAGTGGTCCTGCTGGAACGGCGGCCCGAATACCGGTCCGCCGGGGTGGCCTACCATCGCGACGGCAATCCGTGGGACCACGTTTTCAACATCCAGGCCGGACGGATGTCCGTGTTCCGGGAGGACGTTCTCGACTTCATCCAGTGGGCCAACCAGGAAGCCGACCGCCGCGACTGGCCCGACCCCTGGGCCACACAGACGTTCACCGAGCAGGGACCCGCTCCGCGACGCATCTTCCAGGACTACCTCGACGATCGGCTGGCCGAAGCCAGAAGAGAGTCCTGCCCCGGCGTCGGCCTCGTCGAAGCGGACGGCCAGGCGGTCGATATGACCGTCGGCGGCCGGGGATTCGAGGTGACGGTGCGCCACCTTTCCCCGACCGGGCTCCACGACCCTCGTCCCGGACCGCTCCCGGGCACGACGGTGGTCGGAGCGGACCATGTCGTTCTCGCCACCGGACTCGAGCCCAAGGAGCTGCCTTTCGCGGCCGGGGTCGCGGGTCACCCCTCCTTCCTCCGGGACCCGTACTCCGCAGACGCGATCCGTAAGCTCCTCGAACTTCCGCCCGATGCCACCGTGGCCATCGTTGGCTCCGTACTCAGCGCCTACGATTCCGCCGGTCTGCTGCTGCGCAACGGCCACACCGGGCGCATCCATCTGATCTCCAGGTCCGGAACGATCTTTCGTGCCTATCCCGAGACGCATGAGCACGACGTGGTGCGGCTGCCATGCCCCGAAGCTCTGATGAAGCCTTACCGCAGTCGTGCGGATTTCCTGGCCCGGGTCGAGGCCGAATGGCACAGAGCCTGCGCGATGGTTCGCGAGAAGTATCCTCACATCGCATCCGCCATCCTTTCCGAGCGAGTCGCCAAAGCCTGGGAGCCGTACCTCCCCGCAGCCATCGAACAGATACCCACGGACGAACTGCGCCGTTTGCTGGACGATTTCGCCACTCCTGTCGCGGCGCTGCGCGTCGGTGCAGTGCAGTACACGATGGCGGTCATCGAGCAGGCGATGCGGCGGCGGGACGGGTCACTCGAACTGCTCGTCGGAAAGGTGCAGGCACTCACTCCCGCGCAGATGGGACGCCTGCGGGTCACAGTCGCCCTCCAGCAGCGGACACGCACCCTGGAAGTCGATCTGGTGGTGTCCAATTTCGGTAGGGAGTTCGACTACACCAAGGTCGAGCAGCACCTGTGGCACAACCTGCTCCGCAGGGGGATCGCGGTTCCGCACAAGCGCACCGGCCGCGGCCTGGAGGTCGACGAACGCGGAACTCTGGTCGATGCCCACGGGCGGCCGACCGGCCCGGTCTCCACGGTCGGAGCGTTGCGCGAGGGCGACGAGATCGTCCGGAACGGCCGAACCGGCGCGTTCACGTTCAACCTCGCCGTCATCAAGAATCACTCGGTCTCTGTCGCCGCGCATGTGATCGAGCAACTGGAGCTGAGGGAGGACGGCTTGGGCGACCTCCCGGTTCGGCACCCAGCCCACCACGGTTATGTCAGCAATCGGGAAGAAGCGCACCGGATGGCCTTGGAGCAGTCTGTGGTACTGGAAGTGCGGAGAATGGCCACGCGCCGACGCAAGGAGAGGGAGCTGTTGGATTCACAGGTGAACGAAAGCATCGGAGCCATGGGCGATGCCCTTTCGGTGCTTCCGACTGAGATTTCCCGGCCGGACCGCATGATGAGGGTTCTCGTGGGGCGATTCGCTGTGGATCGGCTCAACGACGTCTCCGTGACGCCACGGCAGCTTCGTCAGCAGTTGGGGATAAGAAACGCCGACTACTCGGAGGACTAGTTGAACGGGAACGGGCGACGGATTTCAGGGTTCCTTCTGGCTGGTGGCGCCGAGAACGTGTTGCAAGGAACGTGTAATCGAACGAGAAGTCCGCACGACGGAGGCATTCTCGTCGCCCCGTCTCTCGAAGCCGGGCTTTACGACGCGATCCTGGCCTCGCGCGCTGTGATCTGCGGTTCCGGGGGGCTGACCGGCCATATGCAGTCTCTGTGCCGGGGCCGGGGGATTCCCGTGCTCCGTGTCGAGGAATCGGATCTCGCCGACCTGGTCGGCGAGGTGACGCTGTACCTGGAAAGCGCGTCTGTCGTCGTAGGTGGGGAGACGCCCGCACAGCAAGAGGCCGGGAGTCCGACATCGGACGACCTCGGGTCGGCGTGCGCGGTCATCGCGGATCTGCAGGACATCACCACCATCAACCAGTGCGGTCCGAACGCCGCGCGGGTCGAGTCCTTCTTCATCCGCGAGGAGTTCCTCTGCCTCGCACTGGGGCTGAGTCCGCTCGACGCCATGGCGGGCGGACCCGCCGGGAGCATCGCCTACGGCCAGGCCGTCGGGGACCGGCTCTGCACATTCGCCGAGGCGCTCCTGCCCGGCCAGCGACTGATCCTGCGGATGCTCGACCTCCGCTCGGACCATGCTGCCGAGATCACCGAGGCCGCTGCCGTACCGGTCGAGCCCAACCCCGAGATGGGCCTGCACGGCGCACGCTGGCTTCTCAGCTCGCTCGCCTACCGCGACGCGGTGCACGCCGTACTCTCAACTCTGCGTACCCGTCTGGGGGATGAGGCGGGCCGGGTGGGGCTCTCGGTGCCGTTCGTCAGTGACGCGATGGAGTTCAGCCGGCTCAGGGCGCATCTCGCCTTACCGGACGACGTGTCCCTGTCCGCATTCATCGAGATGCCGTCCGCCGTGCACGCCACGTCGGCGTTGTGCGCTGCGGGGGTCAGCGAACTGTTCATCGGCATCAAGGACCTGGTGCAGTTCTACCTTGCGGCGGATCGGGGCAATCACCTGGTCGCCGACTCCTACAGCACCCGACACCCGGCTGTCCTCGACGGGGTGAGCCAGGTGGTGGAGGCCGCTCGCGCCGCGGGCACTCCCGTGCGTGTCTTCTCGCTCGCCTCCGACCTCAGCCACTACATCAATGAGCTGCCCGCGCCCGACGGCTACATGATGTGCACCGCCGAGCTGCGGCAACTCCTTCTGCACCCCGAGGACGGGGTCGGTGAAGCCCTTCTGGCCGGGGCTTCTCGTGCGAAGCCTCTATAAGAGCCGTCTTTCACATCAATCCTCAGGAGGGAATCACGTATGGACCACTCTGGAATGCCCGGAATGGAATCGACTGTGTCGACCGTGGACACCGTGGGCGCTGTCCTGTTCGTCGGCTGGGCCGTCGCGATGTGGCTGGCCGTCGCGGTGCTCGCGGTCGGAAACCGGAGAGCGGTGAAGCCCTGGCTGTACAAAGTGGCCGTGGGGCTCGTAGGCATAGGCGTGATCGGGCAGATCGGTCACTTCCAGGAGCACGTCACGCAGGCCGGCTACTGGGTCGCCAACCCGTACTCGCCCGCCTGGATGACCCCGTGGGCGGACAGCTTCGCCCGCGGCATGGGGCAGATCGACGCCACCAAGCCCGGGCTCGGCATGGAGATCCTGCACCTCACCGGCAACTTCATCTTCCTCGCCGGACTGATCGGCATCGTGCAGATCACGTATCGGGTCGCCGGACAGCTGAAGGCCCGCAAGTGGGCCAGGATGGGCGTCTGGATGCAGGGAATCCACGGCATCGAGCACGTTGTGCTGACCGCCTCCGTGGCGCTGGGTGCGAGCCGCGCCATCGGCCTGTCGACCTGGTTCGGAGCCATCGACCCCGGCCCGGCGCTCGTGACGTACCGGGTCTGGTGGCACTTCGTCGCGAATCTGATAGGCACGGCCATTCTCGGGTTCGCCATCTACCACCTCTGGAAGGAGCGGCGGACGGTCAAGGAGAGCTACGGCCTGTCGGAGGCGGTGGAGGGACCGGTTGCTCCCGTCGCGCCCGAGAGCGAGTCCGAGCCCGTGCTCACCCCTGCGAATCGTCTCTGAGAGAGGTCCCGCCGGTGTGTGCGGGTGGTCGCCGCCGACTCCGTGCCCGGTGGTCGCCGGCGTCACCAGGCACCCCGGAAAATCATTCACGGGACAGCCCCCGGTCGGCGGACGGGGTGGGGCCGGGGGCCGGCCCGGGACTCGGCCCGCGATAGGAGGCGGCGCAGTCGGGGCAGCACCACACAAGGACCGGGCCCGCCGGTGGCTCGGTTCTCCCGGGGGCGGATCGCTCCGCCGGCCCAGGCCCGGCCACCGGCTCGTACGGTGGGGCCGAGGCGTCCCGGCGGGCTCTTCGCCCGGCCGCGCGGACGGCGACAATCTCGGCGCAGACGCTGCAGCGCGTCCCTGTCGACCAGAGGACGCCGGACTCGCAGTCGGGGTCGGCGCAGCCCCAGCGAGGAAGCGCGACTCCCATGAGCCAGCGGCCGGGATCGAGGATGTCGGAGACGAGGGTGTGGGCCAGACGAAGGCCGAGTCTCTCCCGCAGGCGCCGGATGTCGGTTCCGTTGTCGAGCTGGTCGGCTATCTCCTGGCCGATGCGGCGTTGTACGTACGTGCTGACCCCCCCGAGGAGGAAACGCACCGGTTCCAGAACGATGTGCAGACGTGGGCTGAACGTGAGCGGCGGACCGGTGTAGGACTTGGATCGGCCGGGGGAGGAGCGGGGCCGAACACAGGTATCGCGGCTCGCTCCCGGTTCGGGCCCGCTGCCTCCGTCATGGCGCGGAGAAGCGCCCGCACCAGGTTGCTCAGCCCTTACCACCGGTGTCTCGCCTACGGCGGATGAGCAGGACGTCGTTTTGTTCTCGGGTCGGTCAATCCTTAAGTCTTCCTTGTACGCGAGCGATACGTCATGACCGCGGGAACCCGATCTGTCATCGGTCGCAGAAGCGGATGTGGCGGCGGGGGACCGCCCGTCCTGGACGAGGAAGAGGTGGCGGCCGTGCGATCCCGCTCGCCGCTGCACGGTGATCCAGCCGGTCTCGGCGAGCTCGTCGACGATGCGCCCCGCGGCCTCAGTCGTCAGCGGGCGGCCGGCCCGCTGCCCCCAGTGATGGCGGAGGAAGCCGGCGAGGACGGACTCTGTCAAGGGGACCTTCTGCGCGACGGCGTGGGCGATCACCGCGAACGCGCGCAGGAGACGGGGCCGCAGCTGTTCGCTGGTGACCACGGGCAGCCAGATGAAGCGTTCGCCGGGGTGCATGGGCCGGACCCGGCGGCGGGCGGTCGTGCCGTAGCCGCCTCTGAGGGAGCGGCGCCGGCTGTCGGGGAGTTCCACGACACCGTCGTCGGCGGGAACACGCAGCTGTGCGAGCCCTCGGTGGACGGTGGAGGCGGAGAGCCCGAGGTAGGAGGCGAGAGTGTTGACGCCCGCCGTGCAGCCTTCCGGGCGGGCTCCCAGAGCTTTGACCTTCATGTAGACGCTGAGAGCCGCGTCCGAGTAGTGGGGGGACTCGACGAGGCGCATGGGCACCTTCACCCGGCCCCGGAAGTGAGGAACTGGAGTGGATGATGTGCTTCCGGATGGAGGCCGAGGGGAATTATCGAGAGCATTATCGTTGCAAATAGGACTTTTATTGGAATAATGACTATGGGGGGGCTGGAGAATCGCAGCACTTTGTCTCATGATTTGATAGGTCTCCGTGCGGCAGGCATGGCGAAGCCCTTGGTTGTGGCTTCGGGGTTCTGGCAGAACCTGTGATGCGCGTTTCGGGGTGGCACCCGAAACGGGCCTACGCCCGCCGAGTTGGCAGCTCGGCGGGCGGTGTTGGTGGAATCGGTCCCAGGTGTTGGTTCACCGGGACCTACAGCACGGCGACAAGCCCTTTCAGCGGTCGGTGTCGCCATTCACCTCACGTCACGCCCCCTCATGGTCGGCCGCGTTGTGCCGGTTCGAACGCCCGGTCCGGCAACCGGTAACGGCATACCGGGGCAGGCGCGCGATCAGAGCGCCGACACGTCCGTCATCTCCGTGGTCGCGTTGAACACGTAGGTGTTCCCCTGGACCGCGTTGACCCGGATCGTTCTGCGGGTGTCCGTCTGGGGTTGCTCGGCGGCCTGCTCGGCCTCGATCCAGCAGGGTTCGTCGAACTCGACGTACTGGTGGAAGGAGATGTCCATCGACGTGGGGATGCGCGTCCCCCACGACGGCTGGGAGGCGTGGCCCGCTTGGCGCACAGCCTCCAGAAGCACCATCCCCGGCACGTGATCGACGGGGTGGTCGAAGAGCACGGGGTGGCTGGTGTCGGCGCGAAGCTGCCAGCGGCCGGGGCTCTGCGTCGGCGAGAGGACGATGTCCTCCCTGCGGAGCCGCCCGACGCTGGTGCGCGAGACGGGCTCAGAGGGGCGCGGGGCGCTTGCGAACATCTCACGGGCGTTGCCGCGTCCGGTGCGCAATCGCTCGTACACGGCGGGGGAGTGGCACCCGAAGCGCGTGCTCACCACGGCGACCGGCGAGCCGTCGCGTACGACCTCCAGGTGCATGGTCATCATGGCGGGCAGGGAGCGGCGGTAGCGGATGTCCGAGAAGACCGCGTGCACCTCGATCTCCGCGGGGGCGCTGCCCATACGAAGGGCCTGGGGTGAGATCGAGTACTGCAGGCGGGACCAGCTGAGCTGGTGGCCGAAAGGGACGCCGTACGCGACGTGGGTGAGCAGGGGAAACGTTTGCCGGACCGTCTCGCAGAGCAGGAGGGGATCGTGCATCCCGTGCTCCGGTACGTAGAAGCTGTGGCTGCGCGGCCACTGGGCGCTGACCGTGAAGGCGTCGGGCCCTGTCTTCACCCAACCCGTCAGAAACACCTCTGCCAGCGCAGCTCGATGCACGTACTCCTTTGCGACTGTTGTGGTCAGTGCGGGTCTGTGTGTGACAGGACGATCCGATGCTGTGAGCATGCCACTCCCCTAGGGCGTGCGTATGCGGAGGTTCCCACCCCGGACCTATCAGTGGTGAGGCCCGGCTTGTAAAATAAGGGTGTTCGTTTTTTTTGTCGAGAGAGGCGGGGGCCCAATGGCCGAGCCGAAGCAGGAACGGGCGGTGAGGACCCGCGAGTCGATCTTGTACGCGGCTGCGGAGGTCTTTGACGAGCACGGGTACACCGGGGCCAGCATCAGCAAGATCATGGAACGCGCACAGGTGACGCAGGGAGGGATGTACTTCCACTTCAAGTCGAAGCTCGGGCTCGCTCAGGCCGTGTTGGCGCAGCAGCAGGAGTTCGTGAGCATTCCCCACGGTGTACCGGGGCTGCAGCGCCTGGTCGACCTGAATTTCTTCCTGGCACGGGAACTGCAGACGAACGTGCTCTTTCGCGCAAGCGTCAGACTCGCCGTCGAGCAGGGTGACTTCGGGATGAGCGACGTCACCGCCTACCAGGAGTGGGTGGAACAGTTCCACGCGATGCTGTGCGGGGCGCGTGAGCAGGGCGAACTCCTGCCGAACATCGATGAGCGCGAGGTCGCCAACGTCCTGGTCGGCGCCTACAGCGGCATCCAGATGTTCTCGAACATCGCGTCGGGGCGGGATGACCTCCAAGAGCGCTTGGGCTCGATGTGGCGGATCATGCTTCCCGGTATCGCGACCCCGCAGGCCATCGAGAAGCTGCAGATTCCTCGGGACGTGCGGGGGATCGCCGCGTGAGACCCGTGCGGGTGGTACTGACCGGCGCCACCGGCTTCATCGGATCGGCCGTACTGCGCGAATTGGGCCGGTGGTCAGCCCGCGCGGAGGGGGTGCCGACCGTCCGGGCGGTGGGCCGGCGTGCCCCGTCCGGCGGCGAACCCGTCGTCGACGAGTGGGTTGTGGCCGACTACGCCGACATCTGCACCCTGGCAGGTGTCTGCGAGGGTGCGGACGTGCTGCTGAATCTGGCGGCGTCGATCGATGCCGACGAGAAGCGCTGCTTCGCCGTCAACGTCGAGGGAACGGCCGCGCTGATGGACGAGGCCGTGCGTGCCGGCGTGGACCGGATCGTGCATCTGTCGACCGCGGCGGTCTACGGCCCAGGCCCACACCGCGGTATCGCGGTCGACGAGGTCGTCCCCGCGCCGGTGTCCGCTGCCAGCCGGACCCGGCTGGCCGGTGAGGCGTATGCGCTGGCGGCCGGAGCGACCGTCCTGCGGCCCGGGCTCGTGCTCGGCGCAGGCGACCGCTGGGTGGTTCCGGTGCTCGGCCAACTCCTGGAAGCGGTACCGGCGTTGTGGGACGGCGGGAAAGCTGTGCTCTCGGTCGTCGCGGTTGAGGACCTGGCGCGGCTCATCGTGCACGCGGGGCTTGTGGGGGTGCTGCCCGGAGGGCGGATCTGGCACGCTGGGCACCCCGAGCCCGTTCGTACGGCAGAACTGTTGAGCGCTCTGGACCGTCAGGGGATCCTCGCGGCCCCCGTCGAAGCCTTGCCGTGGCAGGCGTGCCGGGAGAGGCTGAGCCTTTCCGGCGGCCGGCCGACCGAGCGTCAGCTCTCTCTCTTCGCCCAGGACTTCTGGTACGACAGCCGGCAGATCTGGTCCGCCTCGGGCTGTGCGCCGGGGGCCGGCCCGCTGGCCGGGCTGGCCGCGGCGGCGCAGTGGTACCGGGCCCTGCTCGCGGAGACCGCCTGACGCGGAGGCTCCCGCGGCCGCCCTGGGTCACCGCACAGGTCGTTCCGTGAGCGTCGCCGCGGGCCGGCCGGGTTCGTCGAGCCTGGCCGGTACTTCCGGCAGTACTCCGGTGAGGGCGAGGCGCCAGACCCGCCTGAGCTGTGTGACGGCGCTCTCGAAGACGGGACCCGATCCCATGCGGCTGCGCAGATACGCCTCCGCCCCGCTGGTCAGGTGCTCCACCAGCATCGCGACGTCGGCCGGGAGGGCGTCGATGTGCAGCTGCCCGGTCTCGTAGGCGCGGTCCAGCAGATTGCGGACGATCGGCTGCCAGGCGCCCGACCACGCATCCGTACCCGGACGTTCCCTGCCCAGGCGGATGGCCGAACGGACCGAGGGCTCGTGTTCCATGAGTCTCGCCAGTTCGAGGGTCAGCTCGATCACGAGATGAAGCGGGGGCAGCGGCTCGGCGGTGAGATCCCCCAGGGCCGCCACCGTCACCGCCTTTCCCTCCTCCTGCACCGCGTCCGCCAGCGACTGCTTCGACGGGAAGTGGAACGTCACCGCCCCGATGGAGAGGCCGGCCACTTTGCTGATGCGTGCCAGGGATGTTCCGTTGTACCCATGGTGGTCGAACTCGTCGGCCGCTGCTTCGATCAATGCCTGACGTGTGCGTAGAGCCCTCTCCTGTCTCACCATGCCGTCTCCTGAAGAGCGCTCGTCGCCGCCGGAGGTGCGAGGGCTCCGGCCTCGGTTCGTCCGCGCATCACCGAGGCGCCCCGAGAGGAGCATCGCCCTTCCACTGCCAGGCTGCGATTGCCCTCCCTCCGACGGCAAGAGTGAGTTGCCCAAGAAGTTTCGGATCTCTCCAGGTCACAGGGGCGGAACGGTGACCTCCGCAGCGAGCGGCACGCCCCGACTTGGCGAAGTGCATACGACAACTCTCCTGAGTCGCAAAAAAAAAGGGGTGTTCGCTATCATTTTAGCGTGGTCGGCCGCCCCGGCCGAGAGAGAGGAGAATCAGACATGGTGGCGTACGCTCAACAAGACAGCCTCACTCCGGTTCCGGTGTTCGCCGAAAGGATCTTCGAGTGCCTGCCCCGGGTCGATCAGAGGCGTTGGGCCCATGCATACGTGCAGAGTCTCCTCACCACCCCCGGCAAGAAGTCGGTACGCCGGCTCGCCACGGCCATCTCGGCGTCACCCGCCGCGTCGCAGTCGTTGCACCAGTTCGTCAACGCCAGCCCCTGGGACTGGACGCCGGTCCGCGCCGAGCTCACCCGCTGGGCCGAACAGCAGGCGCATCCGCGGGCGTGGGTGATCGGCCAGGCATTCCTGCGTAAGCGGGGGGAGCACTCCTGCGGCGTGCACCGGCGCTTCCTGCCCGGTACCGGACGCTCGGTCACCTGCCAGGTGGGGGTAGGGGTGTTCCTCTCCTCCCGGGAAGCCGCCGTGCCGGTCGACTGGCGGCTGCTGCTGCCCGGCTCCTGGGCCAGGGACTCCGACCGCCGTACGCGCACCCGCATTCCCGCCGAGGTCGGTCCCCGCTCCGTCGAACAGCACACCCTGGACCTGGTGGACCGCCTCTCCGACGCCAGCCGGACCTCTCCGCTGCCGGTGGTGGCCGACATGGACGGGGCCGGCGGAACCAACGTGGGCGCCCTGGTGCGGGGTCTGAGCCTACGGGGACGCGACTTCGTCATCGCTGTACCGGGCTCCCTGCAGGTCACGGTCGGGCGCCATCTGCGGATCCAGCGCTCGCACGGCGCCGAGGGCCAGCGCCTGACGATCGAGGCCCGCAGCCTCCTGGAGTTCGCCGCCGGCAACCTGACCCGGGTGGAGCGTGTGGCTGCCCGGGGCGGGCGAGGTCGGCACACCACCGTCATGTCCACTTACGTGCGTCTCCCCGAGCCCGGCGTCAACAGCGGGCACGCCCACCGCACCCACCGTCTCCTGGCGGTACGCCCCGACGGCGGGCGCAGACCGGTCCAGCTCTGGCTGACCAGCCTGACCCACACCAGGATGGAGTCGGTCCTCGCCCTCACGGACAATCTCGCGCAGGTGGGGGAGTCCGTGCAGGAGATGGCGGACAACTTCGGCCTGGGCGACTTCGAGGGGCGTTCCTATCCCGGGTGGCACCATCACATGACGCTGGTGTCCGCAGCCTACGCCTACAGCCGTTTCGCCCAGCGGCGCCCCATCGGCGGCGAGGAGCACCTGCTGGCCCGCGCCGCCTGAGCCGGCGTCCGGCGAAACCCGGGACGACTTCGCCAGCTCGAGTACCTTCACGCAACTGGTCCCGCCCTACAGTGAACGAATGCTGAGACACACCTACGAGGGCCAGGACTGCAACCTCGCCCGGACGCTGGAAGTCATAGGCGAGCGCTGGTCGCTTCTGATCATCCGCTCGGCACTGCTCGGCACCACCCGCTTCGACGGCTTCCTCGCGAGCCTGGACATCGCCCGCAACGTCCTGTCGGCCCGCCTCACGCGGCTGGTCGAACACGGCATCATGGAGCGAGTGCCCTACCAGGACAAGCCGGTCCGCTACGAGTACCGGCTCACCGACGTCGGCCGGGACCTGACCCGTGCCGTGGTCGCCCTGATGCAGTGGGGGGACCGCAACCTGCCTCAGGAGCTGGGCCCGCCACGCCGCGCCGACCACGTCGGCTGCGACGGCGCCGTCCACGTCGAGCTGCGCTGCGAGCAGTGCGGGCGCGCCGTGCACGACGAGGAGGTGGACGTGGTCCGCCTGCGCTGAACGCCCCCTTCTCTGCGCACGGGCGGAGATGCCCCTGCGCAGCGGGCTCGCCACGATGAGCCTGCCCGCCGCCGAACCGCGCGGCACCGCAGGAGGAGGAGCCCGTGCCCGTACTGGGAGCACTGCGCAGACTGGCCATGGCCCCGTCGCTGGACGACGTGAGCTTCGCGGGGCGGGGGTTCACCGTCGTACCGTCCGAGCGCACACGCTTGCTGGAAGCGGTCCCGCAGGCGGTGGTGACCGGCTTCGAGTGGGCCGTCGAGGACCGGGACGTGGCGACCACCGAGCGCCGGCTGGCCCTCGTCGACCCGCTGAACCGCGGCTTCGCCTACGAGGGCGCCACCATGGCCTGCGCCATCCGCGACACGATGGGCCCCAGGGGACATCGCGCCGAGGACCTTCTGCGCGGCGGCGGCAAGCCGCACATCTTCCTCAACTACATCGGCATCGGCTTCGCCATGGCCAAGCTGCCCCGGCCGCTGTGGAAGAAGCTGATCCCCGAGCTGGCCGAGCCGGAGTTCTATCCGGCGATGAGCTGGCTGTGCGTGGACGGCTACGGCTTCGACCGCGCCTACTTCGACACCGACGCCTGGGTCGGCGGTCAGCGCCTGGACACCCCGTACCACTGGGACGGCGACTCCGCCTACTGGCAACGCGCCTTCGACCAGGGCGTCGGCCGCGCGCTGTGGTTCATCCACGGGGGACAGGTGAGCCATGTGTCCGCGGCCGTACGGGCGTTCGCCGTGGACCGGCAGGCCGATCTGTGGAGCGGCGTCGGGCTCGCCGCGACCTTCGCGGGCGGCAGCACCTCCGCGGACCTGGTCGCGCTGAGCGAGGAGGCGGGGGAGCACACCGCGCACCTGGCGCAGGGCGCGGTCTTCGCGGCCAAGGCCCGCCACCACGCCGGGTACGTCCCCGAACACAGCAGCGCCGCTGTTCACGCGTTCACCGGGAGAACGGTGGGCGACGTCGCCCAGCTCGCCGACGACTGCGCGGCACACGCGCCCGACCCCGCGGTGGGCCCCGCCTATGAGGTCTGGCGGCACCAGGTGCGTGCCCGGCTGGTCACCGCCGCTGTTTGAGCACACCTGAAGTGGACGCCCCTCCCGGGGCCCTCGTTAGATTCGATTCGCTGGGGGTTTTCAGGAATTCGAGAGGGGCGGTCTACAGCCGTGGCCAGTGTATTGGGTGCATTCCGACGCCGATTGCTCACACCTCCTATTTCAGAGACGACGATGGAGGTGCGCGGATTTCATGTGAAGAACCAGGAGTCGAAGGAACGTCTCGAGAACATCGGTGAGGTATTCCTTCAGGGGTACGCGTACGCGGTGGAGGCGGGCTCGGTCGCCGAAGCCGAGGAGCAGCTGGAGACCGTCCCCAGAAGTATGCGGGGCTTCGCCTACGAGGGCGCCGGCATGGGCGCCGCGGTCCACGACTCGCTGCCGGGACACAACGGCCGGCTCCAGGGGCTGCTGGCGGGCAAGGGCGCCCGGCACGACTACATGATCTACGTCGGCATCGGCTGGGCGATGGCCCGCCTGCCGAAGGCGCTGTGGCCCGACATCCGCACCACCGACCCCATGCTGCGCTGGCTCACCCTGGACGGATACGGCTTCCACCAGGCGTACTTCAAGACCGACTCCTACGTGCGCACCCCTGAGATCCAGCACCCCTTCCGCTGGCGGGGCGGGCACAATCACTACACGCCGAACGCCATCGACCAGGGCATCGGCCGGGCGCTGTGGTTCGTCGGCGGAACCGATCCGGACGTCGTCACCGAGCTGATCCGCTCCTACCCCGAGCGCCGCCACAGCGACCTGTACGCGGGCGCCGGACTCGCCTGCGCCTATGCGGGCAGCGTGTCGGAGGCGGAGCTCGCGCACTTCGTCAAGGGCGCGGGCGAGCACCGCTGGGCCCTCGCCCAGGGCTCCGCCTTTGCGATCGAGGCCCGCGTCCGCGCGGGCACAGTCATCGACCACACCCACCTCGCCGCCCGTGTCGTATGCGGCACAACGGCCGAGCGGGCCTCGCAGGTGTGCCGGGACCTCCGGCCGCAGACGGCCGGCCAGGGCGCCTCACCCGCCTACGAGGCATGGCGCCACGAGGTCGCCGCGGAAATCCCCTCTCTCGCGCTCGTTTCGAAAGGTGCCGACCAGTGACGGTGACGAAGAACTGGATCCGCAGGAATTCGCCTGGAATTGTTGCACTCGCCCTGATGGTGGGGACTTTTTACGGCGTCCGGATGCCCGACTCTTCCGCCGCGGAGATCGATAGTTTGGCCAAGGATTTCGCCTTCGAGCCGATGTCGATAGCCATGCCGGCCGGATACGAGAAGCAAGAGGTCCGGAAGGTCAACAAGGCGTACCAGCACATCGAGGCGTGGATTTCCTCGGTCGGGGCCGGTATCGCCGTGAACGATCTCGACGGCGACGGCCTGCCCAACGACCTCTGTGTGAACGACCCCCGGATCGACCAGGCGGTGGTCACCCCGGCGCCGACCCGCAAGGACAAGTACGCGCCGTTCGCCCTGGACCCGGCGCCGCTGGGCACCAGCACCACCATGGCGCCGATGGGCTGCATGCCCGGCGACTTCGACGAGGACGGCCGCATGGACCTCCTCGTCTACTACTGGGGCCGCACCCCCGTCATCTTCCTGAACAAGGGGGAGAAGGGGCAGCCGCTGACGGCAAAGTCCTTCACCCCCACCGAGCTGCTGCCCGGCAAGTCCGGCAAGAAGTACACCGGCCCGCTGTGGAACTCCAACGCGGCCGCCGTCGCCGACTTCGACGGTGACGGGCACGACGACATCTACATCGGCAACTACTTCCCCGACAGCCCGGTCCTCGATCCGTCCAGGAACGGCGACGTCACCATGAACGAATCGCTGTCGCACGCCCAGAACGGCGGTGGCGGCCACTTCTTCCGCTGGACGAAGGACGGCTACGAGAAGTCGGACAACGTCATCCCCGAGAACCTGAACAAGGGCTGGTCGCTCGGCGCGTCCGCCGCCGACCTCGACGGGGACCGGCTGCCCGAGATGTTCCTCGCCCACGACTTCGGGACCTCGGCCCTGCTGTACAACAAGTCCACGCCGGGCCGGATCAAGTTCTCCGAGGTCAAGGCGGCCCACAGCGGCACCGTGCCCAAGTCCAAGGAGCTGGGCCGCAGTTCGTTCAAGGGCATGGGCGTCGACTTCGGGGACCTCGACCACGACGGCATCTACGACATGTTCGTCAGCAACATCACCACCTCCTTCGGCATCCAGGAATCGAACTTCGCCTTCATCAGCGAGAGCGACAGCAGGACCGACCTCCAGGAACGCTTCAAGGACGGCGAGGCGCCGTACAAGGACGAGTCGTCCGACCTGCGGCTGGCCTGGTCCGGCTGGGGCTGGGACGTCAAGATGGGCGACTTCGACAACAACGGCGAGCTGGAGATCACCCAGGCGCTCGGCTTCGTCAAGGGCAAGAACAACCGCTGGCCCCAGCTGCAGGAACTCGCCACCGCCAACGACGCGCTCGTCCCCAACCCGCTGTGGTGGCCCAACGTGAAGCACGGCGACGACCTTGCCGGCAGCCAGCGGATGCGCTTCTTCGCCAAGGACCCCGCCACCGGCCGCTACCACAACCTGTCCGTGGCGCTCGGTATCGGAGAGCCCGTCCCGACCCGTGGCCTGGCCACCGGTGATGTCGACGGCGACGGACGCCTCGACCTCGCCGTCGCCCGCCAGTGGGGCGAGCCGGTCTTCTACCGCAACGTCAGCAAGTCCCCCGGCGCCTACCTGGGCCTGAAACTCACCCACCCGGACGGCTCGCCGGTGGTGGGGGCCGAGGTCTGCGTCGAACTGCCCGACGGCAGCATGAGGTTCGCCCGCCTCGACGGCGGCGGCGGCCACTCCGGCAAGCGCAGCACCGACGTGCACATAGGACTGGGCAAGGACGTCCGGGATGCCGTGCCCGCCAAGGTCACCTGGCGCGACCGCGACGGTGACGTCCACGAGCAGAAGCTGAAGCTCACGCCGGGCTGGCACAGCCTGCAGCTGGGCACCGAGGCCAAGGAGAAGTGACGATGTCCGCCCAGAAGACAGCTGGCCCACGCCACAACCCGAAAGTGACGACCGCGCTCCGCCGGTTCGCGATCTCCATCTCCGTCCTGAACATCTTCGGCTACACCGTCCTCGGCTTCGAACAGCCCTGGACCTGGCCGTTCATCGCGCTCGCGACCGCCTACACGGTGGAGATCGCCCTGGAGCTCCTCGGCGCCCGCAGCGAGGGCCGAGCGCCGCGCTTCGCCGGCGGCGGCTTCAAGGGCCTCGTGGAGTTCCTCTTCCCGGCGCACATCACCGCGCTCGCGGTGAACATGCTTTCCTACGTCAACGACCTCGTCTGGGTCATGGTGTTCGGCGTCATCGTCGCCGTCGGCACCAAGTGGGTGCTCCGCGCGCCGGTCAAGGGCCGTCTGCGCCACTTCATGAACCCGTCGAACTTCGGCATCGCCGTCATCCTGCTGCTGTTCCCCTGGGCCTCGATCGCCCCGCCCTACCAGTTCACCGAGTACATCGACGGCGGTTTCGACTGGCTCGTGCCGGCGATCATCATCGTCCTGGGCACCATGCTCAACGCCAAGCTGACCGAGCGCATGTGGCTGATCCTCGCCTGGGTCGGCGGCTTCGCCCTCCAGGCGATCGTCCGGGGCCTGATGTTCGACACATCCATCCCCGCGGGGCTCGCGATGATGACGGGAGTCGCCTTCGTCCTCTTCACGAACTACATGATCACGGATCCCGGCACCACACCGTCCTCCAAGTGGGGACAGATCGCCTTCGGAGGCGGCGTCGCCGCCATGTACGGCGTGCTGACCGCGATGAGCGTCGCCTACGGCCTCTTCTTCGCCACCGCACTGGTCTGCGCCATCCGCGGCGGCTACCTGTGGACCGCCGACATCGTCTCCAAGAAGCGCGCGGAGGAGGCCCTCGCACTCGAGGCCGTCACCCGGAGCGTTGCGGCCGCCGACGCCGCGTCGCCGCCGCCGTGCGGCTGCCCTGCCGGAGCCTGCGCATGCCCCGCCCAGGGCAGCGAGGAGACCGGGACCGACACCCGCAAGATACCGGTGAGCGCATGAACAGGATCGCCATCGTCGGCATGGCCTGCCGCTACCCCGACGCACTCAACCCGAACGACCTGTGGGACAACGCCGTCGCCGGGCGACGCGCCTTCCGCCGGCTGCCCGACGCCCGGATGAACCTGGACGACTACTGGAACGCCGATCCGACCGTCCCCGACACCTTCTACGCACGCAACGCCGCCGTCATCGAGGGCTACACCTTCGACCGGGTCGCCCACCGGATCGCCGGCAGCACCTACCGTTCCACCGACCTCACCCACTGGCTGGCCCTGGACACCGCGGACCGCGCCCTGGCCGACGCCGGATTCCCCGGCGGCCAGGGCCTGCCCCGCGCACGCACCGGTGTGATCGTCGGCAACACCCTCACCGGTGAGTTCGCCCGCGCCAACGTCATGCGGCTGCGCTGGCCGTACGTGCGACGGGTGATGTCGGCGGCCCTCAAGGGGCAGGGGGACTGGGACGAGAACCGGATCGCGGACTTCCTCGACGACGTCGAGACCGCGTACAAGGAGCCCTTCCCGGCCATCGACGAGGACACCCTGGCCGGCGGCCTGGCCAACACCATCGCCGGCCGGATATGCAACCACTTCGACCTGAACGGCGGCGGGTACACCGTCGACGGCGCCTGCTCCTCCTCGCTGCTGTCGGTAACCACCGCGGGAAACGGGCTGATCAACGGAGACCTCGACGTCGCCGTCGCCGGCGGTGTGGACCTCTCGATCGACCCGTTCGAGATCATCGGGTTCGCCAAGACCGGTGCGCTCGCCCGGGGCGAGATGAAGCTCTACGACCGCGACTCCAACGGCTTCTGGCCCGGTGAGGGCTGCGGCATGATCGTCATGATGCGGGAGGAGGACGCGCTCGCCGCCGGGCATCGCATCTACGCGACCATCGCGGGCTGGGGCGTCTCCTCCGACGGACAGGGCGGCATCACCCGCCCCGAGGTCAGCGGATACCAGCTGGCCCTCGCCCGCGCCTACGAACGAGCGGGATTCGGGATCGAGACCGTCCGGCTGTTCGAGGGACACGGCACCGGCACTGCCGTAGGGGACGCGACCGAACTCACCGCCCTCATGGGCGCCAGGTCGGCGGCTGACCCCGACGCGCCCGTCGCGGCCATCACCTCCATCAAGGGCATGATCGGGCACACCAAGGCCGCGGCCGGAGTCGCCGGCCTCATCAAGGCGGCCATGGCCGTCGACAACCAAACCCTGCCGCCGGCCATCGGCACGGTCGATCCGCACGAACTGCTGACCAGGGAGGGGGCGAACCTCAAGGCGTTGCGCAAGGCGGAGGCCTGGCCCGAGGGGGCACCCCGCCGGGCCGGCATCACCGCCATGGGTTTCGGCGGCATCAACACCCATGTGGTCCTCGAAGCCCCCGCCAACCGGCGGCGACCGATGGCCGGTGGCCGGTCCACCACCCTGGCCCACTCCCTGCAGGACACCGAACTGCTCGTCGTCGACGGCGAGTCGCCGCGCGAGCTGCGCACCCGGATCACCGAGGTCGCCTCCTTCGCCGCCACGGTCTCCTACGGCCAGGTCGGCGACCTCGCCGCCACCCTCCAGAGCGAGCTGCGCGGCCGGGCCTACCGTGCCGCGGTCGTCGTCTCCTCCCCGCAGGACGCCGAGCGCCGGCTGAGCCACCTGGCCGGTCTGCTGGAGTCCGGAGAGACCTCCCACACCGCCGCCGACGGCCGCAGCCTCCTCGGGCGGGCCACCGGCCGCGCCCGGATCGGATTCCTCTTCCCCGGGCAGGGCTCCGGCCACGGCACCGGCGGGGGCGCGCTGACCCGGCGCTTCTCCGAAGCGGCCGAGGTATTCCGGCAGGCCGCACTGCCCACCACCGGTGACATGATCGCCACCCACGTGGCCCAGCCGCGCATCGCCGCCGGCTCCGCCGCGGGCCTGCGGGCGCTGGACTCCCTGCGGCTGGAGGCGTCCGTGGCCGTCGGCCACAGCCTCGGCGAGCTCTCCGCCCTGCACTGGGCCGGAGCCTTCGACGAGGAGACGCTGCTGGAGGCGGCGCGGGTACGCGGGCGGGCCATGGCCGAGCACGGCTCCTCCGGCACGATGGCGTCACTGGGCGCCGAACCGGCACAGGTGCGGGAGCTCATCGCCGGTCTCTCCGTCGTCATCGCCGGTTACAACGGCCCCGGGCAGACCGCTGTCGCCGGGCCGGTCGAGGAGATCGAGGAGGTACGGCGCAGGGCCGGCCGGGCCGAGGTGCCCTTCACCGCCCTGAAGGTCTCACATGCCTTCCACTCGCCGCTCGTCGCCGACTCCGCGGACTCCTTCGGGGACTGGCTCGCCACCGCCCCTCTCGGCACCGTCACAGGCCGTGTGGTCTCCACGGTCACCGGCGAGGAACTCGGCGCCGGCACCGACCTGGCCGTCCTGCTCAAGGAGCAGATCACCGGACCGGTCCGCTTCACCCAGGCGGTGAGCGAGGCGGCCCGGAACGTCGACCTGTTCGTCGAGGTCGGACCCGGCCGGGTGCTGGGCCATCTCGCCCACGCCACCACGGGAGTTCCGGCGGTCTCCCTCAACACCGACGACGAGTCGCTGCGCAGCCTCCTCCAGGTAGTCGGCGCCGCCTTCGTCGCGGGCGCGCCTGTCGCCCTGGAGCGGCTGTTCCAGGACCGGCTGATCCGTCCGCTGGCGGTCGGGCAGGAGTTCACCTTCTTCGCCAGCCCGTGTGAACAGGCGCCGCAGGACGTGCGGCCGGCCGAGCGTCGGCCGCGTCCCGCTGCGGCTCCCGGGGCAGCTGCTGTTCCGGAGGCCGTCGTCGTCGCCCCGGAGACCGCCGTCGCTCAAGGGACGACCCCGGCCGCCGAACCCGCCGCCGGGGACGACTCCGTCGGAGCGCTCGACGTACTGCGTGCACTGGTCGCCGAGCGTGCGGAGCTTCCCGCCGATCTCGTCGACCCGGAAAGCCGTCTCCTGGACGACCTCCACATGAGCTCGATCACCGTCGGCCAGATCGTCAACCAGGCAGCGTCCCGGCTCGGCATCGCCGCCGCGCACGTGCCGACGAACTTCGCCACCGCCACCCTGGCCGAACTGGCCGAGGCGCTGGAGACGCTCGTCAGCACCGGAGGTGTGGAGGAGCCGGAGAGCTCCCTCGTCGTCACGGGTGCCGCCGTCTGGGCCCGGCCCTTCGCGGTGGACCTCGACGAGGTGCCCCGGCCGGCCGCCGCGCCCGTCGGGGCCGACGGCGCCTGGGACCTGTTCGCCCCCGACGGCCACCCGGTCGCGGAACGGCTGCGGCAGGCGCTGGCCTCGGCAGGCTTGGGCGCGGGCGTCCTGGCCGTGCTGGACAGGGACTGCCCGCAGCAGGAGATCGAGAGGGTGCTCACCGCCGCGAAGAACGCCTTCGCGGGCGACCGCGCGCGGCGATTCGTTCTGGTCCAGGACGGTCGCGGAGCGGCGGGCCTCGCCAAGACCCTGCACTTGGAGGCCCCGCATCTGCGCACCACGGTCGTCGACAGCCCGGTGACGCCGGACGTGGTGGAGCGGGTCGTGGCCGAGGTCGCGGCGACCACTCGGTTCGCCGAGGTCCACTACGACGCGGACGGTGTGCGCCGGGTACCGACCCTTCGGGCGCTGCCCGTGGAACCGGAGCGTACCGACACCCCGCTGGGCGCGTCGGACGTGCTGCTGGTGACCGGAGGCGGCAAGGGCATCTCCGCGGAGTGCGCTCTGGCGGTGGCCCGGCGCAGCGGGGCGAAGCTGGCCGTCCTCGGCCGCTCCGACCCGGCACAGGACCCTGAACTGGCCGAGAACCTGGACCGGATGCGCGGCAGTGGCGTTCAAGTGCACTATGCCCGCGCCGACGTCACCGTCCCCGAACAGGTCGCCTCGGCCGTGGCGGAGCTCACCGGAGCTCTCGGCCCGGTCACCGGTCTGCTGCACGGCGCCGGGCGCAACGAGCCCAATGTGCTGCCCCACCTCGCACCCCAGGACTTCGAGCGGACCTTCGCCCCCAAGGTCGACGGTCTGCGCAACATCCTCGACGCGGTGGGCTCCGACGGCTTGAAGTTGCTGGTCACCTTCGGGAGCATCATCGGCCGCGCCGGTCTGCGCGGCGAGGCCCACTACGCCACCGCCAACGAGTGGCTCGCGGACCTCACCGAGCAGACCGCCCGCAGGCATCCCGGTCTCCGCGCCCGCTGCATGGAGTGGTCGGTGTGGTCCGGCGTCGGCATGGGCGAGAAGCTCTCCGTCGTCGAGTCCCTCTCCCGCGAGGGCATCACGCCGGTCTCTCCGGACCGGGGTGTGGAGATCCTGCTGCGCCTCATCGAGGATCCGGACGCGCCGGTCGTCACGGTCATCAGCGGACGTACCGAGGGCATCGACACCGTCCGCCGCGATCTGCCCCCGTTGCCGATGCTGCGCTTCACCGGCAACCCGCTCGTGCGGTACCACGGTGTCGAGCTGGTCACCGAGGTCGAGCTGAACGCCGGCACCGATCCCTATCTGGCGGACCATCTGCTCGACGGCAACCTGCTGCTGCCCGCCGTGATCGGCATGGAGGCCATGACCCAGGTGGCCTCCGCGGTCACCGGCCGCACCACGGCTCCCGTCATCGAGGGCGCGAATTTCCTGCGGCCCATCGTGGTGCCGCCGAACGGCAGTACCAGGATCCGGATCGCGGCGACCGTCACCGCCGCCGACACCGTGGACGTCGCCATCCACGCCGAGGACACCGGTTTCGTCGCCGAGCACTTCCGGGCGCGGCTGGTCTTCTCCGGCTCCGCGGTGCCCGACGGCCCGCCGTTCCAGACGCCCGAGGACACCCCCGAGGTGCGGCTGGACCCGGCCACGGACCTGTACGGCGGTGTCCTGTTCCAGGGACCCCGGTTCCAGCGGCTGCGCCGGTTCTACCGGGCCGCCGCCCGGCATGTGGACGCCGAAGTCGCCGTGCGGCGACGCTCCGAGGACTGGTTCGCCGGCTTCCTCCCCGGTGAACTCCTGCTGGCCGACCCGGGGATGCGCGACGCGCTCATGCACGGCAACCAGGTCTGTGTGCCGGACGCGACGCTGCTGCCCTCCGGGGTGGAGCGGATCCACCCGCTCGGCGCCGGCGACCACGTTCCCGAACGGCTGCGGTACAGCGCCGTCGAACGCAGCCGGGACGGCGATACGTACGTCTACGACATCGCGGTCCGCGACGAGAACGGTACGGTCGTCGAACGCTGGGACGGCCTGACCCTGCACGCCGTACGCAAGACCGACGGATCCGGGCCGTGGGTGGCCCCGCTGCTCGGACCGTACCTGGAGCGGTCGCTGGAGGACGTCGTCGGCAGCAGTGTCGCCGTCGCCGTCGAGCCGCACGGGGACGGCGCCGCGGACTCCGTCGCCCAGCGCCGGGGCTTCACGGCCCACGCGGCCCAACGCGCCCTCGGCGCCCCCGCATCCGTACGGCACCGACCGGACGGGCGGCCGGAACTGGATGCGGGCCGACGCCTGTCGATGTCGGCCGCACACGGTCTGGGAGTCACGGTCAGCGCCGTCTCGGACTCCGAGGTGGCCTGCGACATCGAAGCGGTCAGCATGCGGTCGGCCGACGAATGGCGCGGACTGCTCGGGGACCACGCCGCTGTCGCCGAACTCGTCGCGAAGGAGACGGGCGAGGCGCCCGACACCGCCGCCACCCGTGTGTGGAGCGCCGTGGAATGTCTGCAGAAGGCCGGTGTCATGGCGGGCGCACCTCTGACGGTGCTGCCCCGGCGCAAGGACGCCTGGGTGGTGTTCGCCGTCGGCGAGCTGCGGATCGCGACGTTCGTCACGGCGCTGCGCGACGCGTTGGAGCCCGCCGTCTTCGCCTTCCTCACCCGCGAAACACCTCTCCTCGAAGGGCGGTCCTAGACCATGGTGGAAGACTATTTCGAGTACCGGCACACGGTCGGCTTCGAGGAGACCAACCTCGTCGGCAACGTGTACTACGTGAACTACCTGCGCTGGCAGGGCCGGTGCAGGGAGATGTTCCTGCACCAGAAGGCCCCGGACGTGCTGGCCGAGGTGAGGGACGACCTGAAGCTGTTCACGTTGAAGGTCGACTGTGAGTTCTTCGCGGAGATCACCGCCTTCGACGAGCTGTCCATCCGGATGCGGCTGTCCGAACTGGGCCAGACACAGCTGGAGTTCACCTTCGACTACGTCAAGGTGACCGGCGGGGCCGAGACCTTGGTGGCACGCGGGCGCCAGCGGATCGCGTGCATGCGCGGCCCGAACACGGACACCGTGCCCACCAGGGTCCCCGAAGACCTGGTGCGCGCCCTGGAGCCGTATGTGGCGCAGGGCCGCGCGCTGGCGGGGCGGGCGGCGTGAGCACCCTGACGGCGGCCGCGCCGCCACGGGCCGAACCCGCTGCCGACCCCGCCAGGCTGCGCAAGGCCCTCGGAGCCTTCGCCACCGGGGTCACCGTGGTGACCGTCGGCGGGAAGTCACCGCGGGGCATGACCGCCAACTCCTTCACCTCGGTGTCGCTGGACCCTGCCCTGGTCCTGCTGTGCGTGGGCAACGACGCCGTCATGAACCGTGTCCTCGCCGAGGCCGGCACCTTCGCGGTGTCGGTGCTCGGTGCCGGGCAGGAGGACGTGGCCAGCTACTTCGCCGACCGGTCGCGCCCGCCGGGCGCCGCCCAGTTCGAAGCCGTCGACTGGCTTCCGGGCGGGGCCAGTGGCGCCCCGCTGATCGCCGGTGCCGCGGTCCACTTCGAGTGCGCCGCCTGGCGTACGTACGAGGGAGGTGACCACACTGTCCATGTCGGCAGGATTCTCGCCCTCGACGAGATGCCCGGCCGTGAACCCCTGGTGTTCCACGGCGGCCGGTTCCGGCAGGTCGTCCCGCCTGACGGGGGAGAGGGCCGGTGAACGCCCACCCGCCGGGCCCGCCGGTGCGGGCTCTGCCCGGCCTGCTGCGCAAGCTCGCCGTCGACCGGCTCGGCATGATGCGCGACGCCGCCGAGCTCTCCGACGCCGTACGCGTCTCCATGGGCCCGAAGAAGATGTACATCTTCAACCGGCCCGACTACGCCAAGCACGTTCTCGCCGACAACGCCGACAACTACCACAAGGGCATCGGCCTGGTGGAGTCCCGCAAGGTGCTCGGTGACGGACTGCTCACCAGCGAGGGGGAGCTGTGGCGGTCCCAGCGCCGCAATGTGCAGCCCGCCTTCAAGCCGGGCAGGATCGCAGCGCAGGCGGGTGCTGTGGCGGAGGAGTCGGGCCGGCTGGTGGGGCTGCTGCGTGAGCGCGCGGGAAGCGCACACGTCGACGTCCTCCAGGAGCTCACCGGCCTCACTCTCGGTGTGCTGGGCCGGACGCTCATGAACACCTCGCTGGAGGGCCACGGCGGCATCGCGCACGCCTTCGAGGCTGTCCAGGACCAGGCTATGTTCGACATGGTCTCGCAGGGCCTGGTGCCCACCTGGGTGCCGCTGGGGACCCAGCGCCGGTTCCGCCGGGCCCGTAAGGAGCTCACCCGGATCGTCGACGACCTGGTCGCCGACCGCGGTTCGCGGCTGAACGAGGGCGACGACGACGCCTTCGCCCGGATGATCCTCGCCGCGCGGGAGCACCGGGATCCGGCGCAGGCCCGCGGGCTGCTGCGGGAGGAGCTGGTCACGCTGCTGCTGGCGGGCCACGAGACGACGGCGAGCACGCTCAGCTGGACGCTGCTGCTGCTCGCCCGTCACCCGCACACCCGGGACCTGGTCCGCGAGGAGGCACGCTCGGTGCTCGCGGGCGGCCGTCTCCCGGAGGCCGAAGACCTGCACAAGCTGACGTACACCATGCAGGTCGTGCAGGAGGCCATGCGGCTCTACCCGCCGGTGTGGATCCTGCCGCGGATCGCCCAGCGCCCCGACGTGGTCGGCGGGTTCGCTGTGCCGGCCGGGTCCGATGTGCTGGTGTGCCCCTACACCCTGCACCGCCACCCGGATCTGTGGGAGGACCCCGAACGCTTCGACCCCGGCCGTTTCGATCCCTCGCGGGTTGCGAACCGCCCTCGGTACGCGTACATCCCCTTCGGCGCCGGACCGCGGTTCTGCGTCGGCAGCAACCTCGGGATGATGGAGGCGGTCTTCGTCACCGCGCTGCTCACCCGGGACCTCGATCTGGAGGTGGCGCCCGGACACCGGGCGGTCGCCGAGCCGATGATGTCCCTGCGGATGCGCGGGGGGCTGCCCATGACCGTGCGGCCGGTGGGCTGACCGGCGGCCCACCACGCAGCGGGCCCGCCACGGCATTCCGTGGCGGGCCCGCTGCGTCGTTCCGGGGGAGGGAAGAGAGAGCGGTGGGGTCAGCCCGCGATTCGGTCCAGGGCTCCGGTCCGCAGGTCGAGCAGGGCCATCAGGACCGGTGGGTCCAGTGCGTCCAGCGGACGAAGCGTGATGTCGGCCGGCAGCATGAGTGTGTCCTCGTGCGCGTTCACCGGACCGTAGCTGCCGACGGACACGATGCTGTCGTCGCCGGTGCCGGAGACCAGGTGTTCGTGACCGTAGGGGACCGAGTGGACGAGCACATGCCAGGTGCCCGGCGGAACGTCGTGCAGTTCGAAGGGGCCGGGGCCGTCCAGAACGGTGCAGCACACCGGTTGGCCCTGGGGGACGGGGGCCGGGAAGAGGCCGACGAAGCAGTGACCCGGCGCACGTTCCTCCGCGAGGTGCACCCGGCCGCGCAGGATTCCGTGGGAGTCGCCATCGCCGGTGCCGGATTCGGAGAGCGGTCCCGGACCGATCGCCGCGGTGAATCCTTCCAGTTCCCGGAACATGCTCGGCGAGACACCGACACAGGACTTGAAGCGCGAACTGAAGGTGCCGACACTGCTGTATCCGACCTGGCTGCTGATGTCGGCGACGCTGAACTGCGTTTCGAGGAGGAGACGCTTGGCCTCCTGCAGGCGCAGTGCGGAGAGAAAACGACCGGGTGATGTGCCTGTCACGTCCCGGAACACTCTGGTGAAATGAAATTTGCTGAACATGGCGGTGCGGGCCATGTGGTCGATGGTCAGCTCCTGGCCGAGGTTGACATGCATGTCGTCGATAACTCGAAGAACTGCGGCCTCGATGGCGGGGGTGGTCACCGTTTTCTCCCTGTCTTTGAAATCATGCTCCAGGCCGATGGGCGGAGCCGGAGCGCCGGTCCGAAGCGGTGGCCGTGTCGGTCAGGCGGCGCCGGGTGAGGTCGTCGGCGAACCTTTTCCAGGCGTTGGAACAATGCAGGGCCAGTTCCACGACGGCGTCCGTGCAGTGCGGAGGCACCACATCGGCCTGCTGCCGCCAGGCCTCGTCGGCCATGAAGTGGGTGTGAAGCCAGCGCAGGAAGTGCCGTCCTGATTCGGAATGCCGCAAAGAGGGGTCGCCGGAGAGCCGTCGCAGCGTTTCGAGCGAGGTCCGGGTGCGGAACGCGGCGGGTGCCCCACCGGCGGCCGGCAGGGGTGGTACGGGCGCTGCGGCCGGGGGCGGCACGGGGCTGTTCAGCGGAGTCGTACGTGAGCGGCCGGAGGCCGCCCGGATGCGGCCTTGAGGTACCGGTCCCTCGCCGCGCAGCAGCCGTTGGCGTACGTCGTGAGCCGTGCCCAGCGACAGGCCGGTCTCCTTGACGATCGCGCGCAACGGCAGGTCGGGCCGGCTGGTCATCAGCTCCGCCGCCCGGATCCGCTCGGCGGTGCGGTCGAGCGGATGGGCCCTGCCGTCGGAGCCGATACGGGTGTTCGACCGTGGGGAATCCGGGCTCGAACGCATGCGGATCGCGGCGATCGTCTTCGCGTCGAGGCCGGTGCGGGCCGCGACGGACCGGTCGGAGAGCTGAGGCCCGGAGCGCAGGATGCGCTCGGCCGCCGCTTTGCGGTCGGCCACCGACAGAGGTAGGCCGTGGGCGATGTTGGCCATCACCGCACGGAGAAACGCTTCTTCGTCCGCGCCGTCGAAATACTGCACTTCTACCGAGGTGTGCCCTTCCGAGACGGCTGCCGCGACCCGGTGCATACCGTCGATCACGCGCATCGTCGCGCGATGGACGAGAACCGGGGGAAGAGACGAATAGATGGCGGCGAGCCGTTGCACATGTTCCTCGTCGACGCCGTTCAGGCGCGGGGAGTCGGCGGGCTGCAGATTTTCTATGCGCACGTGCTGGGAGAAACGGGTCGGCAACATCAGAGATCTGTCGTTGTCTTTCACCTCTCCCCTTCCCCTGGCGAGATCGAGACGTGCCCGGCGTGCCCTGGAAATGCCTGTAGGACTCTCTGTACGGACGAGAGACCTGCAAGCAGACAACGACGATAGCGAACGACCTGTTTCTTTCCCGGGCGTGCGGAGGAGACGCTTCGACTCCGGCTAGTTGCTTCACGGGACTCGTGTTCGCCCGAACGCTTTCCTCATCAGTTGTTTGAAAAGACTCGGTGGTTCTAACTTCTTCTCACGTCACCAGGAACCCGCCACCCACCTGACCGGAGAATGAGTTGCAGACTGTGCAGAGAATCCCCGAGCAGAGGGTCGACGTCGGGGCCGAGGCCACCGTCACCCTTGAGGCCTATGCCGACACGATCGTCCCCGGCGAGAAGCGCTGGCCCGGCGACCGTGCGGTCGCCGGAGTCAGCACCGGCGGCGGCGCCGTCACCGCGGGAGCCCTGGAGCTGCTGCGGTGGGACGCCACCGGCATCCACGACGGTCTGGAGGACCTGGCGAGCCGGGTCAACGACCACGCCAGGACATACGCCGAGCAGACCGACCTGACCCCCGACGCATCGCTGCCACCGTTCGTCGCCCTCGACTACGACGACCGGGTACGGCTCATCCAGGAGCTGACCACCCCGGGTCACCCGGAGAAGGACTTCTGGGTCCTGCTCTCCCTCTTCTGCAACATGGCCTACGACTCGGCCGCCCATCTGCACACCGCACAGGCCCTGGACGCCGGTCACCCCGGACTGGCGGCCATGGGCATCACCCAGCCCGACGCCGACGACCTGTGGCGCTTCCAGGAGTTCGGCTACGGCCGTCAGCTCGCCGCGCACCACCCCGACACGACCTCCACCGGGAGCCCAGCATGAGCAGCGCGATCGAGAAGACGGACGTTCTCGTCATCGGGAGCGGGTTCGGCGGAGCGATAGCCGCCTACCACCTGGCCGCCGGCGGCGCCGAGGTGACCGTCCTGGAGCGTGGCCCCTGGCTGAAGAACGACGAGTTCGAGCACGACTACAAGCTCGGCTCCTCCTACACCCGAATCTTCGACTTCGTCGTCGGCGACGGCATGAGCGTGCTGGGCGGCAACTGCGTCGGCGGCGGAAGCGTCGTCTACTTCGCGGCCATGCCCAGAGCTCCGAAGTTCGTCTTCGACCGGCACGGCAGCATCGGCCGCAGGATGTGGCCGAGGGAGATCAGCCGGGAGACCCTCGACCCCTGGTATGACCGGATCGAGGAGTCGCTGTCCGTCAGCAAGCAGGACTGGGGCGACGCGAGTTACGCGGGTGGCCTGTGGGCCGCCGCCTGCGATCACGCCGGGCGCACCGCCAACCCGCTCGCCGCCGCGATCGACAACTCCAAGTGCGTCAACTGCAACTTCATGATGGCCGGCTGCCGGTTCGAGGCGAAGCAGTCCCTCACTGTCAACTACCTGCCCGCCGCCCTCGCCCACGGCGCGCAGATCCGCCCGCTGCACGAGGTGCAGTATCTGACGCGGACCGCCGAGGGCGACTACCGGGTCCACTACAACATCGTCCACGACGAGGACTACCGTCTCCAGAACGGCTCCGGCGTCATCGAGGCGAAGCTCGTGGTGATGGCGGCGGGAGCGGCGGCGACGCCGGTCATCCTCCAGCGCAGCGAGGCCCACCTCGGCACCATGCCGCACGGGGTCGGCCGCTACTTCTCGGGCAACGGCGAGCGCCTCAACACGGCCATCCTCGACGAGGAAAAGGTCGCCGAGGTCCTCGGCCTGACCCGCGGCGAGGGGAACCTCCCCTACGGCGCCAACGCAATCGGCAAGGGGCCGACCGTGGCGAGCTGGGACAAGCTCGACGGCTCCCTCCCCGAATACTCCCGCTACTCCCTGGAGCAGCTCTACTTCCCGCCGGGCCTGGGCACGATTCTGGCCCAGGCCCCCGACGCCACCGGCCCGACCTGGTTCGGCAAGGAGAAGAAGGAGATCCTCAAGAACTGGAAGTCCTGGCTGACGATCTTCTCCATGACCGAGGACGACAACGAGGGGGTGTTCGGCCCTCCGCCGGCCACCGGCAACTCCCACCGCATCTCCCAGCAGATGCTGGGCCGCGGCAACCTCTCCTACCGGCCGACGGAGAACACCTGGCACGGCTGGAACCAGGCCGACGCGGATGTGAAGGAGATCCTGGAGCGGGACGGCCTGGCCAGGGTGATGCCCTGGACCAACGACCTGGTCGGCGCCTACACCGTCCACCCGCTGGCCTCCTGCCGGATGGGTGACGACCCCGGCACCTCGGCGCTCGACAGCACCAACGAACTGCGCGGCCACGGCGGCATCTTCGTCACCGACGGCTCCGCCGTCCCCGGTGCGCTGACCGTCAACCCGGCGATGACCATCGCCGCACTGGCCGAGCGGGCCGTCCCCCACATCGTTGCCGCGGCCCGGGCCAGGGGCGTCGCGGTCACGTACGGCGCCCCGTCCCCCACGGGATACAAGAACGGGCGCAAGGGCGTGCTCCCGCTGCTCAAGACGAAGCGCCTCGCCAAGGTGTGACACCTCGAAACCGCTTCTCGCCGACCGGTGAGTTGCTTCACAGGACTCGTCATGTCCGGTGAGTTGCTTCACGCAACTCGAAAGTGAACCAGGAGGCCGCGATGCGACCGCTCGTAAGACTCATGCTGAGAGGCTCCCTCCGGCAGATCCGGCACGTCGCCGCCGTCCCGTACGCACAGGCCCGCGGCCCGGTGGCCGAGGTCTACGCACAGGCCCGGCGGGAATTCGGCGTCGTCGCCCCGCCTCTCGCGCTCCACTCGCCTGCCCCCGAGACGCTCGCCGCCTCCTGGCTCCTGTTGCGCGAGACGCTCCTGGCCGACGGCCTGGTGAGCAGGGCCGCCAAGGAAGCGGTGGCCACCGGGGTATCCCGGGCCAACGACTGCCCCTACTGCGTGGAGGTACACGAGGCCAAGCTCGCCACCCTGACCGGTGCGGACGCCCACGGGCACCTCGCCGACTGGGCGGCCGGCAGCGGTACGGACCCGGGGGCGGAGCTCCCCTTCGACGCGGACCAGGCCCCCGAGATCCTGGGAACCGCCGTCACCTTCCACTACCTCAACCGGATGGTCCGGCTCTTCCTGCCGGACTCCCCCGTCCCGGACTCGGCCCCGGCGGCGGGCCGCGGGCCCGTGATGCGGATGGTCGCCCGCGCCATGCGTCCCGACGCGGGAACGGCCGTGACCCCCGGCGCGGCGCTCGGCCTCCTCCCCGCGGCTCCGCTGCCGGACCAGCTCGCCTGGGCGAAGGCCGATCCCGCCGTGGCCGGCGCCCTGGCGCGGGCCGTCGCCTGCGTGGACACGGTCGCCGAGCGCTGGATTCCCGAACCCGTACGCGACCTCGTACACGCCGAACTCGCCGTGCGCGACGGCACCGTCCCCGGCCCGAGCCGTGCATGGCTCTCGACGGCGACAGCCGGTCTCGGCGGCGAGCACCTGCCGCTCGCCAGGCTCGCCCTCCTGGTCGCCCTGAACCCCCACCAGATCACCGACGCGGACGTCGAGGAGTTCCGCGCGCTCCACCCCGAGGACCGGGAACTGATCGAGCTCGCCTCCTGGGCGGCGCTCACCGCGGCCGTCCGCATCGGGGCCCGCTTCACCCGGCCCGCACGCCCCACGGCACCCGCCCCCCACTGACTCCGCCCCAGCACACACCCACACCCCACATCAGCACTCCATCGATTCCGCCCCAGCACCGCCACCACGACAACGCACCACGACCCGAGGAGAACCGACCATGCCCGCGAACGACGTGCTCAAGGACCTTGCCGCCGAGATCGAGGAGACCGCCCGCCTCGTCGAGGGGCTGGACGAGCAGTCCTGGCACACCGCGACCCCCGCCACCGGCTGGAGCGTCGCCGACCAGATCGCCCATCTGACCTTTATCTTCCACCTGGCGGGCACCGCCGCCTCCGACCACGAGGGCTTCGCCCGGATCGCGGAGGCTGCCGCCGGCGACTTCGACGGTGCCGTCAACGCCGCTCTCCAGCAGTTCAACGGCTTCCCGCCCGGCCAGCTGCTGGGCCGGTTCCGGGCCCTGGGCCAGCAGTCCGTCGAGTCCCTCGCCGCCGTCCCCGAGGGGGAGGTCGTGCCGTGGCTGGTCAATCCGCTGCCCCCGACGGTTCTGGCCGCCGCCGGGATCATGGAGATCTTCGGCCATGGTCAGGACATCGCCGATGCCCTGGGCGTGCGCCGCGAGCCCAGCGAGCGCCTGCGCCACCTGGTCTTCTTCATCTTCCTCACGCGGGACTTCGGCTACCTTTCCCGCGGTCTGACCCCGCCGTCCGAGCCCTTCCGCATCGAGGCGACCGCTCCCAACGGCGAGGTCTGGGCCTACGGTCCCGAGGACGCGGCCAACAGGATCACCGGACCCGCCGAGGATCTCTGTCTCCTGGCCACCCGCCGTCGTCACCGCGACGACCTCGCCGTCGTCGCCACCGGTGAGGAGGCCGAGCGCTGGCTGGACCTCGCCCAGGCCTACCGCGGCCCCGCCGGAGAGGGCCGGGCACCCGGCCAGTTCGCCCACGCGCACTGAGCGGCCGTGTCTCCCCGGGCCGCCGGCCGTCCGCCGGCCGGCCCGCGGACGCAGGTCCGACACCGACCGGACCCAGGCCCGCCCCGTCCCCGGTTCCGCCAGGAGCCGATCCCCAGTTCCGCCAGGAGTTCCCATGTCAGCCGCCTCCCTGCGCACCGCCGTCGTCATAGGCTGCGGCACCACCGGCACCTCCGTGGCCCTTGCCCTCACCCGGGCGGGCGTCGAAGTGGCCCTCATCGACGAGGACCCGCGGGCGGTCTCCGAAGCCGTGACGGCGGGTGCCGGGGCGGCCTGGACCCCCCGTTACCCGCCCGCCGACCTCGTCGTCGTCGCCACCCCGCCGTCCGAGGTCGTCGACACCCTCTACAGCGCCCAGACCAGAGGGCTCGGGCACGTCTACACCGACACAGCCGACACGAAGGACATCGTCTCCGCCGAGGCCGAGCTGCGGGGCTGCGACCTCAAGGGCTATGTGCCGGGACATCCGCTGGCCGGACCCGACACCCCCGGGTCCACAGCGGCCGACGCGGGCCGCTTCACCGGCCGGCCCTGGATCCTGTGCCCCTACGAGACCACACCCGGCCAGGTCCTGGAGACGGCCGCCGACCTGATCGAACTGTGTGGAGCACAACGCCTGGAACTGGCCCCGCATGTGCACGACCGGGTCGTGGCCGAGCTGTCCCACGGCCCGCACTTGGTCGCGGCGGCCCTCGCCGCCCGGTTCGCCGACAGCACCCCGGCGTTCCTGCAACTCGCTGGGCCAGAACTTCGCGACACCGTTCGCACGGCGGGCGGCGACCCGTGGGCGTGGAGCGAGGTCCTGGCGCACAACGCGGGCCCGGTGGCCGACGTGCTCGACCGGATCGCCGGCCAGCTGACCCGGGCGGCCGCCATCCTGCGCGACGGCGACGACCTGGCGCCGCTCGAACTCGCCCTGGCCCTGGAAGAGGGCCGACGTGGGCAGGCGCGCCTCGGCGCGGCCGGTCACCTGCGCACGGCGCGAGATGCATGCGCCGGCGGACGGGTGTGAAGGTCGCGTCGTGACATCCTCCACACCCGACAACGCCGCTCACGGGCGCCCCGGCTCCGGCCTCGACCTGGTGAAGCGGCTGTTCCGCACCGCCTACTGGTCCCTGTCCGACTTCGGCTGGGTCTGGCTCGGGGGGACTGCGCCCCCGGCCGGGGAGCCCGCCCCGCGAGGGCCGCACCCGGAGCACCCCGAGCGGTTGAGCGGGCTGCCCCTGACCGAGGTGGAACGAGCCCTGGAGCGGCGCCTGGCGTCGTGAGACCCCGTATCCACCACTCCGGCCGGCAGAGCATCGTCAAAGATGCCGCGCCCGCCCCCTGCTTGAAGCATGTGAACGAAGGGTGACCACCCGTGAACCTCCCCGAGGACGAGGTGCTGAGCAGTGACTGTTGACATCGCACAGGGCAACGCACGCGGCATTGCCTCCATCTACAACTCCGCCGTAGCAGCCTCCGCCATCGCCGCGGCCTGGGAGATCGGGGCGCTCGACGAACTGCACCGGGCCAGAACGCTGGACACGTCGGACTTCGCCGAACGAGGCGGCCTGGACCCGCAGTCCACGACCGGTCTGTTTCGCGCCCTCGCGGCGGTAGGGCTGGTGCGCCGCGACGGCGCCGTGGTCCACACCCTCGACGGCTTCGACGACATGTACCGCAACAAGTCGTTCTTCCACTGGCTCACCCGCGGAAGTGCCGAGCTCTTCCGGGAGATCCCCTCGGTGCTGCGCACCGAGAACCGCGACGGCGACCACTACCGCCGTGACGCCGCGGCCATCGCCTACGCCTGCCGGGAGATCGACCAGATCACCTACGCGCCGACCTTCCGCGCCGCCCTGGACCGGGTGGACTTTCCCTTCACCCGGGTCGCCGACCTCGGCTGCGGCAGCGGCGCCCGGCTCATGCAGGTGCTCGACCGCCACCCCGGCACGACCGGCGTCGGCATCGACATCGCCCAGCCCTCCATCGACGTGGCCCGCAAGGAGGCGGCCGAGGCAGGGTTCGCCGGCCGCGCCGAGTTCGTCCAGGGCGACGTGCTGCACCTGGATGCACAGCCCGAGTACGCGGACATCGAGCTGCTGACCTGCTTCATGATGGGCCACGACTTCTGGCCGCGGGAGAACTGCGTGGCCACCCTGCGCCGACTGCGCGAGGTCTTCCCTGCGGCCCGGCGCCTGCTGATCGGCGATGCCACCCGCACCGCGCTGCCCGACACCGAACTGCCCGTCTTCACCCTCGGTTTCGAACTCGGCCACGACCTGATGGGCACCTTCCTGCCCACCATCGAGGACTGGGAGTCGGTCTTCGAGGAGGGCGGCTGGGAGCTCGTACGCACCAACCGCATCGAGATGACGGTCGGCGAGGTCGTCTTCGAACTGGCCTGACTCTCGCGGGGAGGGCACCGCGCACCGTGCGGCACCCTCCCGACGAGCGGGACGTCGTTCCACGAGATCCAGGGAGCCACTCACATGTCCACACTCGCGGAAGCCGTGAGCAGGACCCTCGCGGAGAGCGGGATCCGTCACGCGTTCGGGGTCGTGGGAGGCGGGAACGTCCTCGCGACGGCTGCCCTGACCGCGGCCGGCGTGCACTACACGGCGGCCCGCCACGAGGGCGGCGCCCTGGCGATGGCCGACGCCTGTTTCCGGGCCACCGGCGACGTGGCGATCTGCACCACGACGCACGGTCCCGGCCTCACCAACACCGTCACCGCGCTGGCGGACGCGGCCAAGAACCGCAGCGGTGTCATCCTGCTCTGCGGCGACGCACCGGTGAGCGGCCCGAGGCGGCACGACATCGACCAGAGCGCACTCATGGCCGCGCTCGGGATCCGGACCGTACGGCTCACCGACCCGGCGACGGCGCGTGAGGCGACGGCGGCGGCGGTGCGGTCGGCCCGAGAGGACAGCCGCCCCGTCGCCCTCTTCCTGCCGGGAGACCTGATCGGCCGTCGGCTTCCCGAGCAGACGGCGGCGTGGCCGGACGGGTGCCCGACCGGAGAACACCGCGAGCGCCTCGCCCCGGCCGACGAGGAGCTGGCACCGGTTCTCACCGCGCTGGCCGGCGCCCGCCGCCCGCTGATACTCGCCGGACTCGGCGCCTGGCACTCGGGCGCGGGCAAGGTCCTGCACGAGCTCGGCGACCGCCTCGGCGCCCTCTTCGCCACCAGCGTCATGGCGGGCGGCCTCTTCCGTGAAAGCCCCTGGTCGCTGGGGGTGTGCGGCGGATTCGCGGCACCGCCGGCGGCCGCCCTGATGGGGCAGGCCGACGTGGTCGTCGCCTTCGGGGCGAGTCTGGACGACTTCACCCTGCACGGCGGCCGGATCCTGGACCCCGCGGCCACCGTGATCCAGGTCGACATCGCGAAGGGAGCACGGGCCCCGCGGGCAGACCTCCTCGTACGCGGCGACGCCGATGCCGTCGCCGTGCGGCTGCTCGACGAGGCCGTGGCCCTGGGGCTGCCCGGGTCCTCCTGGCGCCGGCGCTGCCTCCCGGCCCTCGCCGAGGCGCGCGCCGGATGGCCGGCCCGCGCCCACGCCGACCTGACGACCGCCGATCGCATCGACCCCCGGACCCTGACCCGAGAACTGGCCGGACTGCTGCCCGAGGATCGCACCGTGGTGCTGGACGGCGGGCACTTCATCGGGTGGCCCGCGATGTACTGGCCCGTTCCCGACCCGGCGGGCCTCGTCTTCACCGGCGCCGCCTTCCAGAGCATCGGCCTGGGCCTCGCGGGTGCCGTCGGCGCGGCGGTGGGGCGCCCCGACCGCCTGACGGTGGCGGCGGTGGGCGACGGCGGAGCGCTGATGGGACTGCCGGAGCTGGACACGCTCGTACGGTCGAAACGTCCGGCGCTCGTCGTGGTCTACGACGACGCGGCCTACGGCTTCGAGGAGCACATGTACGTGCCCCGGGGGGCGGACCCCGCGACGATGTCCTTCGCCGACACCGACTTCGCCGCGGTGGCCCGGGGGCTGGGCGCTGCGGCGGTCACCGTCCGCTCGCAGGCCGACCTCGCCGCCGTGCGGCGGTGGCGGGAGGCCGGCTGCCCTGGCACGCTCGTCCTGGACTGCAAGGTGGTGGCCGACGTGGTCGCGCCGTTCCTGGCCGATCTGCTGGAGAGGGCCTGAGCCGCCGCTGTGACCGTGCGTCCGAAGGCGCTCAGCCGCCGAGCAGACCGTTGCGGGCCTCGCGGAGCCCCTCGAACGAGTCGAGGTCGGGGACCGTCCAGCCGTCCAGGTCGTACTCGGACAGGCACTGGTCGACGAGCTCCTTGTAGCCGTCCAGCTGGCCGTTGGCCGTCTGCGCGAAGAGCAGCTCGGTCCGCACGTTCTCGTGGTTGCCCGAGTAGTTCCGCTCGTACAGCTCGTGTCGGCCGCCGAACTCGGTGCCCACGGCGTCCCACAGCAGTTTGAGGACCTTGACACGCTGCACGGCGTCGATGCCGCCTGACCCCCGTACGTACTTGTCAAGATACGGGCGGATCTGCGGATTCTTGAAGTCGTCCGCGCTGGAGTTCAGGTAGATCAGACCGCTCGCGACGTCCTGCTGGATGATCTCCTTGACCCGGGGATAGCCGATCTGCATGAACCACCGGTAGGCCATCCCGTACTGCGGATTGGGCAGTACTGCCCCGTTGTGCCACGGGACCGGGTTGCGCGCGGCCGCGTCCGCCAGCCCCTGGAAGAGGTTCCGCCAGGCGAGGACCTCACCGAGGCGGGTCTGCACACCCCGGAAGTCCTGGGTTCCCGTGACCTCCAGTGCCTTGGCCAGCGCGCCCACGATGAACTCCAGCTTGACCGCCAGGCGTACGCAACCGTGAAAGGTGAAGCGCTCCAGGAACCCGGACTGCCCCGAGAACATCTGGATCTTGGCCATGTCCCCGTAGATGAAGACGTTCTCCCACGGTATGAGCACCTTGTCCATGACGAGGATCGTGTCGTTCTCGTCCAGCCGCGACGACAGCGGATGGTCGAAGGGACTGCCCATCACGGCGGACGTCGCCGAGTAGGAGGAGCGGCAGATCAGCTTCACCCCCGGCGCCCCCGTGGGCACGGTGGCGACCAGCGCGAACTCCTTCTTCTTCACGGGCAGTCCGTAGTGGGCGATGAAGTTGTGGTGCGTCAGAGCGGAGCCGGTGGCGACCACCTTGGCGCCGCTGACCACCAGACCCGCGTCGGTCTCCTTCTCCACGTGCACGAAGACGTCCCCGACCTTGTCCGGCGGCAGGCTGCGGTCGACCGGGGGGTGCACGATCGCGTGGTTCCAGTACAGGACCTTCTCCTGCGACTCCCGGTACCAGCGGCGCGCGTTGTCCGAGAAGGGTGCGTAGAAGTCGGCGTTCGCGCCGAGTGTGCCGAGGAAGGCGGCCTTGTAGTCGGGGCTCCGCCCCATCCAGCCGTAGCTCATCCGCGACCAGGCGGCGATGGCCCGCTGGTCGGCCACGAGGTCCTCGGCACTGTGGGGCGTGGTGAAGAACCGGTGGGTGTAGCCGCCGCTGCCGGTGTCGGTCGTCGTGGTGAGGACCTCGCGACGGGCCGGATCGTGCAGCGCGTCGTACAAGCGGGCCGTCATCCGGACCGGGTTGCGGAACGCAGGGTGCGCGGTCACGTTCTTGACGCGCTCCCCATAGATGTAGACCTCGCGGTCGTCCTGAAGGCTCTCCACGTACTCGTCACCCGTCAGGGGACGCGTACGGGACGCCTCCTCCTTGCCTGCCCCGGCGTTCTGCTGATCGGTCATGCGCCTCATCGTGGCAGTCCTCGGCCCCGCTGGCTTCTCTCTGTGTGCGGCAGCCGGGACCTCCCGCGAGCGACGTGGCGAAGTCGCGGCGAGGCCCCAACGGCGCAATCCGGGAGGTGTCCCGGGACCCCCCGCGATGTGAGCGTCAGGGTGCAACGAACCGTCCCGACGGCCGGTTTCGACGACCGGTACCTCAAGCATGTCCTGGGAGGACTCACGATGCTCACGGCCGACATCCCCACGCGTGCGCACCTGGTGCAGCGCGCCGGCGAGCTCGCACCGCTTCTGAAGAAGAACGCCGTGCAGGCGGAGGAGGACCGACGGCTGCAGGACGAGACGGTCGAGGCGCTGGCCGGGGCCGGTCTGTTCAAGCTGCGGGTGCCCAAGCGCTACGGCGGATACGAGAGCGACACCCGCACCCTGGTCGAGGTGGCCGCCGAACTCGGCCGCGCCGACGGGGCGGCCGCCTGGACCGCGTCGGTGTACTGGATTCCCACCTTCATGGCGTGCCTCTTCCCCGACAGCGTCCAGGACGAGGTGTTCTCCACCCCCGACGTGCGGATCTGCGGCACACTCAGCCCGTCCGCGTTCGCCGCCCCCGCCGAGGGCGGGATCGTCGTCAACGGCAAGTGGGGCTTCGTCAGCGGCGCCCACCACGCCCACTGGCAGGAGATCATCGCCGTCCAGCCGACGCCCGACGGCCGACACCTTCCGGTCATGGCCCTCGTGCCGATGTCCGACCTGCAGATCATCGACGACTGGGACACCTCGGGGCTGCGCGGAACGGGCAGTGTCAGCACCGTCGCGCAGGAGGTCTTCGTCCCGCAGGAGAGGGTGATTCCTCTCCCGGCGATCCTTCAGGGCCAGTACGCCTCCGAGCTGAACGCCGACAGCCCCGCCTACCGGGTCCCGTTGCTGCCGGTCGCCGCGGCCTCCTCCGTCGGCACCGCACTCGGGCTCGCTCGCGCCGCGCTCGACGCCTTCCTCGAGCGGCTGCCAGGGCGCACGCTCACCTACACGGCGTACGAGACCCAGGCGGAGGCGCCGCTCACCCATCACCAGGTCGCCGAGGCCGCCCTCAAGACCGACCAGGCCGAGTTCCACGCCTACCGGCTGGCCGACCTCGTCGACGCCAAGGGACTCGCCGGGGAGGAGTTCACCCTGGAGGAGCGGGCCCGCGCCCGCGCCGACATGGGTGCTGTGGTGCGACTGGCCCGGGAGGCCGTCTCCATCCTCGCCTCCGCCTCGGGCGGCTCCTCCATCCATCGGGACGTCCCGATCCAGCGCATCAACCGTGACATACAGGCCATCGGTCTGCACGCGCTCATGAACCCCGACACCAACAACGAGCTGTACGGCCGGGTCCTGTGCGGCCTGGAGCCCAACACCCTCTACATCTGAGCCTTTCGGCCGCTACCTCAGGAGCAGCAGCATGACCACGCAGACTGTCGAGAACACCGTCACCGAAGCGGATAGGGCGGACATCGCCGCGCTGCCGCAGCGCATCGTCGCGGCCTGGGCCGCGCACGACGCCGACGCCTTCGCCGAGGCTTTCACCCCCGACGGATCCATGATCATTCCTGGGGTCTTCCAGAAGGGCCGCGAGGCCATACGCGCCTTCATGGCCCAGGCCTTCGAAGGCCCCTTCAAGGGCACCCGAGTGGTCGGCACCCCCGCCGACCTGCGCTTCGCCAACAGCGAGTCCGGCATCCTGATCACCCAGGGCGGCATCCTCGCTCCCGGTGAGAGCGAGCCGAGCGCCGAGCGCGCGGTCAACGCTTCCTGGGTCGTCGTCAAGCGCGAGGGCCGCTGGTACCTCGCTGCTTATCAGAACAGCCCCCGCAACGTCGCCTGACGTTCCATCAGATCCGCGAGAGAGGCCAGGTTCATGAGCAACAGAGCGGGCGAACGGGCGGTGGTGCTCGGCGGCAGCATGGCAGGGCTGCTGGCCGCACGTGTTCTCGCCGAGTCCTACGACGAGGTCCTCGTCGTAGAGCGTGACGGGATCACCGGGACGACCACGGCCCGCAAGGGTGTGGGGCAGGGACGCCACGTGCACGGGCTGCTGGCACGGGGCCAGCAGATCCTCGACGAGCTCTTCCCGGGGTTCACCGAGGAGGCCGTCGAGGCCGGCATCCCCACCGGTGACCTGGGGGAGCTGCGCTGGTTCTTCAACGGCCGCCGGCTCGAACCGGGTACGACCGGTCTCCTCTGCGTCTCGGCCACCCGTCCCGTGCTCGAGAGCCGGGTACGCGAACGGGTGGCCACTCTGCCGGGTGTGACGCTGCTGGAGCGCCATGACGTTGTCGGCCTGGTGGCGGACGAGGGCCGCGACACCGTGATCGGTGTCCGCGTCCAGGCGCGCGGGCCAGGCTCGGCAGAGCGGACCATCGAGGCCGACCTCGTCGTCGATGCGACTGGCCGGGGCTCGCGTACTCCCCGGTGGCTGGAGGAGTTCGGCTACGAGCGCCCCGAAGAGGAGAGCATCCGCATCGACCTCAGCTACACCACTCGCCGGTTCCGGTTGCGCGACGAGGCGGTGCTGGACGGCGACCTGTCGATCAACCCCGTCTCCTCGCCCAGCCACCGGCGCGGCGCTTTCCTGTCCCGGATCGAGGACGGCTTGGTCGTGGTCTCCCTCACCGGCGTCCTGGGCGACAGCCCCCCTGCTGAACTGAAGGGCTTCTTGCAGTGGGCCCGCACGCTTCCGGTATCCGACATCTACGACGCCATCCATGACGCCGAGCCAGTCGATGAGGGCACGGTGTTTCGCTATCCGGCCAGTCGGCGTCGGCACTACGAGCTGCTGGACCGTTTCCCTGCCAACTTCCTGGTGCTGGGCGACGCCGCGTGCAGTTTCAACCCGGTGTACGGCCAGGGCATGACCGTCTCCGCGCTGGAGGCACTGGTGCTCCGCGACCACCTGAGCCGGGGCGCCGTGGACCCGAAGGCCTTCCTGTCCGACATCGCGCAGGTCATCGAGGTGCCCTGGCAGTTCTCCGCCGGAGCCGACCTCGGCTACCCCGAGGTGGAGGGCGAGCGCACCCCGGAGTGGGAGGCGGGAGGCGCCTACATGGCGGCGCTGCACGCCGCCGCGACCGTCGACGGGGAGGTCACCGCCACCTTCATGCGGGTGGCGGGCCTGGTGGCGACTCCGGACGCGCTCATGAGCCCTGACATGATGCGGCGCGTCGAGGAGGGGGCACGGAAGGCGGCCCCCGCCCTGACCGCCTAGAACCGAGCGATACCCTCCTCCCCGAGGTGACAGCCCGCCCCGCGCACCGCGCGGGGCGGGCTCGCGCGTTCCGGCTCCACCGGGGGCGAACGCGCGAAGGGCCGCCGGGACGATGTCCCGGCGGCCCTTCGGCCGGTACGTCAGCGGGCGCCGGCGCCCACCGGAACCGTCACGTTCAGCCGCACCGGCAGACTGCGGTGACCGTTCATGATGAAGGTCGGCAGCGGCTGGAGTTCGTCCCGGTCCACGGCCAGCTCCAGGTCCGGGAAGCGCTCGAACAGGCGGGACAGGCCGGTGGTCGCCACCAGGCGGGCGATGCCCACGCCCAGGCAGTAGTGCGGGCCGAACCCGAAGGAGAGGTGGGACTTGTCCTTCCGGGTGAGGTCGAAGGTGTCGGGTGCGTCGGCGTGGAGCACGGGGTCACGGCCTACACCGGCGTAGTTGACCAGGATCGGGTCGCCCTTCGCTATCGTCACCCCGTCCAGGTCGATGCTCTCCGCGGCGTACCGCAGGGGGAGATGGGCCAGCGGCGACTCCACCCGCAGGGTCTCGTCGATCACGTCGTCCCAGGTGGCCTGCCCGGAGCGGACCAGATCCAGCTGGGAGCGGTCGCTCAGGAGGGCGGTGATGGCGTTGTCGAAGAAGTTGATCGTCGTCTCGGACCCGGCCCCGAGTATCGCGAAGATGGTGTCGGTGAGCTCGTCCTCGGACAGCCGCGAGCCGTCCTCGTCACGGGCGGCGACCAGGTCGCTGGTGATGTCCTCACCCGGTTCGCGCCTCTTGTCGGCGATCAGATCGGCCATCGCGCCCCGCCAGCCCGCGAGCACGGCCTGGGCCTGCTCGGGGGTGATCGTCGTGTCCACCATCGCGTCGATGACCTTGGCCGTCTTCGCGCGGGCCTCCTCGGGCATCCCGATCAGGTCCGCGACCAGGCGGGCCGGCAGCGGGTAGGCGAACATCTCGCGCAGGTCCACCGTCTCGCCCGGCTCCGCCTGCTCCAGAGCGTCGAGCAGCTGCTCGGTGAGCTGTTCCACGCGGGGCCGGAACGCCTCGGCGCGGCGCGGCGTGAACGCCTTGCCGACCAGCTTGCGCAGCCGCACATGGTTCTTGCCGTACGCCGTCACCATGTTGTCCATCGCGACCCAGCTGATCAGTTCCCAGTCCGGCCGGACTTCGCCGTTGACGAAGGCCGGCCAGTGGTTCCGGGCGCTCTTGGTGACCCTCGGGTCGGCGAGCACCTGCTTGATCGCCGCGTGGCTGTTCAGCGACCAGGCGAGCACACCGCCCGGCAGTTCCACCCGGGTCGCCGGTCCTTGTGCGCGCAGGGCCGATGCCTCGGCGTGGATGTCACTGCCACTGGTGTCGAGGGCGAAGGGGCAGCCTTGGTCCATGGGTCCATCCCGATCTGTGAGAGGTGAGGTCATCGTGCGGCCGCCGTGCCGAAGTGGGCCTGGGCCAGCTCGCGGTTGGCGAGCGTGGAGAGGAAGACGCCGTTGCCGGCGTGGCTGTGCAGGGTGGACAGGTCGCGCCAGACCCGCTCGACGCGCTCTCCGGCGCGGACCGAGCTGGAACCGGCGGTGGGGAACAACTGGCCTTCGACCGCCCTCCAGGCGAGCCGGACGGCCTCCCGGCTGATGGTGGCAAGACGCAGCTCCTCCTCGCGGGTGAAGGCCGCGGCCTCCGCGAGACACAGCTGCTTCCACTGCTGCGTGGCGTGCAGCACCGCCGCCTCGGCCGCCGCGATCAGGCCGGTGGCCTCGCCGTAGCGGAACTGGAAGTCGGGGTCCTCGGTGCGCGGGACGATCGGGAAGAACGCCGTCGTACGGGTGCGCATCAGCTCCTCGTACGCGTCCAGGGCGCCCTTGGCCATGCCCACGGCGAGGACGCCGAGCTCCAGCAGCATGAAGCTGAGCGGCCCGCCGCCGTACTCCGGTCCGTGGAGGTTCCGGCCCGGCGTCTGCTCGGTGACGGCCAGCTGGCTCAGGTGGCCGCCGAGGGTGTGGCGGCCGGGGATGCGGCCGCCGTCGATGCGGATGCTGTGCGATCCGCTTCCCTTGAGGCCCAGTTGGGTGCCCCAGTCGTCCAGGCGCTCGAACTGCGCGCGCGGGGCGATGAACAGCATCGGCGCGGGTGGCTCGCCCTCGCCGCCGGACACCAGCGTGTGGCCGATGAAGTGGGTCGCGTACGGGGAGCCCGAGCAGTAGTTCCAGGTGCCGTCGACGATCCATCCCCCCTCGCCGTCGGGGCGGGCGGAGCCGGCCGGGGCGACCGTCGCGGGGCAGATGAAGTCGCCGTCGGCGAACAGCTCCGCCTGTGTGGCCTCGTCGAACAGGGTGCCGGCCACCAACGCGTGCGCGGCGCCGAAGAGGTACATCCAGCCGGTCGACGGGCACCCGCGGGCCAGTGCCATGGAGACCTTCATGAACGTCTCCGGCCCGAACTCGTATCCGCCGTACCTGCGCGGTACGAGGATGCGGTAGAGCCCGGCGCGGGCGAAGGCCTCGTGGGTGTCCTCGGCGTAGTAGCCGCGCTCCTCGGTCTCGGCCTGCCGCTCGACCAGGGTCGCGGCCAGGGCCTCGGCGCGGGCGAGCACCGTCTCAGGGGTCAGATCGGGCTCGGGGGGAGCGACGGGGGCGAAAGGTGCCAGGGTGGTCATCGTCGATCGGATCCTCTTGCGTCGGAGGGCTCTTCGGGCCGGGAATCAGGACAGCGGGGTGCCGGGCGCATCCGACATCGCGCCCAGCAGCTCACGGAAACGGGTCACCAGGCCGACGGCCGTGGACTCGTCGAAGCGGTGGCGGTCGAACTTCAGGCTGCCCGCGAGCTTCCCGCTCGGCAGTACGTCCATGGCCCACAGCCCGCCGTCCGGAATGGCCGAGCTCACCGTCTGAGACCGGCCGCGTTCGCGGATCTCGGCGAACTCCAGGCCGCCGGCCTGGCTGCCCTCCATCGGGAAGGCGGTCTGGAGCACCTCGAACGCGACGACGGCGAGGAACCCGTCGGCGAACGGGGCGAGCAGCGCGGGGGAGTCATCGGCGATCCGGGCGAACGGGATCTCGTGCTGGTAGGCGCCGACGCAGGCGGCACGCGCCTGGTCCAGTACCTCGCCGAGGGTGGCGCATCCGGTGGTGTCGACCCGGATGGGTACGAAGTTGAAGAACGGCCCCACCGAGTCCATGAACCGTTCCTCGTAGCGGCCGGAGGAGAAGGTCGGGAAGACGATGTCGCTCGTGCCGGTGCGCTCGCGCAGCAGCACGCTGTAGGCGGCCGCCATCACCATGAACGGGGTGGAGCGCGTCGCCCTGGCGAACTTCAGGACACGCTCCGACAGCTCGGCGTCGAAGACGAAGCGGTGCACGCCGTAGGCGCTCGGCACGTTCTCGTCGCGGGGCCGGTCGGAGGTGACGCCGGTGATCTCCGCGCCCTCCAGCCGCTCGCGCCAGTAGGCGCGGTTGGTGTCGATCCGGCCGCTCGTGGCCGTCTCGTGCTGCCAGCGGGCGAACTCCTGGTACTGCACGGCCCCGGCCGTGCCGGCCGGCCGGCCCCCGGTCCGGGCCGCGTAGGCGGCGGCGAGGTCGCGCATGACGACCTGGAGCGACCAGGCGTCGGTGGAGGTGTGGTGGGTGGCCAGCACCAGGACCGCGTCGGTGGCGTCGAACCTGCCCACGGCGGCCCGCAGGTGCGGCAGTTCGCGCACGCTGAACGGACGGGCGTCCAGTTCGTTCAGGAACTCCTCGGCCCTTGCCTCGCGCGAGGCGTCGCCGGCGTCCAGGTCATGGACCTCCAGGGTGACCGAGGAGGGGGGCCGCACCACCTGGTGGCCGCCCTCCTCGTCGCTCACCACCGCGGTCCGCAGCACCTCGTGCCGGGCCACGACGTCGTCGAGGGCCTGCTGGAGAGCCGCGAGACCGATCTCGCCGGAGACCCGCCATCCGCACACCAGCGTATGCCGTTCACCGAACGCGCCGTCCGTCTCACCCTTGTCGAAGGCGCGGAGGAACTCCTGGTTGTAGGAGAGCGGAATCCGCTGGTCGAGTCCGTTCGCCTCCGGCGGTGCGGTGGAGATGCTCACAGTGACGGGTCCTTTCGGGGCCATGGGTGGCTCGGGCACCACGGGTGGGTGGTGGCGAGCGGAGTACGAGGAGGGGGAGGAGGGGAGGGACAGAGTGTCGTGGTCGCCGGCGGTCCCGCTCACCGCGGCGCGCCGGCCGGCTCCGGGGCTTCGGAGAGGTCCTGCAGATGACGGTCGAGCTCGGCGGCCGTGGAGTGGTTGAGCACATCGGCCACCGTCACCTCGACCCCCAGTTCCTCCTCGATGCGCGAGGCGAGGCGCAGGGCCTGGAGTGACTGACCGCCGAGATCGAAGAAGCTGTCGTCGACGCCGACGCCGGCGACGCCGAGCACCAGGGAGAACAGCGCACACAGGGTGCGCTGGCGCTCGTTCGAGGGGGCCGCGGCCTCGCCCCCGGGCTGCGCGGGCGGGGGGGCGGGCAGCGCGGCCCGGTCCAGCTTCCCGTTGGCCGTCAGGGGCAGGGACGCCAGCTCGACGAAGGCCGAGGGGATCATGTAGTCGGGCAGCGCGGTCGCGGAGGCCGCGCGCAGCCCCGCCGCGTCGAGACCGGGGACCTTGGGCACGATGTAGGCGACGAGGCGCTTCTCGCCGTCCTCCTGGTCCTGCGCGACGACGGCGGCGTGCGCCACGTCCGGGCGGCGGGCCAGCACATGCTCCACCTCGCCCGGCTCCACGCGGAAGCCGCGGATCTTCACCTGGTCGCCGAGGCGCCCCACGAACTCCAGGATCCCCCCGGGGCCGCGTCGCATGAGGTCGCCGGTGCGGTACAGCCGGGCTCCGGGTGCGCCATGGGGGTCCTGCACGAAACGTTCGGCCGTCAGGTCCGGCCGGCCCAGATAGCCGCGGGCGAGCCGCTCACCCGCGACGTACAGTTCGCCGGCCTCGCCGTCCGGCACGGGCCGCATCTCCCCGTCGAACAGCCGCGCGTCGACGGTGTCCATCGGGCGGCCGACGGGGATCGTCGCGGCCGGTTCGTAGTCCGCGGTGAGCGTGGCGTACGCGGCGAACGAGGACAGTTCGGTGGAGCCGTACATGGCCCGCACCACGAGGTCAGGGCACGCGTCCAGGACCCGCCGTACGGCCGTCGGGGAGATCACATCGCCCCCGGTGAGCACCTCGCGCACCGTGGCGAAGCTGTCGGGCGCCTCTTCTGCGAAGAGGCGGAACAGGCCGGCGGTCACGTGGAGCGCGGTGATGCCCTCCTGCGCCAGGAGGCCGCGCACCGTACGCACGTTCAGCTCGCCCGGCGGCGGCAGGACCACATGCCCGCCACGCAGCAGGGGCACCCAGAGCTCGTAGGCGGACACACCGAAGGCGTACGGCGCGAGGGACAGGACCCGCCGGTGCGCGCCGCCGTCCCAGCACGAGTCGTCGACGAGGCCGAGGACGCCGCGGTGCGTCACTGCGACGCCTTTGGGCGTACCGGTCGAGCCCGAGGTGTGGATGACGAAGGCGAGCCGGTCGGGCCCGCCCCCGGCCGAGGGCGCGGGAGGGCGGGGGGCGGGGTCGCGTCCGACGAGGGGGAGGATGACCTTGCTCGTGCGGGGCAGGCCGCGCTCCTGCGTCGCCGGGTCGGCGAGCAGGACGGGGGATCCGGCGCGGTCCATGATCTCCTGCATCCGCTCCGGCGGATGGGCGCTGTGCAGCGGCAGGTAGAAGGCGCCGGCCTTGAGTGCGGCGAGGATCGACACCACCAGGTCGCAGGAGCGCTCCATCAGCACCGCGACCGGGTCCTCCGGCCCGACACCGGCCTCCCGCAGACGGGCGGCGAGCCGGTCCGCCCGCTCGTCCAGTTGACGGTAGGTCAGCGAGAAGGCGCCCGACGACACCGCCACCGCGTCCGGCGTCCGGCGCGCCTGGGCGGCGAAGCGCTCGTGAATCGAGGTGGAGTCCATCGTGTTGTCCAATCGCTCGTCCCTGCCGGCCGCAGCCCGCACGAACGGGCCTGACGAATCTGCCGGAACGGTCACACAGCCCGGCGGGGCCCTGCATCTCCTGGATTGCCGTCGTCCCCGCCGCTGTTCGCGGACGCTCCCGAGGGCGGCTGCGAGCCGGGACGAGAGCGCCTTCAGGAGTCCGCACATCAGAAGATGACGCGGAATTTGAGCCACCCCGATGCTGAACAGGCCACCGAGACGGACGTAGAGGAGCTCTCCCAGTGAAAGCAGAAAGGGCCGGGGCACCGGCCCAGCAGACCAGCCGCATCGGAGGGCTCGACGGCGTCCGCGCGCTGTGCGCCCTCGGCGTGGCGGGCGTCCACACGTCCTTCGCCGCCGGAGTCATGGGCGCCTACGCGGTGCCGCCGGGGAACGAGGTCCTGGCCACGCTGCTCGCCGGTCTGAGGCCCCTGGCGCTCGGCCCGTTCTTCGTGCTCTCGGGCATGCTCCTCTACCGGCCGTTCGCCCGCTGGACCCTCACCGGCAGCAGGCGCCCCCGGATCGTGCCCTTCCTCGCCAAGCGGCTCGCCCGGCTGTGGCCCGCCTACATCCTGCTCGCGCTGGTCTGCGTGTTCCTGCTCAACTTCGCGGCCGTGGACGGGCCCTGGTACGTACTGCGGCCGATCCTCATGCTCCAGGTGTACGACTACACGTGGATCGCCGGTATGGACCCCGCCTGGACGGTTCCGGCCGAGATGCAGTACTACCTCGCGCTGCCGCTGCTGGCCGTACTGATGCACTGGCTCGCCAAGGGTGTGAGCGACCCGGTGCGCAAGGCGCGCCGCATGATGATCCCGCTGGCGCTCGTCACGGTGGGCTCTGCCGTGTGGACCTACTACATCCACCGCCCGGAGATGGGCCCCTACCCCCAGGAATACTGGTGGCCGCTCGCCGTGGGCGGAGCCTTCGCGCTCGGCATGGCGATGGCGGTCCTCCAGGTCCTGGCGGAGATCAAGCCGGACGACAAGCCCGCGCTGTACCGGATCGCGGGCAACCACCCGCTGCTGTTCTGGATCGGCGCGCTGGCCGTCTACGCCTTCAACTGCACCCAGCCGTTCGGCCGCCCGGGGTACGGCGACTACGAGGGCGTGGGCCTCGCGCTCACCCAGTACTTCCTCCTGCTGGCGTTCTCCTATCTGACGGTGATGCCGCTGTCGATCCCCGATTCCCGGTCCCGGGTGGTCGACGCGATCGTCGCCAACCCGGTCTCCCGCTACCTCGGCCGCATCTCGTACGGCATCTACCTGTGGCACTTCGCCGTCATGTACTTCTGGTTCGAGACGGGCAGCGTCTTCGGCACCGAGCCCGCCCTGATGAACCAGCTGCGCGGCACCATCGGCTTTCCCGAGCTGATGTCCGCGGTGCTCATCGGCAGCATCTTCGCGGCAACGGTGAGCCACTACCTCGTCGAACGACCGATCGTGAACGCCGTCGGTCGCTGGGCCGCCCGCAAGGAGCGCCCGGCGACGCCGGCCCCGCCCCTGCAGCAGGAGGCCTACACCGTCGCGGGACCGCGCTGACCCGGTAGCGGACTCAGCAATTCCGAAGATGCGGGAACCGCTGCGCGGTCAGCACCCTGGACGGGTCACCAACCGGACGTCTGCTCGCGTAGGCGGCCCTCTACTCAGGAGAACAATGAACACGGTTCAGTCCGCTGACGGCACCATGATCGCCTATGACCGCTCGGGCCAGGGGGAACCGCTCATTCTGGTGGGCGGGTCCTTCAGTGAGCGTGCGCATCCCACGATGACGCAGCTCGCCGAGGAACTGTCCACCAGCTTCACCGTCTTCAACTACGACCGGCGCGGCCGCGGTGACAGCGGCGACGCCGACGTGTACGCCGTGGAGCGGGAGGTCGAGGACCTCGCGGCGCTGATCGTCGAGGCGGGCGGCTCGGCGCGGGTGTTCGGACTGTCCGTAGGCGGCGCCCTGGCGCTGAAGGCCGCGGCCGACGGCCTGAGCATCACTCAGGTCGCCCTCTACGACCCGCCGTACGTCGTCGACGGGAACGGGCCGCGTCCGCCGGCCGGCTTCACCGAGAAGCTCGCCGAGCTCAGCGCTTCGGACCGCCGGGGCGAGGCTGTCGAGTTCTTCATGGTCGAGGGCATGGGAGCACCCGCCGAAGCCGTGGCCGGTATGAAGTTCGCCCCGTTCTGGGCTGGCCTGGAAAACCTGGCCCACACGCTGCCCTACGACACCACGATCCTCGGTGCCGACTTCGCGCTGCCCGCCGAGCAGCTGGCCGCCGTTGCGGTCCCGACCCTCGTGGTTCACGGCGGCGACGCCGACCCGTGGCTGCAGGTCTCCGCGAAGGCTGTTGAGGAGGCCGTTCCCGGTGCCCGGCGCCACGCGCTCGCAGGACAGGGCATCGCTGTCGACCCGGCGGTGTTGGCCCCTGAGCTGAAGGACTTCTTCGCCAACTGAGACCTCCGCCCGCCCGGCGTCCCCCGTCCGGGCGGGCGGACCCCCGTGACGAAGACGCCCGTGGAGCTCGGCTCCACGGGCGTCTTCGTCGTGCTGAGGACCGCAATCAGGAAGATGCGCGCTCGGTTGAACAGCCGGGACCATGAAGCGTCCCCGCCACGCGGCCGCTCCGTGCCGGGCCGCTGAACGTCCCCCTGAAGGAGATACCCCATGCCGTCATGGCTACAGCGATGTGCCGTCGTGCCCGGCGGACGACGCGGAAAATGGCTGGTCCTCGGGGCCTGGCTGGTCGCGGTGATGGCGCTGGGCGCGCTGGCCGGCAAGCTCGGCGAGGTCCAGGACACCAGCGCCAACGCCTTCCTGCCGCGCGGCGCCGAGTCCGCTCAGGTCAACACGGAGCTGGAGAAGTTCCGGACCGACGAGGTGCTGGCGGCCGTCGTCGTCTACAGCACCGAGGGACCGCTCGACGACGCGGTGCGCGCCAAGGCCGAGGCCGACCGCGGCGCCTTCGCCGACATCGCCGCCCCCGGCCAGCAGGTCTCGGAAGCGATCGGGTCGAAGGACGGCAAGGCCCTCATGGTGGTCGTGCCGCTGCCGGGCGAGGAGCAGTCCGTCGTCGCCGACAAGATCGACGAGCTTCGCGGTATCGCCGACGCGCAGGCTCCGCCGAGCCTCGACACGGCGGTCGGGGGGCCCGCGGGCGGCATCGCCGACGCCTTCACCGTCTTCGACACCCTCGACAGCACCCTGATGATGGCAACCGGGCTCATCGTCGTCCTGCTCCTCCTCCTCACCTACCGCAGCCCCGTCCTGTGGATCTTCCCCGCCCTCGCCGTCGGCTTCGCGTCCGTGCTGACCCAGGCGGGTACCTACCTGTTCGCCGAGTACGGGGGCCTTCAGGTCGACCCGCAGAGCTCGGGCGTACTGATGGTGCTGGTCTTCGCCATCGGCACCGACTACGCGCTGCTGCTCATCTCCCGCTACCGGGAGGAACTGCACAGCCACGAGGATCGGCACGAGGCGATGAAGATCGCCTTGCGTCGCTCCGGTCCCGCCGTCCTCGCCTCCGCGGGCACCATCACGATCGGTCTGGCCTGCCTCGGATTCGCCGACATCAACTCCTCCCGTTCCATGGGGCTGGTCGGCGTCATCGGTGTCGTCTGCGGCTACCTCGCGATGGTCACGATCCTGCCGGCGCTGCTCGTCATCGCGGGCCGCTGGGTGTTCTGGCCGCTGGTGCCGCGGCACGGGGCGAAGCGCCCCGCGTCCCGTCCCGTCTGGGAGCGCGTCGGCAACGCCGTCGCCGCCCGGCCGCGCTCCTCCTGGCTGCTGTCGCTGGCCTTCACCGGCGCGCTCGCCCTCAGCGCCCTGGGCCTGAACATGGGGCTGAGCCAGACCGACTGGTTCCAGAACGAGCCCGAGTCCGTCGTCGCCCAGGAGCGGCTCTCCGAGCACTTCCCCTCCGGCACCGCCGACCCGGCGACGATCATCGTGAAGTCGAGTGCGGCCGCGGAGACCAGCCGGACCGCCGAAGGCACGGAGGGCGTTGTCGAGGTCAGCACCGTCGGCCGTACGCCGGACGGTGAACTCACCCAGCTCGCGGCCGTCCTGGACGGCGAGCCCGACAGCCGGGCCGCCAAGGACACCGTGGAGGCCCTGCGCGCCTCGACCGACGCGCTCGTCGGCGGCACGGCGGCACAGGCCCTCGACAAGGAGAACGCCACCGCGCGTGATCTCCGCGTCGTCGTCCCGCTCGTCCTGCTCGTCGTCCTGATCGTCCTGATCTGGCTGCTGCGGTCGGTGGTCGCTCCGCTGCTCCTGCTGGGGACGGTCGTCGTGTCCTACTTCGCCGCGCTCGGCGCCTCGAACCTCATCTTCGAGCACGTCATGAACTACTCCGGCGTGGACTGGACGGTCCCGCTGCTGGGCTTCGTCTTCCTGGTAGCCCTCGGCATCGACTACAACATCTTCCTCATGCACCGCGTCAAGGAGGAGACCGCCCTGCACGGCCACACCAAGGGCGTCCTGAACGGTCTGAGCAGCACCGGCGGAGTCATCACCTCCGCGGGCCTGGTGCTCGCCGCCACCTTCGCCGTCTTCGCGGTGCTGCCGCTGGTGTCCATGGCCCAGATGGGGTTCGTCGTGTGCATCGGCATCCTCATCGACACCTTCCTCGTACGTACGGTCCTGGTACCGGCCCTCGCGCTCGACCTGGGTCCGCGCTTCTGGGCGCCGGGCTCACTGTCCAAGGTCCCGACCGGCCGGCCCCTTGCCACGCCCACGGCGCGGGAGCGTGAGCCCGAGAACGTGTGACGACAAGCCCGTTCCGCGCGCCGCCCCGGCCCCCGCACCCGCACGACGGGTGCGGGGGCCGGGGCGTGCCGTGCCCCGGACCGTTCCAGCAGCGCAACGAGGGAGATGGCCCCTGTCGACCCGTGCGCGACGATGAGGTCACCGGCTCAGCGGGGGCCGCAGACGAGGAAGGACACCACGTGAGGGGCGACGAGGACGGATCCGCGGCCACGCTCTGGTCGATGGCGAGCCTGGGCACTCCGATGGCGATACGGGTGGCCGCCACACTGCGCATCGCCGACCACATCGCGGCGGGGCTCCGCACCACTGAGGCGCTGGCACAGGCGACGGAGGCACACCCCGGGGCACTCGGCCGATTGCTGCGCTACCTCACGGTCCGGGGCCTCCTGGACCGGGACGACGACGGCGGTCACGCCCTGACGCCGCTCGGCGAGGCGTTGCGTGAGAACCACCCGGCCGGTATCCGCGCCTGGTTCGACATCGAGGGCGCGGGCCGCGGCGAGCTGTCGTTCGTGGAACTGCTCCACAGCGTCCGCACGGGCGAGGCCGCCTTCCCGGTGCGTTACGGACGCGCGTACTGGGAGGACCTGACCGACGACGCAGACCGGGCGGCCTCGTTCAACAAGCTTCTGGGCCAGGACGTCGCGGTGCGCGCACCGGGCGTCGTCGAGGGGTTCGACTGGGGGGCCCTGGGCCATGTCGTGGACGTCGGCGGCGGGGACGGATCGCTGCTCACGCGCCTGCTGGAGGCCTACCCGGCTCTTCACGGCACGGTCGTCGACCTTCCCGATGCCGCGCTCACCGCGAAGGAGACCTTCGCCGCCGCCGGGCTGGGGGACCGCGCCGACGCCGTCGCGGGCAGCTTCTTCGACGCGCTGCCCGCGGGCGCGGGCGGTTATGTCCTCTCCCTGATCCTGCACGACTGGGACGACGGCGACGCCGTCGCGATCCTGCGCCGTTGTGCCGAGGCCGCGGGAGACACGGGGTCGGTCTTCGTGATCGAATCGATCGGTGCCGCAGGGGACGCACCCCGCACCGGCATGGACCTGCGCATGCTCTGCGTCTACGGCGCCAAGGAGCGTACGGTCGCCGACTTCGCCGCGCTGGCTTCGGCCGCCGGGCTGCACGTCGCGGCGGTCCACTCGGCCGGCCCATCGGCGATCATCGAGCTGACCGCCGGCCGATGAGCAAGCACCTCACGACCGGACCGCCATCGGTGCGGCACGCGTTTGCCGCGCTGGGCACGCCTCGCGGACGCCAGGACCCCTATCCCCTGTACGAGGAGATCCGGGCCCACGGATCCGCAGTGTGGCTGAAGCCCGGCCGGCTCGTCGTCGTCGGATACGAGGACTGCGCCAAGGCGCTGCGGGACAACCGCCTGCACGTCCAGGACGCCAGGAGCTACGATGCGACGTCGCCCGGCTGGCGGGAGCACTCCTCCCTGCGGGCCTTCACCAGCTCCATGCTCTACAGCAATCCGCCGGACCACACCCGGCTGCGGACCGTGGTCAACTTCGCGTTCACCCCGCCGAAGGTTCACAGGCTCCACTCGGTGATCGAGGAGATGACCGACCGGCTGCTGGACCGGATGGCCGCGCTCGACGCCGTCGATTCGCCGGTGGACCTCATCGGCGAGTTCGCCTCCCGCCTTCCGGTCGCAGTCATCAGCACCATGATCGGCTTTCCCGAGGCCGACCAGGTGTGGTTCCGGGAAATGGCGTCGGCCGTCGCCGTCTCCACCGACGGGCTGGGGGACACGGCGGCCCTGGAGCAGGCCGACACGGCGATGGACGAGATGAGCTCCTACTTCGCCGAGCTGGTCGCCCACCGCCGCAAAGCGCCCCGGGACGACCTGATCACCTTGCTGACGGCCAGTCACGACAACAAGCGGCTCGCCCACGACGAGCTCATGGGCACCTTGATGGTGCTGCTGACCGCGGGGTTCGAGACGACGAGCTTCCTCATCGGCCACGGTGCGATGCTCGCCCTGGACCGACCGGCCCTCGCCGAACGCCTCCGCGGCGAGGAGGACTTCGCCCGGCGCTACGTCGAGGAGATCCTGCGCTACGAGCCGCCCGTCCACGTCACGAGCCGCCGGGCGGTCGACGGTATCGAGCTGCTGGGCACCCCGGTCCCGGCAGGCACCCGGTTGACCCTGATCCTGGCCGCCGCCAATCGCGACCCGCGGCGCTTCGCCGAACCCAGGCGCTTCGATCCGGACCGCCGGGACAACAAGCCCCTGAGCTTCGGGGCGGGTGGACACTTCTGCCTGGGCGCCCCGCTGGCCCGCCTGGAGGCCGCGATCGCGCTGCCCCGGCTGTTCGCCCGCTTCCCCGGCCTCGCGGCGAGCAGCCCGCCCGTGTACCGGGACCGCTGGGTGGTGCGGGGGCTGGACACCTTCCCCGTCGCCCTTGGCGCGTAGTACGCCAGCCCCTTTACCAGAGCGGCGACGGGTGATCCATCCAGCATTTACGAAGATGCACTGATCAGTCCCGAGACACGACGATTTCGGGGAGTCGGCAGACCGTGCGCGACACGCACCGCACAGGTACGGCACCGGCCGACGCGGGCCGAATCCTCGAAGGAGACACCTCGTGACAGCACGTCTGAAGATCCTCGCCATCAACGGATCGGAACGGGACGGCAACACCGCCGACGTCCTCCGGCACGCGGCTGAGGCAGCCGAGCAACGCGGTGTCGACTTCGAGACCGTCGACCTGCGCAACACCTGGATGGAGCGCTGCGGGCCCTGTGGTGACTGCAACGACCGCCCGGTCGCCTGCGAACTGGCCGACGGGGTTCCCGGCGTGGTGCGCAAGATGGTCGATGCGGACGGCATCATCTTCGCCGCCCCGGTGCACGGCTTCGGCACATCGAGCCTCATGCAGACCTTCATCGAGCGGGCGGGCGTCGGCTATCTGCGGTTCGACCGCCCGCTGAGCAACAAGGTCGCCGGCGTCATATCCGTCGCCCGCCGCTACAGCGCCGGCGAGGTATGGGCCCAGCTCACCGTCAACGCCCTGCTCAACCGGATGATCGTGGTGGGCAGCGGGTTCCCCGCAACCGTGCACGCCCTGCACCGGGGGGACGCGCTCAAGGACGACGAGGGCCTGAAGAACGTCACCCGCCTCGTCCACCGGATGGCCGACATGATGCAGCTGCTCGACGACCACCGCCGCCTGACCGGTGAGGACAACGTCCTGCCCTCCGGCGAGGTCAACGAACGCGTCGGTCTCGCTCTGAACGAGACCGGGGCGTCGGCGTGAGCGCGGCGCCCACGGCCACCGCCCGCGACGGCCTGAGCACGGAGGCCTTCCTCGACGCGTACGGCCAAGTCAGCCGCGCGTTCCACGCCTCGGGCCTGACCGACGCCGAACTGGAGCGCTGGCGCCGCGAGCGGCTGACGAGCGTGCTGCGGCACGTCACCGAGCGCTCCCCGTTCTACCGCTGCCATCTGGCGGGCACGGACATCGAAGCCGTCACTCCCCAGGACCTCTCCGCGCTGCCCTTCACGACCAAGGAGGACCTGCGCCGCGAGATGTTCGACGTCCTGTCGGGGCCGCTGTCCGAGGCGAGCATCTACTACGAGACCAACGGGACCACCGGCTCCGCCACCCCCTGCCCGCGCGGGCCCAAGGACATCGCCACGTCGAACGCGGCCGTGGAGGAATCCTGGCGCCGCCTCTTCCGCACCCACTTCGGGGATCGGATGCCCGTGGTGGGCCTCATGGGCCCGTCCGAGCTGTACGCCTTCGGCGACGTCTTCACCGCCGTCGCGGGCACCCTGGGCGCCTGCCACGTCAAGATCTGGCCGGAGTCGCCGCGGGTGGGGTTCCGCAAGGCGCTGCGCCTGATCGAGGAGCTCGGCGTGGAGGTCGTCGTCTGCGCTCCCGCCCTCTGCCTGAGCCTGGCCAAGGCCGCGCTCCACTACGGCTACGACCTCGCCCGGCTGCCGGTGAAGCTGTTCCTCGTGCTCGGTGAGATCTGCACCCCTCAGTTCGCCGCCAACGTCTCGAGCGTGTGGCCGCACGCCGTGGTGCGACCCGCCCTGTACGGATCCCAGGAGGCACTGTGCATAGCCACCGGTGCCGACAGCGGTCGACTGCACCTGTCGGTACCCAACTACCTCGCCGAGCTCGTCGATCCGGACAGTGGTGCCGCGCTCGGCGACACCGGAGAGGGCGAACTGACGCTGACCATGCTGGTCGACGGCATCAAGCCGCTGATCCGCTACCGAACCGGCGACCTCGTCCGCATCACCCCCGCACCGCCGGGTGCGTCGCTGCCCGGACCGGTCGTCGAGGTCGTCGGCCGGGTGGCCGACCGGATCCCGCTGGGGACGGCGCTGCTGTACCCGGGAGAGCTGGAGGCCGCGATCCTGGAGGGCACGCGCGGCTGCCTGGGCTACCAGGTCGTCGTCGACCGCGCCCCCGACGGCGGCGACGAGATCACCGTACGGATGGATCTGCTGCCCGAGGCCGCCGATCCCGACAGGACCGGTGCGGCCGTGGCACGGCGCCTGCGCCGGCTCACCGACGCCCGCATCCGCGTCGTCGTCGACGCGGAACTCGATCCGGTGACGCACACCGGATCCTTCGTGAGCTGGAAGGCGGCCCGTGTGCTCGACCGTAGGTCGGGCCCCGACCGCGCGGCCGAGACCGCCCGGCAGGTCGCGCACCGCTACGCGATCACCACCTGACCAAAGGACCCCGCGATGAACGACTTGCGCCTGGCGCCCGCCGCGATCGGGGTGGCCACCCGGACGCACCCGCTGCCGCAGGTGCCGATGCTGCCCGCCTACCGGGCACTCGCCCAGCGCTTCGGACCCGACGAGGTCTACCTGCTCGAATCGGCCGCCGGACCGATCCGGGACCGCCGCTACCAGTTCGTGGGCTTCGGCGCCCTGCTGTCGGTGGCCGTCACCGAGGGAGCCGTCCGCGTCGAGGGGCTGCCCACCCTGCGCGGCGCCCTGCTGGAGCGGATCCGCCCGCTGCTCGACGAGGATACCGACGGGTCGCTCCGGCTGCGGACCCCCACCGGTCTGTGGCCGCTGCTGCGCGCCACGCAGGACATGTTCGCCGCCGACGGCTCCTCTACCCGGTTCCGCTTCGGCTTCCTCGGCTACTTCGGCTACGACACCGTGCGTTACGTCGAGGACCTCCCCCACCTCATCGAGGAGCGGCCCGACCTGCCCGACGTTCAGCTCGTGCTCCACCAGGGCTGTGTGGTCCGCGACCTCGCCGCAGAGGGGACCGAACTGCTCCTCCACGAGTCCGACGCCTGGCCCGCCCTGCGCGCCGAGGACATCGCCGCGCTGCTGGCCGCCGCCCCGGACACCCACCCCGAACCCGCGGCGGACACCGTTCCCGAGGCGCTGGTCAGCGACAGCACCGACCCCGCGGCGTTCCACGCCGATGTGGAGCGGTGTTTGCGGCACATCGCGGTCGGCGACGTCTACCAGGTGCAGATCGGCCATGAACTCACCATGCGGTCCACGGCCGACCCGGTCGACGTCTACCAGCGGCTGCGTCGGCGCAACGCCTCGCCGTACATGTACCTCGCCAGTGTCGGAGGCCAGTGCGTCATCGGCGCGAGCCCCGAACTGTTCGTACGGATCGAGCAGGGCACCGTCACCATGCGGCCGATCGCCGGGACGCTCCCGCACAACGGGGGGGACGACACACAGAGCGCCGAACGGCTGCGCTCCGATCCCAAGGAGATCGCCGAGCACACCATGCTGGTGGACCTGTGCCGCAACGACATCGGCCGGATCGCGAGGTCGGACACCCTCGCCGTGCCGGACGAGTTCGTCGTGGAGAGGTACTCCCACGTTCTGCACCTGGTGTCGACGGTCGTCGGTGAGGCGGAGCCGGACAAGGACGCCTTCGACGCCGTCGCGGCCCTGTTCCCGGCAGGGACCATGACCGGCACGCCCAAGATCCGGGCCATGGAGGTCATCGAGACCGTCGAGGACAGCCGCCGCGGTCTGTACGCCGGTGCGCTCGGCCTGATCGACGTCGGTGGATACACCAACCTCGCCCTGTGCATCCGCACCCTGTTCCACCGCGACTGCGTCTATCGCACGCGCGCGTCGGCCGGCATCGTCGCCGACTCCGTACCGGCGGGCGAATGGCGCGAGACGCTCGCCAAGATGAGTGCCGCCCACTGGGCGGTCACCGGAAAGGAACTGCTGTGACGATCCCGCCCGCCGGCCCGCGGCCGCGCGTCCTGGTGGTCGACGCCTTCGACAGTTTCGTCGACATTCTGCGCCAGTACCTGATGTCCTCCGGGGCCGACCCGGTCATGGTGCGCTCGGGGGAGTTCGCCCCGGCGCAGCTGGAATCCGGCCTCCCCGACGCGATCCTGCTCGGGCCCGGCCCCGGGCACCCCGACGTATCCGGCCACGTCGAGATCGTGCGGGCCTTCGCGGGGCGGCTGCCGCTGTTCGGCGTCTGCCTCGGCCATCAGGCGATCGGCCGGGCCTTCGGGGCGAGCGTGGTGCCGGCACGGCGGCTGATGCACGGTAAGGCCAGCCCCGTGGAGCACGACGGACGAGGGCTGTTCGCCGGGCTGCCGGACCGCTTCGCCGCGACCCGCTACCACTCGCTGATCGTGCCCGAACTGACCGTCCCCTCCTGCCTGGAGGTGACCGCCCGGTCCGCCGACGACGGGTATGTGATGGGGCTGCGCCATCGCACCCTGCCGATCGAGTCGGTGCAGTTCCACCCGGAGAGCTTCCGCACCGACCACGGGATGCGGTTGGTCGCCAACTTCCTCGACGACGTACGGAAGTTCCGTGTGGCGGAGCCGGACGACCGGGCCGCCTGAGCCGGCCGTGAGGTCCGCACATGCCGAGATGCACGGGGCAGGACCCGCGTGATGGGCTCGTCCACATCGGCGTCGCGTATCACGGAGGCACAGTGGAGTACTGGAACAGCCGGGCGGAGACCATGCCCCGCGACGAACTGGAGCGGTGGCAGTGGAGCCGGCTCAGCCGGGCGTTGGACCACGCCCGACGGTCGTCCCCCTTCTGGGCGGGGCGGATCCCCGACGGCATCACCTCGATGGCCGCCTACACGGAGCGCATGCCGCTGCTGCACAAGGCGGATCTGCTTGCCTCCCAGCAGGCGTCCCCGCCGTACGGCACCTGGCCCTCGACCGACCCGGCACGGGGCGTGCGCCATCATCAGACCAGCGGAACCAGCGGCAACCCCCCGGTCAGGACGTTCGACACAGAACGCGACTGGAAGTGGATCACCGACACGTTCTGTACCGCCCTCTACAGCAACGGTGTCCGCTCCCACCACAAGGGTCTGGTCGCCTTCGGCTACGGGCTGTTCGCCGGCTTCTGGGGCATGCACTACGCCCTGGAACGCATGGGGTGCACCGTCGTCCCGGCCGGCGGCCTCGACTCCACCACCGTGGTCCGGCTCCTCGTCGACCTGCAGATCGAAGTGCTCGGCCTCACCCCCAGCTACGCGATGCGGCTGATCGAGACCGCGGGCGAGATGGGCGTGGACCTGGCCCGGGACGCCAACGTCCAGGTCATGCTGGCCGGTGCGGAACCGCGCTCCGACTTCACGACGCGCACCATCGAGGAGGCGTTCGGAGCCCGCGTCTTCAACGCCGCGGGAACCACCGAGTTCGGCGGGGTCTTCATGTTCGAATGCCCTTCGCGCCGGGGTGCCTGCCACATCAACGAGCCGACCGTGATCGAGGAGGTCCTGCATCCCGGAACCGGCCTGCCGGTCGGCTACGGCGAGGAGGGGGTACGCGTCACCACCGGCCTGTACAGGGAGGGTATGCAGCTCTTCCGCCACTGGACGGAGGATATCGTCGTCAAGCGGCCCCACACCGAATGCGGCTGCGGCCGCACCTGGGACTTCCTCGACGGAGGCATCCTGCGGCGGGTCGACGACATGCGCAAGGTCCGCGGAGTCTCCGTCACCCCGGTGATGATCGAGGACGTGCTGCGCGGCTTTCCCGAGGTCGGCGAGTTCCGCTCGTCCATACGTACGGTCCGAGGACTCGACACCATCCACGTCCAGGCCGAGGCCGGAGTGGTCGACGGCGAGGCGGCACAGGCGCTGCGGGCCCGGATCGCCGAGGACTTCAAGCGTCAGATCGGCATCCGCCCCCAGGTGGAACTCTCCCCGGCGGGCAGTCTGCCCCGCACCAGATGGAAGGCGGCACGGCTTCATGACGAACGGCACCTGGCTCACGCCTGAGGATGAGCGCCGCCTCCTGGAGAGCTATCACGCCCTCCTGGGCCTCGCGGAGAGCTGCCGGGTTCCCGCGGTGCACGCCGCCCTGCGCGGTGCCCTCGCCGAGCTGCGCGTCGCACTCGACGGGCAGGCGGTGAACCTGGAGGACTACTACCGGCCGCCCGGTGAGGGCGAAGCAGCCTGAGGCGCGGAGCGCACGGCATGGGGTGAGGGGGCGGACCGGCCGGTCCGCCCCCTCACCCCATGCCGCTGTCACTTCTTCGGCGTGCCCTTCACCGCGTCCTCCAGCTGGGCGCCGGTGTACGCCTCGGCGTCCCGGAAGTACTCCACCCGCAGGCTCTCGGCATTGCGCACACCGTTGTCCAGGCGGTCCTTCTCGTACGCGTCGAGCAGTGACTGCGCCTCGGCGGTGGCCTCGGCGAACCGCTCGGCAGGCACGGCCGAGCGGGACAGGACGTCGTCCATGGCCCGGGTCATGACGTCCTGGGCACCGGCGAAGTCGCCGAAGAGAGCGCCGCGGCACGGCGGCACGCCCTCCTTCCCGCCCTGCGGGTACGAGCCCAGCTGCCGGCTCGCCAGCCGGTGGAAGGGGTGGGCGTCGAACCAGCCCTCCTCCTCCAGCAGGCGGTAGGAGGACCGGGTGACTGGGACGAAGCTGCTCGCGATGTGCCGGTCGGCTGCGTTGCGCGGGTTGTTGAGGAACTGCATGAAGGCGAGTGCACCGTCCTGGGTGACCTGGTCGAGGCCGTCGGCGAGCCAGAGCGAGGTGCCCGCGATGATGTTGCCGCCTGCCGCGTCGCCGTCGGGCTGCGGGAAGGGGCCCACGGTCAGCTCGAAGCCGGCGTTCCCGGCCGCCATCTCCATGTAGTTCAGGTCGTTGGACGAGGTGATCCGCAGCGCCACGTCCTGGTCTGCGAAGGCCTTGATGTTGCCCTCCCAGTCCGGGATCTTCCCGGTGTAGAGGCAGTGCCCCTCGCGGTGCAGCCGCTGCCACCACTCGACCCAGGTGAGCATCTCCTTCGACGCCAGGTCCAGCCGGGTGGCCCGTCCGGTGCGGCCGTTGCCGTTGTCTGCGAGCTCGCCGCCCTGGGCCGCGAGCGCCTGCTGGAAGAAGAGGCCGTGGTTCGCCCAGGTCACCCCGTGCGACGGGCCGTCCTCCAGGGCGGCGACCGCCTGGCACACCGTCTCGATCTCGCCCCAGGTGCTCGGGAGACCGACACCCGCCCGGTCGAGCACCGTCTTGTTGCCGTAGACGAGCATCGCGGTGACGACGGCCGGCATCGAGGTGAGGTCCCCGTCGAGGGAGTAGTGTTCGCGCACCGCCGGAAGGATGTCGTCGAGGACGACCGGCTCGCCGAGGATCTCGGTGCGCCCCGCGATCGCCTTCTGGACCGAGGTGAACAACGGGCCACCCTCGGGCGTGCGCGAGTCCCGGGCCGCCTGCGTGACCGCGAAGTAGTACTCCGCGACGGCCGGGGGCCTGCCCTGCTCGGCCGCCTCGGCTATCTGCTGCGACAGCAACCGGAAATCGCGGCCCTCGATGTTGATCTCGTACTCGGGGTGCGCCTTCTCGAACTCCGCCCCCAGGGCATGGAGCCGGTCCATGTAGCCGGGAAACGTCAGGTCGGCCACCCAGACGTCGATCGGGGTCCTGTCGGTCATGCCGTGCCTCATCTCTCTTCGAACAGTCGGAATGCGATCCGCGGGTGGCGGAGGGGGCGAACGGTTCAGGCCGCGGCAGCCACGCGGCCGAGTGAGCGGGCGAAGGCGCGGACGTCGCCGGTGAGCGCTTCGGGCTGTTCGAGCGCGGCGAAATGGCCGCCCTTGTCGAACTCCGTCCAGTGGACGATGGTCGGGATGTCCCGGTCCGCGAAGCTGCGGACGGGTACGAAGATGTCGTCGGGGAACACAGCGACGCCCACCGGCACGGTCAGCGGCGTGGGGACGGCACCGGCGGCTGCCGCGCGTACGCCGGCCGCGCCCTCGTAGTAGAACTGGGCGGACGAACCCGCGGTGGCCGTCAGCCAGTAGATCGTCACGTTCGTCAGCAGGCGGTCGCGGTCGACGGCGTCCTCCGGCACGGCCGTCGCGCCGGTCCAGTCGAGGAACTTCTCGACGATCCAGGCGAGCTGGCCCACCGGCGAGTCGGTGAGCCCGTAGGCGAGGGTCTGCGGACGGGTCTGCTGGAGCTTCATGTAGCCGGAGAGCTCCGCGTCGAAACGGCCGAGCTTGGCCAGACGTGCCTGGTCGCGCTCGTCCAGTGCGGCGAGTTCCGACGGGTCGCCGGAGGGGAAGGTCATCAGCATGTTCACGTGCACGCCGATGACGTGCTCGGGGTCGATGCGGCCCAGCTCCAGGGAGATCACCGCTCCGGCGTCGCCGCCCTGGGCGACGTAGCGGTCATAGCCCAGACGCGCCATGAGCTCCGCCCACGCGCGGGCGATCCGCGGGGTGTCCCAGCCGGTCTCGGAGAGCGTGGAGAAGCCGTAGCCCGGGATCGACGGGATGACCAGGTGGAAGGCGTCCGCCGGGTCGCCGCCGTGCGCGCGGGGGTCGGTCAGCGGCCCGATCACGTCCAGGAACTCGGCGACCGAACCCGGCCAGCCGTGGGTCAGGAGCAGCGGGGTCGCCTCCGGCTCGGGGGAGGTGACGTGCAGGAAGTGCACCTGTGCCCCGTCGATCTCCTCGACGAACTGGGGGTGGGCGTTCAGCTGAGCCTCCGCGGCACGCCAGTCGAACGAGGTGCGCCAGTACTCGGTGAGCTCTTTGAGATACCCCAGAGGAACCCCCCGATCCCAGCCGACACCGGGCAGCTCGTCGGGCCAACGCGTCGCGTCGAGGCGGCGGCGCAGGTCGTCGAGCTGGGCCTGCGGAATGGCGATGTGAAAGGGATGCATGAGCGCTCCGGGGAAGGCTGACCCGTCGTCGGGTCGCGTCGGGTCGTCGGTCGTGGCGGACGCGCACAGGAGGGACCGGTCCCGGACCCCAGAGCGCCCAGCCCGTATCGTCCGCCGCCCTTCGAGCCCCCCGCATCTTGAGGATTGCTCGACCGCCCGGGGCGTCCAGCGGGGGACGGCGCACAGGAGGGCAGCCCGGAAGATGCGGTGCCGCGTCCGCGGCTGGCAGCGTGACCGGCGCGCGCGGCACCGCCGCCTGCCGCACCGATCAAGGAAGGACACGTAGATGAACGTTTCCACCGCTCCCGCGGCCGACGGCCTCCTCGACGCCGTCGTCCGGGCCGCGCCCGACGACGTGGCTGCGGAGTTCCGCACGCTGGTGGATGCCCTGTGGTCCGACGGCGCGGCGCACGCGGACGCCGCCGAGTCCGTGCCCGCGCTCGTGGCCGCGCTCGCGGAGGCCGCCGCCGACCGCAAGGGGCATGTGGCCGTACTGCTCGGCCTGCTGGCCGAGTCGGAGTATCCGGCCACCGACGGCCCGCTGACCCTCGCTGTACGAGGCCACCTCAGCCTCTACCTGGAACTGCTGCGGACACCCGGCATCGGAAAGCCGCTCACGCTCGCGCTCCTGTATCTCCTGGCGCACTTCCCCGGTGACCGCGACCGGATTCTCGCCGAGGCCGCCGAACTGGACCTGGAGGCGGAGGACCTCTCCCGGCTGGACCGGGCGCTGCGCACCCTGGACCCGCACAGCCCCGCCCTGGGACGGGTGTGGCCCGCGCCATCGGCATGGACCCTGAACGAGGACGAGCAGGCCTTCGACCAGGGGTGGATCGCGGAGCTGACGCCCGAGCAACTCGTGGCGAGCTGGGAGAACGACACCCGTACCGTCCTGGGCTGCATCGGCGCCCGGGCCTACTGGGCGGTGGGCAACGGCGATCCGCGGAACCTGCCCGCCGCGCCCGTGCCCGAGCGCCGGGAGGTCACCGCTCCGGTCGCCGACGCCACTCTGTTCGCCCCCCACACCGATGCGCTGCGCTGCCCGTCCTGCGCGGGCTCCCTGGAACCCCGCGACGGATTCGCGCACTGCGGCGGCTGCCGGGCGCGCTACCCGGTCGCCGGGGGCATCCTCGACCTGACCGCCGCCGCGGACGAGGGCGAGGGCGACGCCGACTTCCTGGAGAAGCTCTCCAGGGTTCCCAGCATGGGCCTCTTCTACGAGGCCGTGGCGCGCCCGGCCTTCCTGCGCGTCTCCGGCTCGGACTGGGGCGGCGCCATCTCCCCCGAGGACGAGGACCGCTACATCGCCGAGAACGTGCGGCCCGTGGAAGGCCCCGTCCTCGACCTGGGTGCGGGAGCCGGCCGGTGGACCGCGACGATCGCCGCGACGGTCGGCGCCGGGCGGCTCATCGCCCTCGACAGCGCCCTGCCGATGCTCAATGTGCTGCGAGGACGGCTGCCGGAGGTTCCCTCCGTCCTGGCATCGGCCGCGGAACTGCCCTTCGAGGACGCCTCGCTGGGCGCCGTGGTGTGCTGGAACGCCCTCCAGGCCTTCTACGCCGACGCCGGCGCGGCCATCGCCGAAGTGGGCAGGGTCCTGCGGCCGGGCGGCACGTTCACCCTGATGACCTTCCGGCGCTCGGAGGACCCGGTCTACCGCCACTTCCAGTCCGCCCACCGCTTCCCGCAGCACCAGGGCGGCCTTCAGCTCTTCGACATCGACGACCTCCGCCGCTGGCTGGCCGCCGCCGGTCTGAGAGTTCGCGAAGAGAGCGGTCCGGGGACGTTCGTGTTCCTGACGGCCGTGCGTGAGCACTGAGAAGGACGAGGGGAGAGCTGCCGACATGAATCACCACGATGTCCTGCCGGACCTCTTCGCGGCTCCCGGAGCCCCGGAGTACGAGGAGGCGACCGAGGTCTTCAACCTCGCCGCCCCGGTCCGCCCCGACGTGGCCGTGACCGCCCGCTCGGTCGCCGAGGTCCGCGCCGCCGTGCGTGCGGCGGACGAACGGGGCCTGCCGGTACGGATGCACACCACCGGACACGCTTCCGGCTCCCGCCCCCGGGTCGCGGGCGGAGCACTCATCCGCACCCGGCTGGAGGGCGGCGTCGAGGTCGATGTGCGGCGCCGCACCGCGCGCGTCCCGGCGGGCACGACATGGGGCGAGGTCGTGGCCGCCGCCGCGCCGCACGGACTTGCCGCCCCGCACGGATCCGCCGACCACGTCGGTGTCGTGGGGTATCTGCTCGGCGGTGGCGTCAGCTTCTACGGCCGGCACACCGGACTCGCCGCCAACAGTGTCCGCGCGGTCGAACTCGTCCGCGCGGACGGCACCCTCGTCCGCGCGGACGAGGAGAGCGACGCAGAACTGCTGTGGGCTCTGCGGGGCGGCGGCGGCGGCTTCGGCGTCGTCACCGCGGTCGAGATCGACCTCTTTCCGGTTGCCGGGGTCGTCACCGGTGCGGCCTACTGGTCCGCGGCCCACGCACGGCCCCTCCTCCGAGCCTGGCGCGACTGGTCCGGGAACGCCCCGACCCATGCGACGACATCGTTCCGGGTGATGAACCTGCCGCCGGTCCCGGGTGTTCCACCGGCCCTCGCCGCCGGGCCGGTGGTGTGCGTGGACGGCGCGGTGCTCGCCGCGTCGCCGGACGAGGTGCCCGAGGCACGGCGGCAGGCGGAGGCGCTGCTCGGTCCGCTGCGCGACCTGGCCGCGCCGCTGCTGGACACCTGGTCGCTCACGGACGCGGCCGGGGTGCTCGACGCCCATATGGATCCGGCCGAGCCCGTTCCGTTCGTCGGCGACCACTTCCTCCTCTCGGAACTCGGCGACGACGCGGTGGACGCGTTCCTGGGCGCGGTGGGCGAAGGGTCCGGTTCTCCTCTGGTGGTGGCCACGCTGCGGCAGCTCGGCGGGGCGTTCGCCGAGGCGGACCCGCGGGGTGGCGCGCTGAGTCTGGTGGACGCGGCGTACGCGTACATGGGATCGGGGCCGCCGTTCGGACCGGTCGCGGTGGCGGACCTCGAACGCCACTGTGCCTTGGTGCGGGCCGCGCTGGGCCCCTGGAGCACCGGCACCACCGTGCCCTCCCTGGTGGAGGGGGCCACGAGCCCGCAGCGCCATCTGGACCCCGCCGCCGCGGCGGCAGTGGACCGGGTGCGGCAGCGGATCGACCCGGGAGGGCGGTTCGCTGGCGACTTCGCGCCCGCCGTGGACCGGAAACCGGGGTGCCCGGCGGGCTGAAGACCCACCTCCTGACGTATTGGACCGCCCGGCGCGGACTCCCACGGAGTCCGCGCCGCGCGCTTGGCGCTCGGCCGTTGCCCGGGGCTACTTGAACGTGACCGCCTGGCCGCCTCCCTCGCCCGAGGCGCTGCCCAGGCCGACCTGGGTCGGCGTGGCCTTGGCGTCCACCTTGCCCCACACCACTCCGTCGGCGGTCACGACCGCCTCGAAGGAACTGTGCACCACGATCGTGGTGTTCACCTTGCCCTGGGCGTCCGAGACGACGTCCTTCGCCGTGGTCTTGTCGCAGCCGTACTTGCCCGGCTCCACGAACGCGCAGTGCCCCAGGTGGAACACGGTGTTCGGGGTCAGGCCGGTGGCGGTGACGGTCACCTGCTGACCGTCGGAGAGCCCCGACGCCGGCGACACGCTGACGGCCGGTGCGGCGGCGGCGCTCGCGGAGGGCTGGAAGGACACCGCGAGGCCGACGGCGAGGGCGGCGGTGGCACCGAGCCGGGCGGCGAGAGCGAGCTTGTTCTTGGCAGACATGTTGTGACTCCATGTGAGTTGTGAGGGGAAATGGCGGACTCGGCGGGATGCGGCGTCTTCGTGCCGCTCCCCTCTGTCCGCTCAAAAAGTTAGCGATCGAAGATCCGCACCGTCATCTCTCAAGTTGCTTCATGAAACTCACTAGGACGGGCCATCAGGACGGCACTCTGCGAGATGCGTCGGCGCCGCCCGTCGCGGGACGCTGCCGGGTGGGCCCTTGACCGGGAGACGAGGTACAGGAGCCCTGTCCACACACGACGACGGGAAGAACAGGCACATGACTGCAGGCAGTGCTCCCAAGGCGGGGCGGAAGGAGTGGATCGGGCTGGGAATTCTCGCCCTTCCCACCCTCCTCGTAGCCCTTGACGTTTTCGTACTGCTTCTCGCGCTGCCGCATCTGAGTGCGGACCTGGGCGCGGACAGCAACCAGCAGCTGTGGATCATGGACATCTACGGCTTCATGGTCGCCGGGTTCCTCGTACCCATGGGCACGCTCGGAGACCGGATCGGACGCCGCAAGCTGCTTCTGATCGGCGGCGCGGCGTTCGGCGCCGCCTCGCTGCTCGCCGCGTTCGCCACCGGTGCGGGCATGCTGATCGCCGCCCGAGTCCTGCTCGGCATCGCCGGCGCGGCCATCAGCCCGTCCACGCTGGCGCTGATCTCCACGATGTTCCAGGACGCCAAGCAGCGAGCCGCGGCGATCGGCATGTGGGCCAGCTGCTTCACCCTCGGCGCCATCATCGGCCCGCTGCTCGGCGGTGTCATGCTGGAGCACTTCTGGTGGGGCTCGCTCTTCCTCCTCGGTGTTCCCGTGATGGTCCTGCTCCTGGTCGTGGGCCCCAAGGTGCTGCCCGAGTCCGCCAATCCCGAGGCGGGAGGGATCGACATGCCGAGCGTCGCCCTCAATCTGGGGACCACCCTCCCGGTCATCTACGGCATCAAGGAGCTCGCGCGCAACGGCTGGAGCGCCCTGTCTGTCGCCGCCGTGGTCGTGGGCATCGTCCTCGGTGTGCTCTTCGTTCGCCGTCAGCGCGCTCTGGCCTCCCCGCTGCTCGACGTGACGCTCTTCCGCCACGCCCGCTTCAGCGCCTCGCTGCTCGGTCTGCTCGCGTACAGCCTCATCGGCGGTACGGTCATGCTGTTCATGACCCAGTATTTCCAGGCGGCCCAGCGCATGACGCCCCTGGAGGCCGGTCTCGGCCTGCTCCCGGGCATGGCGGCCGCGACCGTCTCCTTCATGGTCTGCCCCATCATCGCCCGCAAGATCCGTCCCGCGTACGTCATCGGCGCGGGCATCGCCGGTGTGGTTGCCGTCCTGCTCGCCTTCTCGCAGCTCGACGCAGCGTCGGGAACCACGACCCTCGTCGTGGGCTTTGCCGTCTTCTCCTTCTGCGGTGCGCCCCTGGTCGCGCTCGGCACCAACATGGTCGTCGGCACCGTCCCGCCGGAGGAGGCCGGTTCGGCCGGAGCGCTCTCCCAGATCAGCAACGAGTTCGGCGCCGCCCTCGGCGTCGCGACCCTGGGCACCCTGGGACTCGCCGTCTACCGCGACCGGATCGACACCGCCGTCCCGGCGGACGTTCCGGACGGTGCGGCGGAGGCCGCCCGCGACAGCGTCTCCGGAGCCGCGTCCGCCGCCCAGGGGCTGCCCCAGCAACTCGCCGACGCGCTGATGGAGCCGGTCCGCGTGGCCTTCACCGGAGGCATCCACATCGTCGCCACCGTCAGCGCGATCCTGATCGCGGTGGCCGGAGTCTTCTTCGTCGCCCTGATGCGGCACATCCCGCCGGTCGGCCAGGAGGAGGCTCCGCCGAAGGAGGCCGCCTCGGAGGAGGATACGTCGGAGGCGGCCCCCGCCGAGGAGAAGACCCTCGCCGTCTGACCGGCGCGCGGCGCCGCCCGTACGCGAGAACGCCCGGCCGGGGAAGCCCCGGCCGGGCGTTCTTCCGTGTGCGGATCCCGCCCCGGCGCGAGGTCAGCGCAGCTCGACGTCCGTGTACCTGGCGAGCGCGGTGAGGAATTCGCCCCGCGACAGCGCGGCGGCGACGAGCTCGATGTCATCGGCCATGTAGCGGTCCACCCCGAGCGCCGGCACCAGGGAACGTACCGCCTCGTACGTGGCCTTGGACGCGGGGCTCAGGTCGTCGAAGCGGCCCGAGACGTCGACGGCTTGGGCGGCGGCGAGGAACTCCACGGCGAGGATGCGGTTGTTGTTGCCGAGCACCCGGCGAGCGTTGCGGCCGGCGATCAGGCCCATGCTGACGATGTCCTGGTTGTCGCCGTTGGACGGGACGGACTGGGTGGACGCCGGGCCGATGGTGCGGTTCTCCGCCACCAGGGCGGTCGCCGGATACTGGGCTCCGGCGAACCCGCAGTTGAGGCCGGGGTTCGCGGCCACCAGGAACTCGGGCAACCCGTAGCTGAGGTGACGGTTCAGCAACCGGTTGAGCTGCCGCTCGGCCAGGACGCCGAGCTGGGTGAGGGCGATGGTGACGAAGTCCAGGACGAAGGCTATCGGCTGGCCGTGGAAGTTCGCGCCGTGGAAGATCTCCTGACCCTCGAAGAAGAGCGGGTTGTCGTTGGCCGAGTTGAGCTCGATCTCCAACTTGTCCTGCGCGTGGTACAGGGTGTCGCGGACGGCGCCGAGGATCTGCGGGACGGCCCGCAGGGTGTATGCCTTCTGCAGGTACGTCTCGGTCCGCTGGACCTTCTTGCCGTCCTCCTTCCCGTCCTGCACCTGTTGGCGCAGTTCCGCGTGGTCGGCGATCAGCCGGCTGCCGGCCAGCAGGGCCCGCATGTTGGCGGCCGAGTCGATCTGCCCCCGGTGGGGCCGGGCCACGTCGTGGCCCTCCGCCAGGAACGGGCTCGCCGATCCGCGCAGAACGTCGTTGAGCAGAGCCGAGACCAGCTCGGCCTGCCGTGTCTGGTCCAGCGCGCGCTGGACCACCAGCGAACCGAGACCGGTCATCGCCGATGTCCCGTTGATCAGCGCGAGGCCCTCCTTGAAGCGCAGCTGGAGTGGCTCGATGCCCTGCTCGCGCAGGACCGAGGCCGTCTCCACCCGCCGCCCGTCCCGCAGCACGTACCCCTCGCCGATCAACGTGCTCGCGATGTGGGAGAGGGGAACGAGGTCGCCGCTGGCGCCCAGCGAGCCGATCTCCGGGATGGCCGGAACGATGCCCCGGTTCAGGTAGAGGGCGAGACGGTCCAGGATCTCCGGGCGGACCGCGGAGTGCCCCTTGGCGAGGGTGTTGAGACGGGCCGCCATGATGGCCCGCGCCTCGTCCTCGGCGAATATCGGCCCCACGCCGGAGCAGTGGCTGCGCACCAGGTTGGTCTGCAGCTCGACTTCCTGGGACTTGTCGATCTGCATGTAGATCATCTCGCCGTACCCGGTGGTGACGCCGTAGATGGGAACGTTCTGCTCCGCCAGCTCCTCCAGCATGGCCCGGCTGCGCAGCGTCTTCTCGACCGAGTCCGGGGCGACGTCCGCCTGGGCACCCTCCTCGGCGACGCGCCCGACGGCTTCGATGGTGAGGGTCTGGCCGTCGAAGGACACGGAAGCGGCGGCGGTCTCGACTGAGGTCAACGTTTTCACTCCGGAAATAGATGCGGTGAGGGAAGCCGTGCGGGAGACAGGACGCGTGCCAGGGGTCAGCGCAGTGCGTCCTCGGCGGCAAGTTCGCGCAGGACGCGGCGTAGCAGCTTGCCCGTCGGATTGCGGGGCAGCCCGGCGACGAAAGTGACGTCTTCCGGCACCTTGTACCAGGTCAGAGACGCGCGGCAGGAGGCCAGGAGCTCATTTCGCAGAGTCTGGGCGTCCGTCGCTTCCCCAGGATGCCGAAGGACGGCATAGGCGCGCAGTACGGAGATGCCGGAGTCGCGTCGTATCGCGCACACCGCCGCCTCCTCGACGGCTGGGTGAGAGACGAGCCGGTCCTCGATCTCGGTGGGATGGACGTTGATACCCGCGACGATCTCCACGTCGTCGAGCCGGCCGTGGACCCGGACGAACCCGTCGGCGTCCAGGACCGCGGCGTCGCTGGTGGCGTACCACTCGTCGGGCCGCAGGCGGATCGGAGCGTCGCCCCCGCTCGGGACGCCGGGACCGATGGTCGGCCCCGCCACCTCCAAGCGCCCTTCGGCACCCGCCGCGACGGGCAGGCCGTGGTCGTCGACGACTCGCAGGCGATAAGGGGGGAGCACCCGGCCCAGGGTGAATTCACGCATCTCGGCGGGGCCGTTCGCCAGCAGGGCGTGTCCGATCTCCGTCGTGCCGTACACGTTGAGCAGCCGCGGTCCGAGAATCCCGCGCAAATCACGCTCCAGCGACTCGGGCAGCACCTCTCCGGCCACCACCGCCACCCGCAATCGGTCCAGCACCCGCCGTGCGTCGGGGTGGCCGAGCATGTGGGCGAAGAATGTCGGCTGGCTGTAGAAGACGCTCACGCTGTACTTCTCCAGGACGGCCAGCGAATCGCCCGGCGTCAGCCGACGGGGGGTGAGCACCGCGGCGCCGCCGGTCAGAAGGGGGAAGAAGAGGGAGTTGCCCAGGCCGTACGCGAAGTTCATGCGCGGCACCGAGTAGCTCACGTCGTCAGCCGTGACACCGACGGCCCCGCCGGCCGCACCGGTCAGGATCTCCGGGTCGCCGTGTGTGTGGAAGCAGAGCTTGGGACCGCCGGTCGTCCCGGAGGTGAAGGCCGCGAACGCGGGGGTGTCGTCGTGGACGACGGCGTACGGCGGCACCGGTGCGTCGCAGTCCAGTGCGTCCGGTGTGATGACGGGCGCCGAGAACCGGTCGGCGAACTCCGGGTCCGCGACCACCGCCGCGGGTGCGGCGACCGACGAGGCCCGGATCATCTCGTCCGGGTGGAACATGCTGTTGACCGGCACCGCGACGGCCCCGATGCGCAGGGATCCGAGGAAGGCCCAGATGAACTCGATGCCGTCGGGCAGAGCTATCAGCACGCGTGACCCCTGGCCCAGCCCCCGCGCGGTGAAGGCGGCAGAGGCGCGAGCGGCGCCCGCGAACACGTCCTCGAAGCGGTGGACGCTGTCGTCCACGAAATACGCGGGGCGCCCCATCCACCCCCTGGACAGGGCGGTGTCGGCCAGCTGCTCGACGAAGTTGGTCACCGGCAGACTCCTTCGATCTCCACCAGCAGGTCGGGGCGGCAGACGTCCACGTTGAAGTACGCGATGTCCGCCCCGGGGCGGAACACATCGGCGCACCGCGCGCGGACGGTCGGCAGGTCGGCGGCGTCACGGACGTAGACCTTGACGCAGTCGAGGTCCGCCAGGCGGAATCCGCCGACCAGGCCGTGGCGGTGCAGGTTCTCCGGGGCGATGAGCGCCTCGATGTTGGAGAGGGTGACATCGCACTGCCCCTCCACGTCGTCGTGGTGGACCGTGTCGTCACCGATGATGCTCGCCGTCCCGGACACGTACAGCGTCGGCCGCTGCGCCCAGGCCGGCTCCAGGACCGTGGCACGGGCGAAACTGGGCGGCCTGGGACCGTACCGCGAGGGGTACTGGTGCGCCGGGGTCTGCCGCGGGTTCTCCAGGTGGCGTGCGCGCCCCGTGCGGCAGGCGAGGAAGTAGAGGTCGATGCCGGGACGCAGGGAGCCGATGCCGGTCGCCGCCGGCATGCCGTCGATCCGGCCGGACCAGGACTCGAACGCCCGGGCACGGCCCATGCAGAAGTCCCGGTAGTTCTCCATGCCCTCGGCGTTGGGTCCGGTGATGTCCCCGACGAGGTTCCACATCCGCAGCAGCTCGGTGTACCCCAGCCGCCACATGAGGGCGAAGACCTGCTCGTACACGGCGTTCACCGCGTCGCGGTAGACCTCGCGCCCGTCGATGCGGACCGCGCAGAACAGATGCTCGCCGTCCTCGGCGTGCACCAGATCGCCTTCGCGGCCCGAGCGCACCGGCCGGTCGCTCGTCCACACCTCGGTGACGCGCTCGGCACTCCGGTCCGCCATGGCGATCCGCACCAGCGGGGCGCCGTCGTGCAGCCCGGGCGGCCGGCCGCTGTGGCCGTAGGTCACCCTGCCGAGCACATGGCGCCCGGCGGTGCGGCCCTTCTCCTCGTCGCCGGGTTTCATGAAGAGGCAGTCCAGGGCGGGCGCCGCCAAGGCCGGAGCGCCGGGGTGGATGACTGTCACGATGTCCTTCCCGCCGCGTCGAATGCGGCTGTACGCGGGTGAGCGGAGGGCCGGTCGACGGGCGACGCCGGCCAGGGCAGCTCCCGGGCGGCGAAGCCGTCCGCGTCCACCCACAGCGCCCGCAGCCCCCGCAGAGCGGAGGCGGCACGGTGGGAAGGGGTGCCCAGAGCCAGGCGGGGCCCGTGGACCCGCTGGACGAGCCGCACGAGAACACTGCTCGCGATCAGCCGTGCCAGCGGCGCGCCGGGACAGTGGTGCGGGTCCGCGCCGAACGCCAGATGCGGTGAACTGCCGTCCGCGGCGAACACGTCGGGGCTGGCCGCGAGCGCCGGATCGCGATGGGCCGCCGCGAGGAGCAGCACCATCACCGTCCCCCGGGGCACCGGTGTGCCGCACAGGTCGAGATCCGTTGCGGCGCGGCGCCGCACCAGCTGCACCGGCGGGTCCAGACGCAGGGTCTCCTCCACCACGTGCTCCGTGTGACCTGGGTCGTGCCGCACGGCGTCGATCTCGTGCGGGGCCCGCAGCAACGCCAGAGCGGAGCCAGAGACGAGGGCAGCGGTGGCCTCGTACCCGGAGCCCAGCAGGGACCGGCCGAACGAGGCGGCCTCGGCTTCGTCGAGCCGCTCACCGCCGGGTTCGCCCCGCATCAGACGGGAGAGCAGGTCGTCGCCGTCGGTACGCCGCCGCCGTTCCACCACCCGGGCGAAGTAGTCGTCCAGATCGGCCGCCGCCCGCCCGTGCTCCGCCACGGCCGCCGAGGTGTCGGCCCCGGCGAGAGCGGGGCCGGGGTCCAGGGCGGGTGAGAGCGCCATCGTCCGCCGGTGCAGCCACTGCGCGTCGGCGGGAGGCAGTCCCAGCAGGTGGGAGAGGACGGCCATCGGTACCGGGTGCGCGAGGTCGGTGACCGCTTCCAGGCGTCCGCGGGCGGCCACCGAGTCCAGACGGTCGTCGATGACACTGCGGAGTACGGGAACGAGGGCCGCCGCGGTCCTCGCGGAGAAGGCGCTCTCCACCGCACGCCGCAGACGGCCGGCGGAGAGCGGGCAGACGCCGACGGGCACCGACGAGGTGTCCGTGGCGCGCAGCGCGGCCTCGCAGTGGGCGCGGGAGGACAGGACGACCACACCCTGACGGAGCCACACCGGTCCGGAGCGGCGGATGCGGTTGAGCAGGGGGTAGGGGTCGGTGCGGGCACCGCCTTCGAGGAACCGCAGCACGAGAGTGCGGGCGTCGTCATGGTCGCGTCCGCCTGCAAAGGAGAGGCGCGTCGTTGAAGGACCGCTTTCCATCGCACAGCCTTTCTGCGTCTGGTTGCGTCGGCAGAATGCGCGGCCCGACCGATGGGCGTCCATTCCGAGTTGGGTAAGCCTCCGCGGCTTCACCGACTTGCGGACGACTCGGCCAAGTCCGCTTGCCGCGCGGTCCCGCTGCTCCTGGGATGACCCCAGGCGACACACGAGGGGATGGCGACACATGGCGGACGGACTCCTCCACAAGCGGGCGGGAGCAGAGCTCCGGGAGCACCGGGCCGGCGCAGGACAGGAGGGCGGCCCGCCGCCTCCGCCGCCGAATCCGCGGCGCTCCCGGGCGCTGGCTCTGCTGCTGGTCGGCCCGTTCCTCTCGCTGTTCGACCAGTTCTGCGTCAATCTCGCCGCACCGTCGATCAACGAATCGTTCCGGCTCACCCCCTTCGAATTCCAGGCGGTGGTCGGGGGGTACGGCCTGGTCTACGGCCTCGGCCTGATCACCGGCGGCCGGCTCGGCGACCTGTTCGGGCGGCGGCGTATGTACCGGGCGGGTATTGCCGTCTTCGCGATGACCTCGCTGGCCTGCGCGCTCGCCTGGTCCCCGGGCTCGCTGATCGCGGCGAGGCTGGCCCAGGGCGCGGCCGCGGCGCTCCTGCAACCGCAGGTTCTGGCGCTGATCCGGACCCAGTTCCCGCCCGCCGAGCAGCAGAAGGCGCTGTCCTGGTTCGCCGTGTCGATGAGCCTGGGCATGGTCGGCGGCCAGATCCTCGGCGGGGCCCTGCCGGCGTGGGACCTGTTCGGGTGGGGGTGGCGCCCCGTCTTCCTGCTGGCCGTGCCGCTGTGCCTGGTGGTGTTCCTGGCCCTGCCCGCCGTACTGGAAGCCGATCGGCCGGCTCTCGCCGGCCGGGGGACCGACGTCACGGGCGCCATGCTCGCCGCCGTCTCGATGGGATGCGTGCTGGTGCCGCTGGCCGGGGTCCGGGAATGGCCGTTCCTCCCCGGCGGGCTGCTGGTATGCCTGGCCGGGTGTGTGTTCGCCGCCGTGTTCGTCCGGAACCAGCGGACCCGGATCCGCGGCGGCAGGCCGGCGATACTTCCGGTGGACCTGTTCGCCGTGCCCGTCTTCGTCCACGGCGTCCTGCTCAACTTCCTCCTTTACATGGCCAGCGTTCCCTTCGCCGTGGTCCTGGCCCTCTACCTGCAGGACGAGGCCGGTCTGAGCTCCGCCGAGGCGGGACTGGCCTTCACCCCCGCGGCCGTCGCCGTTGCCGTCGGCTCGCGGATCGCCGCCCCGCTGCTGGCGCGATTCGGCCCGCCGGTGCTCGTCGCCTCCGCCGCCCTGGTCGCGGCCGGTCTCGCCGCGGCTCCGGCCGCTTCCCTGCTGGCGGACGACGGCACTTCCCTGATCCTGCTGCTGGTGGGCATGGCCGTCTACGGAGTGGGCAACGGCATGATCGTCCCTCTGCTGACGAGCACGGTGATGAGCCGGGTGCCCCCCAAGGACGCGGGCGCCGGAGCCGGTGTCCTCGCGACCACGCAGCAGCTCGCGGCGGCCCTGGGCATCGCCGTCGTCGGGATCGTCCTCTACCCGGCCTCATCCGCCCTCGGGCTGCGCTACACATCCGCTATGGCCGCCGGGGTGGCCGTCGCCGCTCTCGCCGTCCTCCTCGCCGCCCGGCTGGCCGCACTCGCCCGGAACGGCGCGAAGGGGTAGCGCGGGCGCCGTGGTCCGGGACCGGCCGTCAGCCGATGCCGAGGCCGGCCCTGAACCAGGCCTCCGCGTCCCGGATCCGCGCCTCCGTCGAGGCCCGGTCCGCGCCGGTGATGACGAACGCGGCGAGGAAGTCCCCGGAGTGGGACGCGTCCTGGACGGTCTGCCCCACCTCCGCGTAGACCGTGTACTTCACGACGCCCTCGGGAAGCGTCGCCGGGTCGGGCAGTGCCCGCAGCACACCGGGACGCTTGGTGAAGAGCAGCTGACCGGCGAGCTGCGCGGGGTCCTGGCGTTCCCCCGCCCCGACCGGCAGCCCGAGCTGCCGGCGTACCGGATACTCCATCGGGTCGAAGCCGAACAGGACCTTGTGCACATCCCGCACCCCCGCGCCGCCTGCTCTCGACGCGGCCTCGCACAGGACGAGTTCGCCGTCGAGGGTATGGAACACCTCGATATGGAAGGCGTGGTCCTCCGGGCCGCCGAACGAGGCCAGCACCCGCTCGCCGAAGGCGATGAGCCGGCGGGCCAGCGGGTCGGCGGTGTCGAGCGCGATGTCGACGCGGCCCTTGCGGTCCCGGTAGTCGGCGAGCGCGTACTGGTACTGCGAGGGCCACATGCTGGTGATCCGGCCGTCCAGGACGGTGCCGTCGATGTGGCACATGGCCCCTTGGACGAAGGCCTCGGCGAGCCACTGCGGCTCGCCGTCCGGGCCGAGGAGAGCGGTGGCCGCCGACCAGGCGGCGAGCTCCTCGCGGGTACGCAGCACGGATACGCCGACCGAGAGCGCACCCCGGCGAGGCTTGACCACGACCGGCATCCCGTGCCGGTCGGCGAAGCTCCCGAGGTCGTCGGCGGAGCGCAGCAGCGTGTGCTCGGCCACCGGTATCCCGGCGCTCCGCGCGGCGAGCTTCATCTCCCACTTGTCGCGGTACACCCGGGCGGTGTCCAGGTGCTGCCCCGGCAGGCCGTACCGCTCGCGCAGGGCGGCCGACCGTTCGATGTCGAACTCGTGGCAGGCGACGATGTCGGTGACCGCGAACTCCTCGATGAGTTCGGCGGCCCGCTCGGCCACCCGGGCGCCGGTGTCGTAGTCCGCCACCGCCTCGGCGTGCGCGTAGGGCGCCACGGCGGGCAGTTCCTCGCCGAACAGGGCGAGCTGCTCGGCCGATGCCAGCAGGACGATCTTCTCCCCGTGGTCCCCGAGCCACCGCTCGTAGGGGTTGGCGCGCAGCGAGCCGCGGTGCAGGACGAGCGTGGTCATGACGGGGCTCCCTCGTTCCAGATGCTGACGTAGCGCTCCCCGGTGTCGGGGAGGATCGTGACGATGGTCCGGCCCGCATAGGCGGGCTCCCGGGCCAGCAGGGCCGCGCCGTGGACGGCGGCGCCGGAGGAGAGACCGGCGAAGATGCCCTGGTTCCGGGTGAGTTCGCGGGCGGTCCGGGAGGCGTCCTCGTCGGAGCAGGTCAGGACGCGGTCGATGAGCGAGACGTCCGTGGTGGGGGAGACGAAGCCGCCGTTGAGCCCGGGGATGCGATGGTTTCCGGCGTGCCCGCGGGAGAGTACGGGTGAGCCTTCCGGCTCCACCGCGACGATCTCCAGCTCCGGGTTGTGCTCCCGCAGGAAACGCCCCGCACCGGTGAGGGTGCCGCCCGTGCCGACCCCGGCCACCAGGACGTCCACCCGGCCACCGGTGTCCGCCCAGATCTCCGGGCCGGTGCTCTCGTAGTGGGCCCGGACGTTGTCGGGGTTCTCGTGCTGGCGCACGTACCACGAGCCGGGCAGGGCGGCCTGGATCTCCTCGGCCTTGGCGATCGCCCCGGCGAACCGCTCGGCGCTGGGCGTCTTCACGACCTCGGCCCCCAGGGCGGTCAGCAGACCGATCCGCTCGGACGTGGCGCTGTCGGGCAGGACCACCACGCAGCGGTAGCCGTGCAGGGCGCTCAGCGCTGCCAGGGCGATCCCGGTGTTGCCGGAGGTGGACTCCACCACGGTGCCGCCGGGGGCGATGTCGCCGCGCCGCTCGGCGCCGCGCAGCATCGCCAGGGCGGCACGGTCCTTGCTGCTGGCGAACGGGTTGGCGGATTCGATCTTGGCGAGGACCTCGGCGCGGGGCTGCGCGTCGGCGACGGCGAGGCGGACCAGGGGGGTGTTGCCGATGAGTTCTTCGACCCCGGAGGCGATCCGCCGCCGGGGAGGTGCGGTGAGGAGGTCGATGGTCACCAGAGGGCTCCAGTGCTCGGAAAAGAGGAGAAGGAAGAGAGGGACGGGAAGGACAGGCGGGAGGGGCGGAGGGAGGGGTACGGCGGAGTCACCAGGAGCCCGCCGAGGCCAGCGCCTGCACGGGGTCGGCGACCGCTCCGGGGCCCCCGTCGACGCCCGGGACCGCCCGCGGGCCGGGCGGCGCGAGCCGGACGACCGACGGCGCCGCGTACACGCGGGCCCCGGGGGGCAGGTCCTCGGTGACGGTGGCCATGGCGCCGATCAACGCCCGGGCGCCGATGGTCACCGGCCCCAGCACGGTCGCGTTCGCCCCGAGGATCACCCCGTCGCCGACGACGGGGTGCCGGCGGGCCCCGGGCGGGCGCCGGTTGTCGGTCCACCACCCCACCGCCCCGAGGGTCACCTGCTGGTAGATCGTCACGTCGTCGCCGACGACGGCCGTCTGGCCGATCACCACCGACGCCCCGTGATCGATGAAGACGCGCCGACCGAGTACCGCGCCGGGATGGATCTCGACGCCCGTGCGGCGGCGGGCGACACGGGCGACGGCCCGCGCGGCCGTACGCATACGCCGCCTGTACAGCCGGTGCGCCACGCGATGGGCCCACACGGCGGACAGCCCGGTGTGGCCGATGGCCTCCCAGCGGTTGGCGAGGGACGGATCACGGGCGACGACGACACGGATGTCCTCGTCCAGCGTGCGCAACAGCCCCGGCTCTTCCGGCATGTGTCCGGCTCCTTCCGGCGGCACCGCGGTCAGGCGGCCCGGACCGCCGCGGGGGCGGCAGCCGGTTCGACGTCGATACGGATCTCGCTGCGCACGAGGCGTTCGCACAGGGCCTCGGCGGCGTCGGTGTCGGCGGCCGTGACGACGACGCTGCCGAGCCGGTCCCAGTTGTCGCGCAGCGGCCGGACGGTGTCGCCGGGGCGCACCGACACCTGGGCGGCGAGCACGTCCGGCCGCGAGCGGACCTCGTCCACCCCCGAGACCGCGGTGACGACACCGGGCTCGCGCACGAGGGCCCGCATCACCGCGCCCGCCTTCGGGACGGGCGGAGCGGTGAGCGGTTCGATCAGCCCGAGCGGCCAGGCGGCCCCGTAGCCGACCATGTCGATGCCGTAGGCGGTCTCGACGAGATCCACGATGCTGCCCCCGGCGAGCCGGTTGTGGGACTCGATGACCACCGGCCCTCGCGAGGAGAGGCGTATCTCGGTGTGGCTGGGGCCGTCGGTGACGCCCATGACAGTCAGGAACTCCTCGACGGCGCCCGTCAACAGCTCCTGTTCAACGCCGGCCAGACGGGCGGGCACCGCGTGCCCGAGCTCGGCGAAGTGCTCGTCGGCGGTCAGCTTCTCTGTGACGGCGACGACGACATGGCGTCCGGCGAAGCTCAGCGCCTCGACGCTGAACTCGGGTCCGTCGACGAAGGACTCCATCAGGAAGCCGTCCACGGTGAACATCCTCGAACCGCGGTCGGTACGGCCGCCGTCCAGCTCCCGCACCCGCGCCCAGACCCGGTCGAGATCCTGGGGGCTCTCGGCGCGCAGCAGCCCGAATCCGGCGGTGGTGGAGACCGGTTTGACGATGAACGGATAGCCGGCCCGCTCGCCGAACCTCTCCAGCGATGCCCGGCCCTCGACCGGGGCCACGTGCGGGACCGGTTGCCCGTGCTCGGCGAGGTGACGGCGCATCAGCAGCTTGTCGCGCATCCGGCGACTCACCTCGTGGCGACGTCCGTCGGTCAGCCCGAACAGGTCGCCGAGCCTGCTCGCCGGGTTCAGCCCGGGCTCCGTGAGCGAGACGACGGCGTCCGCGCCGTAGAGCCTTCGGGCCGTCTCGGCGAAGGGGAGCACGACGTCCCAGTCGGTGTAGTCGACGACCAGGAGCACATCGGCGGTGCGCGCCTGATAGGCGGTGATCTTGTCGGGATGCTGGAACAGGACGACCTTGACGCCGAGCGCGGCGAAGCGCTCCAGGTGGGCGTCGATGCCGCCGATCAGCAGGACGGTCTTTCCGGAACTCACGGTCAGGCTCCCTTCGAGGCTGCCGAAGCGGCTTCGCGGACGTCCGCGCGCAGCAGACTGCGGACGCGGGAGATGCGTTCCGCCGCCTCGGCGGGCGATTCCGCGTCGACGACGACGTAGCCGTGGCGGGTGGACGAGCTGGTGGTGCGCGGCAGTTCGTCCCCCGGACGGAAGGGGAAGTGCAGCGCGTGGACGTAGGGCAGAGCACGTATCGCGTCGAGGCCACCGACGGCGTCCAGCCGCCCGGCGGACAGGGTGAAGAAGCCGATGGACGCGGTGTGCCGGGGGGCAGGGACCTCCAGGGGCTCTCCGGCCAGCGTCCGGAAGATCGCGGCCTCGATGTCGAAGTCCGACGCGGTGGCGATGAGCAGCGGGATGCGGTCGCCGCCCAGCCTGCTCTGGGACTCCACGATACGCGGGCCGCGCCGGGTGAGGATGACCTCGGTGTGCGCGGGGCCGAAGCGGTATCCGGCCAGGTCGAGCAGGCCGATGACGACGGCGTGGATCGTGGACCGGTCCTCGGGGGCGAGCGGAGCGGGGTGGACGTGGGCCGTCTCCACGAAGAACGGGGCGCCTGTGGTCTGTTTGGCGGTGATGCCGACGACGTGGTGCACACCGTCGACGGTGAGGGTCTCGACGCTGTACTCGGGGCCCTGGAGATACTCCTCGACCACGTACGGGCCGACGAGGCCGGCTTCCGCGACGCGGGCGTTCCACTCCTCCAGATCCTCCGCGTCGCGGATCAGGGCGACGCCTCGGCTCCCCGACGCCCCGGTCGGTTTGACCACGACGGGCAGGGCCATCCCGGCCACGACCGCTCTGACCGCCTTGGTGGTGGGGGCCGGGATGGCGCGGACCACCGACAGCTCGTGCTCCGCCAGCAGCGCGCGCATGGCGGCCTTGTCGTTGAGCCGGATGACGGCCGACACGGGGTTGGGGGAGACCCCGAGCGCCTCCGCCTCCGCGACGGCCGGCGGCATGGACGCCTCGGCGCCCAGGTGCAGCACGGTGCCGATGCCGTGCGTACGGACGGTCTCGGCGATCAGCGCGCGCAGCCCGGACTCGTCGGAGAAGTCCGCCAGCAGCAGCTCCCGCGCGTGCTCGGCGACCTCGTCGAGGTAAGCCTCCTCACGCAGCGAGGGGTCCCAGACTGCCCAGACCTCGAAGCCTGCCGCGGCCGCCTTGCGGACGAACTGGCTGTAGGGCATCACCATCAGCAGCCGCTTGGGCGCACCGGTGTGTGTCATGGCGGGGTGCTCCGTTCTCGTGGGGCTCGTCGCGGGTGGGAGGACGGCGGAGAGGCGAACGGGTTTCGCCGGTAGGGGACTTCACGAAGAAGTCCTGAGCGGGGGCCGTGCGCTTCCGGGGGAGCGGGGCGTCGGTATCGTTGCCGGGACGGCGGGGAGGAAGCCGGTCGGGAGCGGGATCCCGCTCCGGTACCGAACCTGCCGAGGGGACTCGGGGTGCGATGGCCGACCGAGGCCGGGAGCGTCCTGCCTCATGCGTCGGTCCTGCGGAAGCGGATGAGGACGCGTGAGCCCTGCACGCTGAGCAGACTGCCGAATGCGTCGTGGTCCGTCGGATCCCCGGTGTCCAGCGTGACCAGCGCCCGGCCGACGCCGAGATCGCGCAGTTCGGCCAGGACGGCCAGGACCAGCGCGAGACCGACGCCCAGCCCGCGGGAGGCGGGAGTCACGGCGAGCTGCAGGACCCGGCCCTCGCCGCCGGCGGCCCGGGCCGCGGCGTAGCCGACGGGGTGTCCGTCCACGGCGAGCAGCAGCGTCACCCCGCCGGACTCCGACAGCCGACGCAGGCCGGCCCGGAACGCCTCGGGGTCCTCCGTCCGGGGCCCCTCGGTCAGACTGCGCCGGTGCAAGGCGTGCAGGACCTCGAAGTCGTCGGTGTCCGCCCGCCGGATGACGCCGCCGTCGGGAAGGACGGGCGGCAACGGAGCGGCCGTCAGCCCGACGTCGTACTGCCGTGAGGTGGGGCCGTGGACGAACCCGGCCTCCTCCAGAAAGGAAGGGGTCACCTGGTCGCCCTGCAGGATGCCGCCGACAGTCAGGCCGTACGGCAGGCCGTGCTCGGCGGCCAGTTCGTCGGCCCGGTCCAGCAGGAGGCGCAGGAGTGTACGAGCCGCGCTCGCGCCGTGGCGGCAGGGCAGCGCGGTCAGATCGGCGTCCAGCGTGTCACCGTTGCGGGCCATCGCGGCCCAGGCCAGCACTTCGTCGTCGGGGGTGGCCAGGCACCAGCTGTCGTCCTGGTACTCGGGCCGGCCGATCTCCAGGAGGACGTCGTCCCTGGTACAGCTGGCTGCGCCCGTGACGCGCTCCTCGTAGGAACGTCTCAGCCGTACGAGGCTGTCCAGCGGGACCTCGGTCGGCTTCTTGAGGGCGAGCCCTCCGTACCGGGGCATGTACGTGCCCCCTTTCCAGGTGGATTCGGGTCCGGAGGCCGGGCCGGAGAGTTCGGGGCGGGAGGGAAACGAAAGGGAATTCACCCGAATTCACCTTAATCTCTTTTACGGCAGACCCGGTGATCAAAATTTCCGCACGAGTATCGATCCGGCGTAGTAACGAATGTTACTGGCTGTTCAGAGAGGTTCGTTCTCCCAGAATGCTCAGTGGGACGGAGGGTGTCCGAAAAAGCCGGGTCGGCAGTCATGGCAGGTACAAGGGCTGATGGGAAGGGAGGCGGCGCCCCTGCGGACCGGGGCGAAGCTGGCTGTCCCGTCGCCGGTGGACCTCGCCGGATCCCCCTTCGTCTGCGGCGGGCACGCCCGATCTCCGCTTGTCCGACCGGAGCCGGGGAACCGCGGGAATGGCATGCAGCGTTCATCCGTGTCATGTCCGCCAGTGCCGGATACGGCCGGATCTTTTCGTAGGAAATTCTGCACACACTCCCCGACGGGATCCCGGCCGGATCCGGATCCGGGCCCGGCGCACAGCGGCTCTTTCCGTCGGGCGTCAGGACACGTCGGTGCGAGAAGAGTCGACGGTGACGGCCTCCGGCAGAAGCGCCGCCACGGTCACCGGCTCGAAGTTCACGGCGCTCGTCCAGGCGTCGCTTCCCAGCCTGAACCAGACAGAACTCGTGATCACACCGCCCGGGTGGTCGCCCTCGACCACCTCGTCGCCCGGCGACCATCCCTCGGCCTCATGGCAGACGGCGGCGTCCGGCAGGAGCAGTTCGGTCACCGGGCTGTCCAAGGAGGGACCGGACCTGATGTTGGCGTCCCGCCAGACGGGCCCGAGCCGGGCGGGCAGGACCTGGTAGGGCGAGGGTGAATCGGACATGTTCGGCTCTCCGTTCCCGGACGCGATCGGCGCGCCACGGCTGTGATGTCGGACGGTGAAGGGCACCGGGGGCCAGGCGCCGCGCGGCAGAAGGCAGTTCGACGACAGGCACCGGGGCGGTCGAGGTCGCCGTGGTGTCAGGCGACGGCTCCCAGAGAAGGCGGCGGGCCCGCGGCGCCCCGCGCCGCGCCCAGCCACACCACCTGGGACACCATCTCGATCAGACGCGCCTCCTCCGGCCCCGGGGCCCCGTCGCCGAAAGGCTGCTCCGGTGGCCGGGTCACCGCCGCGCCGACCGGCGTCGGCCAGCCCCGCAGCGCGTGCGCGATCGTGCGCAGCGTCGCCAGCGTCGAGACGGCGCCCTGCGCGGCCGTACCCACGGCGACCGTGCCGACCGCACGCCCTTCCAGGTACGGCACCGGGCCGTCGATGTCGTTGACGTAGTCGAGGGCGTTCTTCAGCAGTCCCGAGACCGTCGCGTGGTAAGTCGGCGACACCAGCACCACGCCGTCCGCGGCGCGCAGTGCGCCGAGAAAACCGGCCACGGCCGGGTCCGTGTCGGCCAGACCGGGGCGGTAGGCGGGGAAGTCGATCTCCTGCCCGGTGAACACCCGGGTGGAGGCGCCGAGTTCCGCGCACCGGTCCGCGCACCACGCCGCCACCCGGTCGCAGCTGGAGCCCTGGCGCAGCGATCCGCTGATCACGACGATGTGCGGCGCTCTGCCGGCCGTGACGCCGCGCCCCGCGCGGACGACCGGCGCCGGTTTTGCCGGGGCAACGCGTCGCGGCTGCCAGTCGAGTACGTCGGCGGTCTCCATGTCCTTGCGGCCCTCGGCCCTGATACGGGCGTTGCGCCGTTCCTCCCCGGCCCGGTCGGCGCCCTGATCGAGCGAGCCCTGGCGGCGTGAGGCGAGAACCACGGCCGCGGTCCGGTCCATCCGCTCCCGGGCGTAGACGGCGAGCGCCTCGGGGACCGAGGAACACGTGGTGAGCGTGTCGGTGAGGACCGCCGCGTCCTCCAACGCCATGTTGGCGCCCTGGCCGAGCGCCGGCACCATCGGGTGCGCAGCGTCGCCGAGCAGCGCCACCCGTCCGTCCACCCACTGCCGGACGGGATCGCGGTCGTGGATGTCGGTGACGACGAGGCCCCGGGGGTCCGCCTCGCGTACCAGATCCACCACAGGGGCGTACCAGCCCTCCATGGCCTCCAACAGAGCCAGACGGGCCGCCGCCGAGCCCATGGCCGGCCACACACCGGGTGCTGCGGTGATCTTGGCGGTCCAGTACAGCTCGTCCTCACCGACCGGGGCGACGAACAGCTGGATCCCCCGGCCGTTGACCACGTGCCCGCGCTGTCCGAGCGCGGACCTGCGCGTGAGGCCCCGCACCGAGGTGTAGCCGCGGTATCGCGGCGGCCCGTCGTCCAGCATCCGCGCCCGTACCGCGGAGTTGATCCCGTCGGCGCCGATCAGCGCGTCGCAGTCGACGAAGTCCCCGTCCGACAGGCGCACGGTGACATGACCCGGATGCGTCGTGTACGACTCGACGGCGGTCGCCAGGCGGACGGCGGTGCCGGCGGTGAGCGCCTCGTCGAGCAGGACCCGGTGCAGGTCCGAGCGCAGCAGGGGGATCTGCGGTGCGCCGGAGGACCCGGCGGCCGCGTTGGTCGACTCCTCGGCCAGCACCGTGCCCGCCGAGTCCATCAGCACCCGCACCTCGTCGGGCCCGCAGACGTGCCCCACGGCCCGGATCCGGCTGCCGATCCGTTCGTCCAGCGCGTCGGCGGCCCGCACCCCGTTGGGCTGGAGGACCAGGCCCGAGCCTCGCGCACCGGTGCGATCCGACCGCTCCACGACGGTGACGTCGACCCCCCGCGAGGCCAGCCCGGCAGCCGCCGCGAGACCTCCGATCCCGCCCCCGGCCACCACAACGGACAGTCTTCTGGCCATGTGTCATCCCTCCCGGACGGCCGAGGCCGCCCCGTCCGTTGTCTCCACCCGGTCCGCGGCCGTCAGCAGACGGCCGTCGTACGCACCGAACGACCCCGATGCGGCGTCCCACACGGTCCGCCCCGCGCGCAGGGTGCGCTCGACGCGGCCGGTGAAGGTCCAGCCCTCATAGGCCGACCAGGCGCACTTGCTCTCCACGTCCCGCGCCGAAAGGATCCAAGGCGTGTCGGGCGCGAAGACGACCAGATCGGCGTCAGCGCCCTCCGCGATCCGCCCCTTGCCCGGCAGCCGGAACAACTCCGCAGGCGTCGCCGAGAGGTGGCGCACCAGGCGGGCCACGGCGATGTCCGGATCCTCCTGCGGCCACCGCCGGCGCATCCCCGTCCACACCGAGACGGCCAGCTCCTGCACCCCGGGGAGGCCGGGGGGCGACGCGGCGACGGCCTGGGTCTTCTCCGCGACGGTGTGCGGCGCGTGGTCGCTGCCGAGCGTCGAGAGCTGGCCGTTCACGAGCGCCGACCACAGCCGGTCCTGGTCCGCCTGGCCCCGGATGGACGGCGACAGCCGGGTCCGGGCCCCCATCCGCCGGGTGTCCCGGTCGGTGAACGACAGATGGTGGCCGGTCACCTCGAAGGTGACCGGGTGCCCGGCGGCCTGCGCCGCGCACACCAGGTCCGCCTCCTCGGCGCTCGACAGGTGCAGGATGTGCGCCCGGGTGCCGTACCGGCGCACCAGCTCGACGACCTTGGCGACGGCGACGATGCCGCCGGTGCGCGGCCGGTGCCGCTCGTAGTCCAGATAGCTGCCGGGCTCCCCCCACCAGGCGTCCAGCAGGGCGAACAGACCGTCGTCCTCGGCGTGCAGGACCAACTGCACCCCGCCCTCGGCGGCCGCGGCGAACGCCTTCTCCAGCGTCGCGGGATCGCGTACGACGGTGGGCGCCGTGTGATGGCCCGCCATGAACACCTTCGCGCTGGTCGCCACGGACGGGTCGAGGGTGGCCAGCAGCTCGGGCCGGGCCGGATCGAGCCCGATGTGGAAACGCATATCAACCAGCGAACTGCCTGCAACCATGCGGGCCTTGGAGAGCACCGCCTCCGGATCGAGGGTCGGCGGCACCGTGTTCGGCATGTCCATCACCGTGGTGACGCCCCCGCGGACGGCGGCCCTTCCGCCGTGTTCCCAGTCCTCCTTGTGCGTCAGACCCGGCGTACGGAAGTGGACATGGGAGTCGATGAGACCCGGCAGCACATAGTGGTCCCCCGCGTCCAGACGCTCCACCGCCGCGGGGGCCGTGTCGGCCTCCGTGACCGCGGTGATCCGCCCGCCGCGGACGAGGACATGGCCCGCGCGTACTCCTTGCGGCGTCACCAGCCTCCGGCCGCTCACCACCAGGTCGGGCACGGGGTTCACCGGGTCCACGACGCCGCCACCAGATCCCGGCACAGGTCGTTCGTCGGACCCATGAAGGCGATGCCCCGTGCGTCGGCGAGCAGCCGGCCGATGGGGGCCCCGTCCCGGTATCCGGCCGAGCCCAGCATCCGCGCGACCTCCAGACAGATCTCCTCGGCCGCCACGCTCGCGTACAGCTTGCTGTGCAGCGTGCTCAGGCCCGGATCCGCCGAGACCCGCGCCCCGGCACGCCCGACGACCGCCCGGACCGCCTCCACCCGCGTCGCCAGCTCCACCAGCCGGTGACGCACCGTCGGCAGGTCCATCAGGCCGCGGTCGCGCGCATGGCGGACACCCAGGTCGAGGGCGGCCCGGGCGATGCCGGCGGACACCGTCCCGAGACTGGCGCCGGACTCCCGTACCCCCGCGATGATCGAGGCGGCTCCGCCCTCGGGGCCGAGCCGGTCCGAGTCCGCCACCACGCAGTCCCGCAGGGCGATCAGCCCGGTGGCCGAGCCGCGCATGCCCGCGAGGCCCAGGCCGAGTTCCGGGACGAGACCGGGGTTGGCCGCCGGCACCAGGAAGAAGCTCTGCCCGTCGGATCCGTACTCCTGGGTGCCGGGACCCGGCTCGGAGGTCTGCACCAGCACCAGATAGACGTCGGCGAGCCCCGCTCCGGTGGTGAACGTCTTCGAACCGTTCAGCAGCCAGCGCCCGTCGCCCAGGCGTTCTCCGGTGCTCGCCAGATTCCGCTTCGCCGCTCCGGCGCCGGTCTCGCTCCACGCGGAGGCGGCCAGCCAGGTGCCGTCCGCCAGCAGCGGCAGCAGACGCTCCCGCTGTTCCGCACTGCCCCATTCGCAGATCCGGGCACTCACGGCGAAGTGCTGGAAGGCGATGATCGCTGCGGAGGGATTCACCGAGGCGATCTCCTCGACGACCCGGTTGATCTCGGCGGCGTCACCGCCCGTACCGCCGTGGCGGACCGGAACCGCCGTACCGAGCAGGCCGCTCGCGCGCAGCACCGCCGACGCCTCCCGGTCCGCCTCCCCGGCCGGTCCGCTCCTCACGGCGGCTTCGTGCAGCCGGGCGCGCAGCTCGGGCGCCGCCATGACCCTCATGCCGCCTCCGACAACGCCAGACACCGCGCGACCTCCTCGAATTGCAGATGGCTCAGGGGCTCCAGTACGAAAGAGCCCCGGAAGGTGACGTGCTTGCGGGCGACGGCCGCCCACAGGAGCGTGCCGTCGCCGTCGGTGGGCACCGAGGTGACGGCGGAGACCGCCGTGCGGCCGCCGGGCGTGGCGATCTCGATCAGGCCCGCGTCCGCGCCGTTCTCACGCGCCGCCTGCCAGGGCAGCGTGCCGGGGATCCGCACGGCCGAGCCCAGGCAGACCGCCCCGGTCAGGGCGATCGAGGGATGCCAGCCCGGTACGGTCACGGCCCGCGCCGCGAGTCCGCCGCCGCTGCCGGGCAGTATCGCCGCGACCTTGGGGAAGGCCCCGTCGCGCGGCCAGCCGAGCCGGTCGGCACCGGCCCTGCGGACCTTCTCCAGCCGTGCCAGCAGTTCCGTGCCCGCGCCGAACAGCGCGGCCTGGTCGGGAACACCGAGAGTCCGCGCGTCCACGAAGGCGTAGGTGTTGGCGCTGGTGACCAGGGAGACCTCGACCCGCTCGTCACCGGTGTCGAGCACGGTCCGCGTCCCGCCGCCGGGCAACAGAGTGTCGAACGGGACCGGCGCGGGCTGGACGAACGTCACCGTGAAGACGGCTGTGTCCCGCTCGACCTGCTCGACCTCGCACACCACGCTGTCCCCGTTGTTGCGCACGTGGACCCGGACCCGGGCGCCGGGCACCAGACGGGGCAGCATCCCCGAACGGGCCGCGGCGATCACGGCCGCCAGGACCGAATGACCGCACGAGCCGCGCACATCGAACCTGTCCGGGGCGCCGGGGAGCGCCTGTACGAACCGGTAGTCGAGATCGAACATCGGATGCTCGGACTGCTCCACCAGAGCGATCTTCAGCACATGGGCGCCCCCGGCGGAGACCAGATAGCGCCGGGCTTCCGTGAGGTGGGCCAGCAACGCCCGTTCCTCCCGCGGCAGCCGGCCCGAGTCCAGGACGAACGTGGGGCACGGCGCGCCCGCCGCGTATGCGAGATGCCCGATCACGCCGCCACCGCCATCGGTCTGGAACCGCCCGGCGCCGCGCCGGCGTCCGAGAACCGCCGTGCGGAGCGCCGGAACTGTTCGTTCCACACCTCGTGCACGAGCAGAGCCCACAGCGCTGTGGCGGCTGTGTCGTCGGGCCGTTCCGCCTGGCCGGCGAGCAGGGTCTCCACCGCCCGGCCGTCCAGCTGCCCCGCCGCGGCCACCCGGGCGGGCGCCAGCATGTCCCGGGCGTACTCCCACAGGGACGTGCCGGGCCGCAGCATCGCGGTGACCGGCAGCGTGAATGGCTGCTTGGGACGGGAGAGCACGCTCTTTGGCAGCAGCCCGGCAGCAGCGGCGTAGAGGGTCCGCTTCACCTGCCCGCCCTGGATCCGCTGGTGGTCGCGCAGCCCCCGGCCGAGTGCCACCACCGAACGCTGGGCGAACGGTATTCGCGCCTCCACCGAGGAAGCCATGCTCAGATGGTCGACCCGACGCAGGTGGTACGCCGGCAGTCGGCTCTCCAGTTCGAACCGGGTGACCCGGTCCAGCACGCTGCCCGGGCCGTGCAGCAGATCCTCCCGCGCATCCGCCGGCAGAGCCGGGTTGTCACGGACGTACGCCCGGTAGGCCTCGGTGTACAGCGCCTCCCGCAACGAGGCCGGAGCGGCGGACAGGGAGTCCAGATAGGCCGCGGACCAGTCGGAGCCCGCGGCGGCGCTCTCGGCCGCCTGCCGCATCCGGGCATACCCGCCGAACACTTCGTCGGCCGCGTCACCGGTGAGCGCCACGGTGAACCCGGCGTCCCGCACCGCCCGGAACAGCACGTACGAACTCAGTGCGATGGGATCGGCGTTGGGTTGGCCCAGATGCCAGACGGTCTCCTCCAGCAAGGCCGGGAAGTCGGCCGGATCGATCTCCACCTGATGGTGCGTCGCCCCGGCCAGCTCGGCCACCTCGCGGGCGAAGTGCCGCTCGTCGAAAGGCCAGGTGCCCCGGTAGGCGAGGTTGAACGTGTCCACCGGGCCGTACTCCGCTGCCAGCGCCGTGACCAGGCTCGAATCGAGGCCCCCGGAGGCGATCAGCGCGACCGGGACATCCGCCACAAGCAGCCGGCCCACCTCGGAGCGCAGAGTCCGCCGCACCTGCCGCGCCGCGCTGAACCCGTCCTCGGCCGGGCCGGGGCACGCGTCCGCGGGCCTGCGCCGGAGCCGCGGGGGGCCGCCCAGCTCGCACGTCCAGGTGGTGCCCGCTTCCAGAACCTCCACGTCCTCGTACACCGTGCGCGTCCCGAACGGCGTACGGGTGGCCAGGTAGGCCTCCAGCGCCGACTCCCGCACCCGGGCGCCGACGCCGCCGAACGCCAGCAGCGCCGGGAGTTCTGACGAGAAGCACAGGGACCGCGCACCCGCGTCCCACCGGTAGTACAAGGGCTTCATGCCGATGTGGTCGGTCGCCAGCAGCAGCCGGGGGACATCACCGCGCGAGTCCAGGAGCGCCAGCGCGTACATACCGTCGAGATGCTCGGTGAAATCCTCGCCGTACTCCAGGTAGAGGGCGGGCAGCACCGACCCGTCGCAACGGTCGGGAAGCGAGTGCCCGAGCGACTCCAGGCGGCCGCGCAGCTCCTCGTGGTTGTAGATCTCCCCGTTGAACACCACCTGCACCGGGCCGCCCCGACCGTACGGCTGCTCACCGCCGTCCAGGTCTACGACGGCGAGCCGGTTGCTGCCCAGCCCGCAGCCGGGTGTCAGCGACATCCCCGTCGCGTCAGGACCCCCGTGCCGCTGCAGCGCCGCGACGGTCCGCATGTCGTGCGGCGTCGCCGCCGCGTTGAAGTAGCCGAAGATCCGGCACATGTCTTCCTGCCTTTGTGTGAGGAGACGACGACGGATCAGCGGGCCGTCGACAGATAGCGCTCCCCGCTGTCGGGGAAGACGGTGACGACGGTGGCGCCCGCCCACCTGGGGCCGGCGGTCACGGCGCGACTCGCCCAGGCCGCCGCCCCGGAGGAGACGCCGACCGGCAGGCCGGTGGCGCGGGTGATCTCGCGGGCCGTGGCGGAGGCGTCCGGGTCCGCGACGGCGACGACCTCGTCCACCAGCGAGAGGTCGGTGATCTCCGAGATGTATCCGGCGCCGATGCCGGGGATGCCGTGTGGTCCCGCCTCACCCCCGGAGAGCACGGCGGAGCGGGCCGGTTCAACGGCCACCACATGGAGCGTCGTGCGCTCCTTGAGATAGCGGGCGGTGCCCGTCAGGGTGCCGCCCGTGCCGACCCCGCACACCAGGACGTCGACGCGCCCCCTCGTGGCCTCCCAGATCTCCGGGCCCGTCGTCTCGTAGTGGGCCCGTACGTTGGCGGGGTTGCGATCCTGGTGCGGCACCCACGAGCCGGGCAGGGTGCGCTGCAGGTTCTCCGCGTACGCCCAGGCAGACAGGAGCCCGTCCTGGTGCGGCACGAGATGCACCTCGGCCCCCAGCTCCCGCAGGATCAGGCGGCGTTCCTCGGTGGCGTTGTCGGGCATCACGATGATGCACCGGTGTCCACGACGGGCACACAGCGCGGCCAGCGAGATGCCCGTGCTGCCCGACGAACACTCGATGACGGTGCCCCCGGCCGTGGGCAGCAGCCCCGACTCCTCGGCGGCCCGCATCATGAACAGGGCGGCGCGGTCCTTCACACTGGCGAGTGGGTTGGCCGCCTCCAGCTTGGCCAGCAGCCGCACCGAACGGGCCAGCCCCGGCAGGGGCACGTCGAGCAGTGGGGTCCGCCCCACCAACTCCTCCAGCGCCCCGGCCACAGGCGCCGCGGCTGCCCCGGTCGGCCCGGGAATCAGATCTGTCGTCACGGGTGCTTCCCTCCTGGTCCGGCGTCCACTCAGGGCGCGCCGAGGTTCCGCGCCGAGGCCAGGTGCGCGGCGGCGGTCTGCTGAAGGTGCGTGATGTCGCTCGATACGGTTGCGAAAGTGAAGCCCTCGGTGAGCCGCTTCGCCGCGCTCGCACCGTCCAGGACGTGGATGCCGCAGGCGATACTGTGCCGACGGGCGGCATCCGTGATCCGGGCCAGCGCGGCTTCCAGGTCGTCGGATGTGGCGGGGTCGCCGAACCACCGAGCCCCGAGCGCGGCCGACAGATCGGCCGGCCCGACATACACCGCGTCCAGACCGCCGGTTGCGCAGATGGCTTCCAGATCCTCCAGCGCGGCAGCCGTCTCGATCATCACGATGCAGGCCACCTGCTCGTCGATCTCGGCCGGGACGGACCCCAGCCGTAGCTCCGCGCGGACCGGACCACCGAGGCTGCGCGTCCCTTTCGGATGGTGCCGGCAGGCCCGCACGACGGTCAGCGCCTGCTCGGCGCTCTCCACCATCGGCACCACGACGGCACGCGCCCCGGTGTCGAGCGCGATCCCGATCGCGACCGGGTCCGGGGACGGCACCCGGATGATTCCCGCAGCGCTCCCGTGAGCGTCCACGGCCAGCATCGCGGCCTGCCAGCCCGGCTGATGCAGCACGCCGTGCTGGCCATCCACCCCGATGTAGTCGTACCCGAGGCCGGCGATCCGCTCGGTACCGACCGGGTTGTCGAGCGCTGTCCAGTAGCCGACGAGGCGTTCCCGGCCGCGCAGCCGGGCTGCGAACGACGCGGGGTCGGGGTGCGATGGGGACTGCACGCTCATTCGCCCTCCCTCAACGCGTAGCTCTTCTTGCCGTCGAGGCCCACAGGCACATCGCCGGTGATCGACACCCGGTGCAGCACACGTTGGTGCTGCCCGTAGTCGTTGACCGCGTAGTGCTGGGTGCTGCGATTGTCGAAGATCAGCACGTCGCCGGGGCGCCAGCTCCAGCGCGCGGTGTTCTCAGGACGTCGCACATAGCCCTGGAGCACATCGATGATCGGCCGGGATTCACGAGGCTCCATGCCGACCAGCCACTGCGCGAATCCGCCGAGGAACAGGCTCGGCTCGCCGGATTCCGGGTGCATCCGGACCACCGGGTGGGCCGCCTCGAACCGGCGGGCCAGGAACGCGGCACGGACCTCGTCACCACGCTCGGTACCCAGCCTGGGCTGCTCCGCGTGATTGGTGTGCACGGCCCAGAGCCTGTCCGCCACCTCCCGCAGTTCGGCCGGAAGGTCCCGGTAGCCCGCGGCGGCGTTCGCGACGAGAGTGTCTCCGCCGTACGGAGGCAGCACAACGCTGCGCAGCGTCGTCCCCAGGGACGGGGCGGTGGTGAAGCTGATATCGGTGTGCCAGTGGTCGGCGCGCTGGTCCTCGCCGTCCACCGGAATGACCTGCGGAGCGCCGTCCACGGTCCGCATCATGGGGTGCTTCCCGGTCAGCGGGCCGAACCGGGCGGCGAAGGCGAGCTGGTGCTCGTCGGTGATGTCCTGGTCACGGAAGAACAGGACCTTGTACGTCAGGAAGGCCTCGTGCACCTGGCGGAATACGGACGGCGACAACTCGGTGGAGAGGTCGACCCCCGTCACCTCGGCGCCGATCCTTCCGCCGATCCTGCGTATGTCGAAGAGGGACACCGGCATTCCTTCCGAGACTGGTGGGAGGCCCTGCTGCTCCATGGCGCCCCCACCCCGCCGGAATCGGGCGCGGCACGTCATTCGTCATGGAGAGGCGCCGAAGGGAGCCTGGGCGGGGCTGGGCCGGGCGGGACGGCGCGATCACACCACGGGCCAGAAACCGACGGCAACAAAGCCTGGAAAGGCGCGGCGACTTCACCAACTCGTGCCCACGAAGTGGACAACGCGCTCCGGTGCGGCGGCGCGACTTGTTCAAGTCGCGCCGCCGCACCCGCTCCGGCTTGTCACCCCGTCGGCGGCGCGGAGATTCTCGACCCGCCCGCGCGTGAAACGTCTCTGGAGAAGAGGACCGCAGACATGCCGGTGATCACCGTCAACTGGTGGCAGGGCAACGACCGAGAAGCGAGGAAGGAGCTGGTGGTCGGCATCACCGACGTTGTCTCCCGGGTCTCCGGCTGCCCGCACGAAGCCGTCACCGTCATCGTGCGGGACGTGGCCCCGGGTCATTGGGGCAGAGGCGGACATCTGGCCGACGAGACGCACCTTCCAGGAGGCCGGCGATGAACCTGCGTTCCCTGCACCCGAACATTCGGCTGCGCATCGGCGTCGGCTTCGTCCAACGACTGTTGTCGATCATGCTCATGCCGCTGCTCGTCATCCACCTCGCGGTGCTCTACGGGCCGGCCGTCGCAGGCGCCCTGACGGTCTGTGTCGCGGTGGCCGGTATCGCCGCGAACTTCATCGGCGGCCATCTCGCCGACGTCCACGGACGTCGCCCGGTGATGGTGGCCGGTGAACTCGGAGCCACCGTGACCTTCGGCCTGCTCGCCCTGGCCAACTCGCCGTGGTGGACGTCCGGGACAGCCACGTTCGCCCTGTTCCTGCTCAACACCTGCTGCTCGCAGCTGGCCACCCCGGCGGCCGACGCGATGATGATCGACGTCTCCACCCCCGAGAACCGCCCGCTCGTCTACACGATCAACTACTGGTCGATCAACCTCGCCTTCACCGTGGGCGCGCTGCTCGGCGGGTTCCTCTACGACGGGCACTTCCTTCAGCTCCTGGCCGGTGCGGCATTCCTGTGCCTGCTGACCACGGCGGTGATATGGCGCTGGATCACCGAGACCGCCCCCCACACCGGCAAGGAGCAAGCGACCGGCCCCCGGGCGATGCTGCGCGGCTACCTCGCCGTCGGCCGCGACCGGATCTTTCTGCGGCAGCTGGTCGCAGCCGCCCTGATCGCGTCGCTCGGCATGCAGATCGGCTACTACATCGCCGTACGCCTCGCCCGGGAGTTCCCCTCGCAGACCCTGCTGGCCTATGGCGACTGGAGCCTGGACGTCGACGGCGTCGCGATCCTCGGCGTCCTGCGCGCGGTCAACGCCGCACTGGTCGTCGGTCTCGTGCTGGCCGCCCGGACGCTGCTGACCCGGGTTCCCGAGAAGATCCGGCTCTTCGGAGGCATCGCCCTGTTCACCCTCGGCTACATGGTCTGGGCCGTCAGCGAGATCGGCTGGGTGCTCATCGCCGCGGCCGTCGTGCTCACGATCGGAGAGATCGCCAGCGTCCCGGTGCGCCAGGCACTGCTGGCCGATCTGATCGATCAGGAGGCCCGCACCAAGTACATGGCTGCCTACGCCCTCAACGCCCGCGTGGGCCTGCTCGTCGCCGCCCTGTGCGTCACCGTCGGCGCATTCGTCCCCGCCATCGGGATGAGCCTTCTGTACGGGACGGCCGGCCTGGCCGCGATCCTGCTGTACCGGTCGCTGGTCGGTGTCCGCGCCGACCGGGAGGCCGAGCGGGCCACGGTCCCGGCGGCCTGACGTGGCCGAGCCGCCGCCGGCCGGCGGGCTTTTGCGCAACTCGGCCAACTCCGCCTTGCGGGCGGGGAACGGCTGCGGATCTCATGCGCCCATGACGAAGCGTCTCTTCACCTCGGAATCTGTCACCGAGGGTCACCCCGACAAGATCGCTGACCAGATCAGCGACACGATTCTCGACGCGCTCCTGCGTGAGGACCCCTCCTCGCGCGTCGCCGTCGAGACCTTGATCACCACCGGTCTGGTGCATGTCGCGGGCGAGGTCACCACCAAGGCCTACGCCGACATCCCCAACCTCGTGCGCAACAGGGTTCTGGAGATCGGTTACGACTCCTCCAAAAAGGGCTTCGACGGTGCTTCCTGTGGCGTCTCGGTGTCGATCGGCGCGCAGTCGCCGGACATCGCGCAGGGCGTCGACACCGCGTACGAGAAGCGGGTCGAGGGCGATGAGGACGAGCTCGACAAGCAGGGCGCGGGCGACCAGGGTCTGATGTTCGGCTACGCCTGCGACGAGACGCCGGAGCTGATGCCGCTCCCGATCCACGTCGCCCACCGGCTCTCGCGCCGGCTGTCCGAGGTGCGCAAGAACGGGACCATCCCCTACCTGCGCCCGGACGGCAAGACGCAGGTCACCATCGAGTACGACGGTGACAAGGCGGTGCGGCTGGACACGGTGGTGGTCTCCTCGCAGCACGCGAGCGACATCGACCTGGACTCGCTGCTCGCGCCGGACATCCGTGAGTTCGTCGTCGAGCACGTCCTCGCGCAGCTCGTGGAGGACGGCATCAAGCTGGACACCGAGGGCTACCGCCTGCTGGTGAACCCGACCGGCCGTTTCGAGATCGGCGGCCCGATGGGCGACGCGGGCCTGACCGGCCGCAAGATCATCATCGACACGTACGGTGGCATGGCCCGCCACGGTGGCGGTGCGTTCTCGGGCAAGGACCCGTCCAAGGTCGACCGCTCGGCGGCGTACGCGATGCGCTGGGTCGCCAAGAACGTGGTGGCCGCGGGTCTCGCCGCGCGCTGTGAGGTCCAGGTCGCGTACGCGATCGGCAAGGCTGAGCCCGTCGGTCTCTTCGTGGAGACCTTCGGCACCGCAGCGGTCGACACGGAGAAGATCGAGAACGCGATCGGCGAGGTCTTCGACCTGCGTCCGGCCGCGATCATCCGTGACCTCGACCTGCTGCGTCCGATCTACGCCCAGACCGCGGCGTACGGCCACTTCGGCCGTGAGCTGCCGGACTTCACCTGGGAGCGCACGGACCGCGTGGACGCACTCCGCGCCGCCGCCGGCCTCCGGTGACCCCCTCCACCTCATCGAAGGGATCCCCATGTCCACGATCACCACCCAGACCGAGACCGACTTCTTCCCGGAACCCGTCGCCACCGAGCGAGCCCGTCGCGGCGTCGAGGAACTCATGGCCGACTTCCGCACCGGAGCCTGGCGTCCGAGCGCGCTGGAGAGCCGTGTCGCCGAGCTGCTCCTCATCGCGGCAGCCGGAGACGGCATGCTCACCTCACGCCGGGTTCGGGACGCGCTGTGGGAGGGCAACCTCACGATGACACACGAGAACGGGGCCCGCTTCGCCCAGGTCCTCGCCGACCTCGTACCGCTGCTCGACGACCCCTACCTCACGGCGATCGACATCGTCGACGCGGCGGGCGAGGTCGTCGGCGCCGTCGCCTCCACCGCGAGCGCCTGACCCGTTCGTACGCCCGGCCGACGCGAGCCGCATCCTGTCCGGGCGTACACGCGTCTCATGCCGCCCAAGGAGCCAACGGATACCAGATCAGGTCACGACGGGCCAGGATCCGCAGGTCCCAGTACAGGACCAGGAAAACCCCCGCCGTGATGAACGCCCCCGCCGTCAGGGCCGACGCGCGGCTCGGCCACCTCGTCATCCACCGGTGCAGCCGGTCACCGAGAACCCCGGTCACCGCGAGGAACAGCACCGCCATGACGACGATGTTGCCGATGCTCTGCAGGCTGAAGGCCGCTGCCCCGTACAGCACGTTGTGGCTCTCGGCGGCGTCGCGGAACAGCTGACGGAAGAGCGGGAAGGGGCGCCCGATCAGGAACGCGCCGATCAGGACCCCCATGAACAGCATCGGTGCCCGCGGATACCGCCGTGACACCTTCGCCAGAGGATCGCGCACCACCCCCGCCGCCGCCAGACCGAGATACGTCATCGTCAGGCCGATCACCCCGTACACCACCATCGCCTGGACCAACCGCCCGGAAAGACCGCCGCTCCGGCTGTCGTCGAACTGCGGCATGCCCGTACCCGCCAGCGCCACCAGCACTCCGTACAGGGCGGACACCACGACCGCCCCGGCCGCGAGGTGTCCCAACGGGCGCACAGCCGCCGACATCCGGCCCCAACGCGTGACGGACCCGCCACCGGTCAACGGCGCCAGGGCGCTGAAGACAGCGATGTTGCACGCTGTGAACGTGCCGGCGATACCAGTGGCCAGGGCGAAGGCGACGCCGGCCAGTGCACCGGCGATAGGCGCGCCCTTGGCCTCATGGCCCAGCAGCCCGTTCGCCACGGTGTCACCGATGGTCCGGTCGACGAACTCCGCCGACCACACGACCGTCAGGGCGAACCCGATCAGGGCGCTGACGGAGACGACCAGAGCACGCCGGCGCGGCGTATGGCCGTTGAAGAAGAACGAGGGTGCGACGAGCCGACGGCCGGTCACCGCGGAAGGCCGAAGAGGACCGGGAGCGGGACGCCGCGCTGTCTGCGCCATGGCATGTCACCTTTCACGAGGGGAGTGAAGCGGTGTCACGCTAGGACCGCCGAAGCCCCATCAACGTGCTGAAAGCGGATTGAGCACACGAGAACAACACCACGCCCCCACTTCGGGATGTCCCCTCACCAGGGGCCGTGGGCCGCATGGCGCCCATACTCCCGGGACACGGCGGCGCGTTGCTCCCGCGCCGAAGGCGTCGGCGGCTCCCGCACCTGCGAAGCGACCGGATCCGTCTGCGCCACCGCTCCCGAGACGTCCGGCAGCGACAGGTCGAAACTCCGCCACATCCACGCCCAGGCCGAAGCGCACCGGAACGGCCCCTCGCCGATGCCCGCACCCACACGGGCGGCGATGCCTTCCTCCTGCGCGGTGCTCACCCCGCCACCCCCCTCATCGGGCACACCGCAGCGGCAGGATCCACCGCCGCGTGCGCGGGCCTGATGGAGTACGACACTCCCGTCAGCTCCTGGGACAGGTCCCACAGCTCCGCCTGCGCCGCCACGTCCCCGGCCGCCCGGCTCGATCGGGCCGGCCTGGGAGCCCCCCGGCTCTCGAACCGCTCGCCGGGGCCGAGATGGGCACCCCCCGGAACCCGGTGATCCGTCGCCGCCCGCAGCGACGGCAGGGCCGCCCGGTCCACCGGCTGGGCAAGCCCCTTCAGTGCCACGGCCGCCACCGGCCGCAGCAGCGCCGGTGGATCCCCGTGCCAGAGTCCGGTCGGAGAGAGCCCCGGATGCGTGGAGAGCGAGACGGTGGGCACCTGCGCCGAAGCGAGCCGGTGCTGCAGCTCCCGCGCGAACATCAGGTTCGCCAGCTTGGACCGCCCGTACGCCGTCAGCGACCGCCGCCCGTCCGCCGCCCGGGCCTCACGCTCGCCGAACCGGCCGAGACCCGCCCGGTGCGCGAGGCTCGAAACGGTCACGACGCGGGACCCCGGCGCCTGGGTCATCAGGTCGAGCAACAGCCCCGTCAGAGCGAAATGGCCGAGGTGATTGACCCCGAAGTGCGCTTCGAAGCCGTCCTCGGTCCGCGCGTACGGAGGAAACATCACGCCCGCGTTGTTGATCAGCAGGTCCAGACGCCCGTGCCGGCCGTGCACCTCGGCCGCTGCCTCCCGCACGGAGTCCAGCGATGCCAGGTCCAGCCGCAGGACCTCGTTGCTGCCTCCCACACGGTGGGCCGCGGCCCGCCCCCGTGCCCTGTCGCGGCACGCGAGGACGACGTGTGCTCCGCGCGCCGCGAGCTCACGGGCCGTCTCCAGGCCGATGCCAGCGGAGGCGCCGGTGATCAGAGCGGTCCTGCCCCTCTGGTCGTGAATGTGCGCGGTGGACCAGGCCATGTCACCCTCCTGGAGATGCGAGCGGAAGAAACGGGCGGCGTGTCAGTGCGCCGGACCGTAACCGTGGTTGACGATGCGGTCGGCCCCTGCCGCGTAGTAGGCGGGGTCGGACGGAACTTCGGTGGCGAGGCCGCTCACATACCGGTTGAACATCGCGAACGCGGCGGCGATGAGCACCGTGTCGTGGATGTGCGCATCCGTCGCGCCCTCGGCGCGTGCCGCTGCGACCGCCTTGTCCGATACGGGCGCGGCCGCCTCCTGCACCTCCGCCGCTACCCTCAGCAGCGCACGCAGCAGCGGGGATATCTCGGCCGTCCCGGGGTCGGCGAGCACGGACGCGACCAGCGGCTGTCCGCCGTCGAGCTGCGCGGCCGCGAACGCACTGTGCGATCCGGCGCAGAACGGGGTGCGGTTCAGATGGGAGACGTACGCGGCGATCAGCTCGCGCTCACCCCGGTCCAGCGGCGAGGAGCCACTGCGCAGTAGCGTCTCGGCGACCTGGTTCAGCACGGAGGCAGTGTCCGGACGCTGCACCATCAGTCCGCTGATGCCGGGAAGATCGTTCGTGATCTCGATGTGAGGCACTGCGACATCCAATCGTGAGTCCGACGACGAGCACTTCATCGTCGGCAGGGTGCCACGGGCCCGCCAACTCCCCGCGTGCGGACCCCGCTTGCCGAACGCCGCTCGGCGAGCTCCGCACACGAGGAGAAGCGCCTGCGCACAGACTGGTCCAAGAATGAGACGTGGCAGGAAGCAAGCCCCGATACGCACGTATACGGGCAGGTGCTCGCGTCGGTGCGGGAACAGCGGCCGTAGGGCACCGGTTCAGGACGACCGGGGTCCGGCAACGCAGCGACATCGAACTCTTCCGTCCTTCGGCACGGGAGGCCGACGCCCCGTAGCCCCACGTCGCGGGTCGCCCGGGGTGCAGCGCCCCTGACACCGCCAGCCATCCCGCCCACCGGAGACCTCCACGACGCGGAGCCCGGTGGACCACCGCTCACGGCCTCCCCGCCGCCATCCGAAGGAGTACGGCTCCTCATGCCCGCTCACGCCCCGAAGAGAGCGCATCGCCGCGCTGTCACCGCCACCGTCGTCGGCAACTTCATCGAATCCTTCGACTGGCTCGGCTACGGCCTGTTCGCCCCCCTGTTCGCAGCTCAGTTCTTTCCCTCCGACAACGGCCTCACCTCCCTGCTCGGCGCCTTCGCCGTCCTGGGCGTCGGCGTCCTGATGCGGCCTCTCGGAGGCGTGCTCCTCGGCCGTTACGCCGACCGCTGCGGCCGCCGCCCCGCCCTCATGCTCGCCGTCTCCCTCATGGCGGGCGGATCCCTCCTCATCGGCATCACCCCCACCTACGACCACATCGGGCTCCTGGCCCCCCTCCTGCTCCTGCTCGCCCGCATGGCACAAGGCATCTCCCACGGCGGCGAATGGCCCACCGCGGCCGCCTATCTGATGGAAGTCGCCCCCGAGCGACGCAAATCCACCTACGGCAGCTTGTTCTCCCTCACCACCTGTGCCGGAGCCTTCACCGCATCCCTCCTGGGCGGCGGGCTCACCGCGGTCCTCGGCCCTGATGCCATGACCGCGTGGGGGTGGCGTATCCCCTTCCTCATCGGCGGCGTGCTCGGGCTCATTCTGCTCGTGCTGCGTACCCAGCTCGCCGAGACAGAGGTGTTCAGGCGCGAAGTCCGAGTCCGCCAGGACCGCGGCTCCCTGCGCCAGGTCCTCGTCGCACACCGGCGCACCGTCCTGGTCGCCGTCCTCTTCGTGGCCGGCACCGGCGCCGTAGGCGGCACCTGGACCGCGGTCGTTCCCGCCCTGGGCAGCCGCCTCTCCGAACCGGGGACCATGTTCTGGGTGGTCGTCGCCGTCACGGCCTTCTTCATGGTGCTCAACGTGCCGCTCGGCCTGCTCGCCGACCGGTTCGGCGCCACCCGTTTCCTCACGGCCACGAGCCTCGTCTTCACCGTGACGGGCTCGATCTCCTACCTCACCATGAGCGGTACGTTCGCCAGCCTGGTGTTCACCTACGGCTCGGGCATCATGTACCTGGTCTGCGCCACCACAGTCCTGCCCAAGCTCCTCACCGAGATTTTCCCCGCAGAGGTCCGCGCCCTGGGCGTTGGCCTCCCCAACGCCGTCACCAGCGCCGTCCTCGGTGGTATCGCGCCGGCGGCAGCCGCCTTCGCCGCCGCGAACAACGCCTCCGGGTGGTTCATCGCCGCGGTCATGAGCGCCGTACTGCTGTCCCTGCCAGCCGCTGCGCTGGCCCGCTCCGGAGCCGCAGCCCCGGTCGTCCCCGGGCTGTCGCGGTCTCCGCAGCCCGAACGTGTCCTGGCCAGGACCGGAGACTGACCCGGGCACGACGGACGGTCGTCCCTCACCAGGAGGGCGACCGTCCGCGGGTCTCCGGACCATCGGCCGGCGGATGGCCCTGCTCAGGGGCGGTTGTTCTTGCCTTCGAGCCACAGGGTGTCGGAGTCGTCGTGGTGCGTCCCACCCGAACCGACGTGCTTCGCAGAGATCTTGGCACCGTTCTTGAAGACGTGCACCAGCGCCATCCCATGGCCACGGCCGAGTCCGTAGTCGGCCTTCAGCCATTCCAGAACCGGTCCCGCTTTCAGATCCGGGCCTTCGAAACCGCGCTCCTTCGCCAGCTCAATGAACTGGCGGGGCGTCAGGCCCGTCTTGTCCTCGATGTTGTCCAGATACGCCTGAAAGGACATGTGTTCCTCACCTTCCGAATCATCCACGTCGGCTACGACCGACTACACCAGCCTGCACGCGGCCGCAGCGCACATCAGGGTTCCCTCGCACCGCTGACGCTACTTAGCCAACTCCCGTGCTTCCGGCAGCGCGCCGGTCGGCTCCGTAAAAGACGTTTCCCCTCGGGGGCCGGAACGGGGAACCACGACAACTCGGCCTCGGCCCGCCCACGGCTTCGGCCATCACCTGTCAGGATGCCCTCATGACCCTGCCTGCCGCCCTCATGGCACACCGGAACCGCGTCTCCGCCACAGGCTCCGTCCTCTCCCGTTGGTCCCAGGACTCCGTGCTGTCCGTCGGTTCCCTGGGATCGGTCCTGTCGATCGGCTCGGTGGGCTCCGTCCTCTCGGTCGGCTCGGTCGGCTCCGTTCTGTCGATCGGTTCCGTCGGCTCGGCCCAGTGCCTCCTCTCCGCGGGCTCCTGGCTCAGCACCGGGTCCCTGCTCTCCGCCCAGTCCCGCTGGTCGGTCCTCTCCTGGAAAGCACGCGGCGGCTTCCTGGCCGCTGGGGCCCTCACCACTGCCACGGGGGCGGCACTGCTGTTCCGTCACATCGTGTGACTGAGTATCAGACGTGTCCGATGAGCACTGGACTTGTCACGGGGGCGCATTCCACTTGGCGAGCAGAGGGTGCCCAGCCGGGGTCACCTGGGACGTTCTCCTAGAATTTTGACCGCAGACTCGGCAGCGGAACCTACGCTGGGACCCCTTCAGACCGCCCAGGGAGCAGCGTGCCGCCGTTTGTCTACCGGATCACCAAGTACGACCTCGCCCACCGCGACGAGCACGGTCGCTACACCGGTGCCGAGGACACGGTCAGTGACCACGGGCCGGTCGAGGATGCCTACCTGGCGGCAGTCGCCGCCTTCGCGGAGGCGGCAGGCGCTGACCAGCTGGAGATCCGTGAGCCGCAGATCGGCGGCTTCGTCCACTTCGGCCTGGAGCCACCGGTGGACGGCTACGGCCTGGCCGACCTGTTCCCGGCTGGCCCAGCCGGGTTTCATGACGGCGCTCTGGTGCCGATCGCTGTCGGCCTCGAACTCGTCCGGTCCATGCTCCGCGATAGCGGCGCCTGGTGCCGCCTGGAGGCGGAGGGAGCGCTTACGGTGCACGTGGGCCGGGACCAGTACCTCTACATCGGCAGCAACGTGCCCTGCGAAACCGCGCTGGCCTGCACCCGCGCGCTCGGCCTGTTCCCGGAACAAATAGACGCCTCGCCATACGACTTCGCCCCGAACGACGCCGCGTACGTGCAGCGCCCGGCCGACGCCGACTTCTGGGCTCGCCTGCACTGGACCGTCATTACCCACCGCGCGGTGTTCCTGGAGGAGGTCTTCGCCGCCAACGCCTCCCGTTGGCACCACCTGACCAGCGACAACATCGAGACCGTGCGCTCCCAACTGGCCCCGCGCTCTCAGTTGACGGTCTGGCCGGACTTGCTCACGGACGTCGACAAAGCCGTGGCCGCTCTGCCCGACGAAGACCTCGTGGAGATCGTCTGGGAGGACGAGGACGGGCAGATCACGAGCACGGTCGTGGACGAGACCCAGTTCGAGGCAGTGACCTCCCAGCTCGCCGGCGCGCGTGCTGCCGGCGTCGTTTCCATGTATGCCGGTGAGGATCTCCCGCTGTTCACCGCTGTGCTGCCCGACAGCGACGGCGTTCTGCGCGCTCGCTGGCAGACCGAGCCGACGCCCAGCGACCGGGACTGGGCGTTCCTGAAGACCCTACGGCGCGGCCAGGTCGTCACCGGCACAGTGACGACCATCGCCAGCTTCGGCGTCACCTTCGTGGACATCGGCGGCTTCACCGCGATGATCAACATCCCGGAGTTGTCCTGGCGCCCCTTCGACCACCCGTCCGACGTCGTCAACGTCGGCCAGGAGGTCACAGCCGAGGTCCTCGGCGTCGACATGGTTCGGGAACGGGTACCGCTGTCGCTCCGAGCAGTGCAGGAAGACCCCTGGCAGCAGGTAGCGCAGAGGATCGGCGAGGTCGTCATCGGGCCGGTCACCAAGATCGTGCCGTTCGGTGTTTTCGTCCGCATCGAGGACCGAGAGGACGGCTTCCAGGGGCTCGTGCACACCAGCGAGCTGGATGCATCGTCCAGAGACGTCGTCGAGGTCGGCGACGCCCTCACTGTCAAGATCATCGACGTCGATCTCGCACACCGTCGTATCGCCCTGTCGCACCTCCGGGCCCCTACCTCTACTACCGAGGGGCAGCCGTGTGACTAACGACGAGAGGAATCCGGTGCAGTCCGAGTAGCGCCTGGTGGGCGTATACCTACCAGGCAGCTTCGGGAGTGCAAGGCCCGTGTCGGCTGCTTCCCGGACTCCCGCCACCAGGCGTCGAACGCCGCGTAGCTCTTGCCCCTGCCCGGCGGGGCCGTTCGAGGGGTGGTGTGAAGCTTCACGCCCACTCAGCACGGGGCCGCGCCGGCCGTTTCCCGCTATGCACCTGCCGCAATGTTGAGCATCGGAGTTGGCCATCCAGGTCAGGTATCGCGCTCAGTCACAGCGTGCGCCGTGCTGGCCATCGCCGCGCTGCGCCGTGCTCACTCAACCGGCCCTCCAACGCTACCGTCCGTTAATTGGACGAACGGCGTTGCCGATCCCTCACACCCCCCAGAAGCGATCAAACTCAGTCACATGCTTGCCCGGTTCGCTCTCAGGTGGCCCGTACGGGACAGATAGGCGCGCCAGTGCGTAGTCCGTCCGACAGACAGTTCGAGGCCGGCGGGCGAAGTGCACTGACGGCAGCACGACCGTCCAGCCGTCCGCACCCCGGCGGTGGGACTGACTTCGGCGTGTGGCGGTGCACCCTCGAGGGCCGCTGCCACCGGCGGGGAATCAGGCCGCCGCCGTCCTGGAACAGGGCTGGTTGGCGAGTCCGGCCGTCGGGTACGTGCTCAGAACGCCGCCCTCGGAAACGACAGCGCCTTGAGCATCGCACCTGGTCAAAGGGCGGAACGGGTGCCCTCGGTCCGTGCGGCAGTCCTGTTTTTCGGTGCCGCCGGTGGCTGTCTTGCATTGACGCAAGGCGTTGCAGGTTGTATGGTCTACGCATACCCCGCCGGGTCTGCAAGGCCCCGGTTCGACGGCCCCGCAAGGGGCCGTTTTTGTATTCATAGGCAGGTTGTGCGCGCAGGCGAGTGAACCCCGGCTGTTCGAGGCTGGCAGTACCAGGGCCCTGGGGCATTGCCTCTGGCTCTCGGGAGGGGCACCCAGCGTGTCTGAGCTGATCGTCTACGTCGACGGTTTCAATCTGTACCACGGGCTCCACTCCAGGTACGGTCGCCGGTTTCTCTGGCTTGACCTGGAGAAACTCGCCCGGACGCTGCGTCCTCGTGACCAGCTGGTGAAGGTCAAGTACTTCACCGCGTCCGTCATGAACGACCCCGGAGCCTTGAGTCGGCAGGACGCCTACCTTCAGGCTCTTCCTGCGCACAGCGGCGACACGGTGGAGATCATCAAGGGCCGCTATCAGGCGAAGCAGAAGACGTGCCGGCAGTGCGGCAGCAGCTGGACGCACTACGAGGAGAAGGAGACCGACGTCAACATCGCGGTCTCCCTCGTCGCGGACGTGGCGACGAAGTCGGCGACCTCGGCCGTCATCATCAGTGCGGACAGCAACCTCGCCCCCGCTGTCCGCAAGGCCAAAAGTCTCGCGCCGGGGACGCACATCATGGCGGCGTTCCCGCCCAAGAGGTACTCCAACGAACTGAAGACGCTGATGCCAGCGTCCTTCCCGATCGGCCGTGCCAAGTTCTCCGGCGCCCAGCTGCCCGACCAGGTCGTCGACCCGGCGACCGGACACGTCATCGGACGCCCGGCGAAGTGGGCCTGACGGAGAATCCCGGCGAGACTCAGCTCGTGGGGCAGCACCCCGACGCCCGCTGATTTCCCCCGGCCCGGTGCCCGGGACGTACCACGGCCCCGACCGGATGCCATCCGGTCGGGGCCGTGGTACGTCCCGGGGTTCAGTTTCCGGCGGGTAGGTGTTCGTGCCGGGCCTGTACCAGGCGGCGCCAGGCGGAGCGGACGTGGTCCTCGCTCTTGGCCCAGCGGATGGTCGAGGGCTCCGGGAGGGGCAGGCCGCCCATGAAGTGGGCGATGTCGGTGAAGTAGGCGAAGTCACCGGTGGCGGTGAGCGCCCGGAGCCGGCCGATGGTGGCGGCCAGGTTCTGCTCCTCGCCGCGGACGGCGTGGTGGAAGGCGAGGGCGAGGGCGAGGCGGACCTGCATCATGGCGTGCTCGCCTGTGGCACCGTGCTGTTCTGCTTCGTCGCGGCCGGCTTCGAAGGCGTTGATGGCGGCCGCGGTGCCGGCGTGGGACCAGTGGATGTCGCCCAGGACGCGGTGGTGGCGGCCTTTCCAGCCCAGGGTGGGGACGGCGGCCAGGGCGGTGGGGAAGTCGCCGGCGAGGCGGGCCAGGTTGGCCAGCGCCCGGCGGGCCTTGACGGCGAGTCGGCCCTCGGCGTCGGCGACCTGCTGCATCCCGGTGCGGGCGGCGTCGTTCTGGCTGAGGTCTTTGTGGGCCTTGGCCCGGTAGTAGAGGGCCTATCTTCCGAAGCCGGCGTTCCACCGGGTGGCGAAACGCTGCAAGCGCCCGGGCCGACCGGCGATTAGCACAGTATCCGCAGCGTGCGCGGGCTTGAGTCGCTTCAGTCGCTGAGGTGGTCAGCGACTGAAGCCGAGCGACTGACACCTACTTCGGTCGCTCAGTCGAAAGCGAAGAAACCACAGTTCAGAAGGGGGTGACGCAGGCGAACAGCGACCGAAGCGACCGACCTCCCGCATATATCAGGACCTCCTGTGTGCGCGTGCGCGTCATATATAGCGCGCTTCGGTCGCTTCAGTCGCTGTTACTGCGGTTTCATGCCCCTGAACTGCATCTTTCCGGAACCTTGTCTGCAGCGACCGAAGCCGCCGGTCGCTGCGCTGCGTTTTTTCGGTCGCTCCGAAAGCACCATTGTCGGTAGTCCGCAGACGGGAGACGCGCCCTTCCTGATCGAGCAGCACCAGTACCGGGCGACAGTTCGCTAAGGTGTGTTTGTTGTTCAGTCGCTTCGGTCGCTTTGAGGGGGTGTTGATGCCTGCTGACCTGCGCATTTACCCCAGCGACTCACGGGATGAAGGCTTCCTTCCTTCAGTCGCTGATGTGCCGCTCGCTACGGCAAGGTGGTGTGCCCGTCAGGGCTGGCCTGTGCACCCCCTGGCCCCGGGCCGCAAGACTCCCGCAGCAAACTGTGAAGCGTGCCGTCGGCCCGGTCACTCGCATGCAGGATGCGCCTGCCCGTCCGAGGGACGCTGGTGTCACAGTTTCCACGCGGCGACCCTGGACCAGCGCCGTATCGACCGCTGGTGGGGCAACAACCCGCAGTTCGGCACCGGCGTTGCCTGCGGCCCCGCAGGGCTGGTCGTCATCGATATCGACGCCCACGCCACGAAGCCTCCCAGTCGCGACAGGATTCTGCCGGGCATCCCCATCGGCGACCAAGTCAACCTTGCCGGCCTCTCCAACGGCTTCCACACCATCGCCGTACTTGCGGCCCTGCGCGACATGCCAAGCCCGGCAGACGACGCCAGCACCCTGCGCGTGCGAACACCATCCGGAGGCCTACACGTCTGGTACCGCGCGGGCGACAACCGCGGCTGGCAGTGCTCCAGCGGCTCCAGTCCAGGGCGTGCTCTCGCCTGGCAGGTGGACGTCAGGGCCAACGGGGGCTACATCGTCGCGCCCGGCACCACCACGACCGCCGGGACCTACGCACCGCTTGGCCCTGTGCGGCGTCCTAGTGTTCTCCCAGGCTGGCTGGCCCAGGAACTTGAACGCACCGGTCACCTACCTGCCTTGGACGCCCCCGCCCCTCGTGCTGTGCCCCCGCGAGCGCAGCAGGCCGTCATCGCTGCGGGCGGCGGCGGCCGCCACCACACCCACAACATCCTCGCCTCCGTGCTCGCCCCGGTCGAAGCCTGTGGCCAGGTCTCCGAAGGGGCCGGGTTCTCCGACATCCTCAACCGTGCCGCCTACACTCTCGGCGGCCTCGTCGCCGCAGGCCGACTTCCCCAGCAGGAAGCCCAAGACCTTCTCCTGCAGACCGCTGCGGCTGCCCGCCCCGGCCAGGAGCGCCGAGCTGAGCAGATCATCCGCAGCGGCATGGCCGCCGGGCTCAAGCGCCCCCTGCACCCCGGGAGCGTGCGATGACATCACCCGGCAACGACAAAATGCTTTTCCACTTCGACCCGCAACTCGTCGCCGCACAGATTCGCGAACAACCACCCCTGCCGCTGCCAAGCCAAGCCCTCGCACCGCCCACAGCTCCCAGCCCCGGGCAGGCGACCCAGCACGGGCTATTGCCGGACACCCTCACCGACCGAGGCAACGCCAAACTCTTCGTCAAGCTCTACGCCAACGATTACCGGCACGTCCCCGGCATGGGCTGGTACAGGTGGGACACCACCCGCTGGCAGATGGACGAGGACGACACCGTCGTCTGGGCCGCAGGCGACCTTGCCGAAAGCATCGCCTCCAGTGACCCCCGCGGCCTATACACCACCCAGGCCCTCCAGCAGCACCGCCGCCGTGCCCTGTCCACCAGCGGCATGAACGCCATGCTTAGCCAGGCCAAATCAGCCCCGGGCATGGTCCTTAACGCCGCTCGGCTGGACGCCGACGCTTACGCCCTGTGCACCCCCGACGGCATCGTCGACCTGCGCACCGGCCTGCTGAAGACCCCGGACCCGAACAAGGACTTCCACTCCCGCTCCACCTCTGTCGGGCCCCGCCCCAGCCCTACCCCCCGCTGGAACCGCTTCCTCACCGACACCTTCGGCGACGACGCCGAAGGCACCGAGATGATCGAGTTCCTCCAACTCCTCCTCGGCTACTCCGTCACCGGCGACGTCGGAGGACAAGTCCTGCCCTTCCTCTTCGGCTCAGGAAAGAACGGCAAGTCCGTCCTCCTCGACGTCCTTATGAAACTCCTCGGCGACTACGCGGACGCTGCCCCACCCGGCTTCCTTATGGCACGCCCCTACGAAGGTCACCCCACCGACCTCGCCGAGCTCCACGGACGCCGCGTCATCGTCTGCTCCGAGGTCAAGCACGGGGACAAGTTCGACGAGGCCCGAGTCAAGCTCCTCACTGGCGGAGACCGCATCAAGGCCCGCCGCATGCGTCAGGACTTCTTCAGCTTCCAACCCACCCACAAGCTTTGGCTCCTGGGCAACCACCGCCCCGAGGTCGGCACCGGCGGATTCGCGTTCTGGCGCCGCATGCGCCTGATCCCCTTCACCCGCGTCGTTTCCGACGACCGCAAGATCGACAACCTCGCCGACATCCTCGTCACCGAAGAAGGTCCCGGAATCCTCGGCTGGCTCATCGACGGCGCCCGCCGCTACCTCGCCGGCGACAAAGACCTCACGGGCCCCGAACGCGTCCGCATCGCCACCACCGCATACGCCGAGACCGAGGACCACACCGGCCGCTTCTTCGAGGAGTGCTGCACCCTCGGCCCTGAACTGAGGGCCGAACAGACCGGTCTCTACGCCGCCTACCGTGCCTGGTGCCAGGAAGAAGGAGCCCCGGCCATGACCTCACGCGCCTTCGCCGCCCGCGCCCGCGAACTCGCCGGTCTGGCATCACCGAAAGAAATGATCCTGTCCAACCAGCGCAAGTACTACCCGGGCATCGGACTGCTCCCCGAGCAGGAGAGGCAGGCGAACGCATGAGCTCCCTGATCACCGAGAACGAGATCAGCCACGAGATCGAACTCGTCTGGCTCGAAGAAACCACCGACCTCGACTACGTCCGTCAGAGTCTGGACCGCCTCCCCACCCGCCGCGGCAAACCCCCCTACCACCGCGACGGACGCATGATCGGCTACGCCCTGCTCAGCCCTCAAGCCAAAGCCTCCCGCTCCTCAGGAACCTTCCGCCGCCGCGTCTTCTGGCTCCTCCCGCACGACCGCGACACCCAACCCCAAGGCCTCTACGCCACCGGCGCCCCAGCCGAAGCCGTCGACCCCCGCACCCTCGCAGCCGGCATCAAAGGCTTCAAGACCGAGCGATCCGAAGGCGGCCCGCCCTCCAGCGCCATGCAGGAACTCGGCATAACCCTCCCGCTTTGACGCAGTCCCCATCCTCGGCCTCGTCCGCGACGCCGGCACCGACCACAACGTCCCCGGCCGCGCCGACGTCCCGCGCGCCCAAATCCATGCGAGCGGACTTGTCGCCCCCGGGGCGATGCTCGAACTCGCCGTCGCCTTCCACCACACCGTGGCCAACGACGCCAACGCGGCCAATGCGACCATCACGCGCCTCAACGGCCTTACCGACGGCAGCTACGCCCACGACACCGACATCGCCCACCACATGGCCAGCACCACGACCCGCAACCCCTCCGCGGCTCGGTGGATCGATGACGAAGCGATCGTCCACCAATGCTGGAGGGCTCTGACCACCACCAGGCGCTCGCGCCTCCGCCGGCGGTAGTCCAGATCGCAGAGCGCATTCAGGGGCCCTCGCAGCGGCGGATTACATGGCAGCTCACCGCCTCTGCCCAGTGACGGGGGCGTGCCTGCGGACGGTACCGGTCCTATTCCGGCAGACGCGCGATGAAGGCAGGTGCCAGGGCTCGGACGCGGTCCTCTTCCAGGGAGCCCGCTAGTGCTTTCACAGCCATGTCGACGCCCGGGGTGGCCCGGCCGCCAAAGAGCTGGCGCAACTTCTCCAGCCCGTCCGTCGCAACGTTACCCACGCGCGCATCCTTGCGCAGGTCGGCAAACGTGGCGGCGACCTGCCGGGCGCTGGCAGTCATCATGATGCGCACGACGTCTCCGGCATCTTTGTCTGTCAGACGGTCCGGCCGCTTCTCGGCCTGACCGAGCCGGTCGGTGATCTTGAAGGCTTTCGCAACCAGGAGCGCGGCGGGGCCGGCGACGCTGACCGTGATGGACCGATGGTCGGCGGGGTCGAGGCTTCCGACGGACAGGCGGGACCGGTCCACGGCGGCGACCTCCAGGCCCTCGATCCAGCGCGCGGACATCGTGCCGTGCGGGGGGACCTTGGCGCTGCGGCTCCCGTTCTTGGGGGAGAGCTGTTTGGGGACGAGGAGGTCCAGTTCCACCGGAACAATCCGGTTGCCGACGGTCTCCTCCCGTTCCCAGAGCCCCGGCTGGCTGTCCTGCTTCAGCCTGAAGCCTGCCTCCCGCAGGGAGGTGTCGAGATGGGGCTGGTCCTCGAGACGGGCAGGGTCGATGCTCAGGTCCCCGTCGGCGGTGAAGGGCGAGTTACGGAGCGCCGCGTCCGGAGTGCGCAGGTAGACGGCTTGCGCACCCACGACGGTCAGCGCATCGAGGTGAGGGCCCAAGGCGATCAGGCCGTCGAGGAGAACACGCCGGGCTACCACCGTCAGCTGATCGGGGTCGACGCCCTCCGGAATCTGTGCCATGGCGCCCGCGCTCTCGTTGAAATGCCTCCGGCGTTGCGATCTTAGTCCTCAACGGGCGGCAGGTCCCCGTACTTCGCAGTCCCCTGGAACTTCGCAGGAGCGCGCCACGCTTGGGGGCGCGCCTCCATGAAGTTCAAGAGGGCCTCTCCCTCGGCAGGCATCCGGCCGGGGCCGGCCAGACAGTCGAGTGCCGCTTGGCTGGGTGCGACGTACTGCACGCCGTCGACGAACTCGGAGCGTCTGCGGACGAAGGGGTCCGGCTCGTTCAGCAGCAGAACGTCCGCGCCCTCGGTCACCGGCAGCAGTCCGAGCTCATCGGCCACGTCGTCGGTGTTCAGCCAGCGCGCCACGTAGAGCACCAGCTGACCTCCCACGGCGACCTGGACGAAGCGCTGCGCGGCGTAGGAGCCGGTGACGGAGACACCATCGCTGGCTGCGAAGTCGCCCTCGGACGAAAGCTGCGAGATCTGCTGCAGTACAGTCGGCACCCCATTGGGGGCCAGGAATCCCCAGTAGGACCCGTGACCGAGGAGGCTGGCCTCCTGGGCCCGGGCTCGCAGAAGCCGCGGCCAGTCAACATCCACGACGACCCGCCCCTTGCGGCGGATCAGAAGCTGGTCCTCCAGAACATCCAGAAGCCGGGATACATAGGGGAGGCTCAGCCCGGAAGCCCGGTGCAAGTCGGTGGCCCGGTGGGGCGGCGGCACGTCGACCAGCAGTCGCACCAGGCTTCCCGCCTTGATCCCCGCCAGAGTGGTTCTGCTGGTTTCCCGGGGCGCTGACCGCGGGGCCCTCTCGGCCCCTGCGGTTTGGATGATGATGGCCGGCCGCGACACACGGATGCCCACGTTGCCCGTCAGATCCAGATAGGCGATGCGGTTCTGCGTCAGCAGGGCACGGGCGTGCGACGAGATCCATGGCGCGATGACCAGCAGATTTGTGTAGTGATTTACCTCACGGAGCAACTGCACCTTGGGCACCAGCCGGTCCACCACGAACCGTGGCGGTACGGCCTGGGCAGCTTCCACCAGGAGTTGCGTGTAGGCGCTGTCCCCCTCGGCCCTCACCTCCAGCGCGGCGTCGAAGACGCTGCTCTTGTTCGGGCGCCGCGCCACCTGCCACTCCGGCCCAAGCAGGTCGCTCAGGGCTTGAATGCCCTGGTCCAGCAGTTGCGCTTCTCTGATCAGCGGAGCTTCCACCTAGCCATCATCACACGGAGGGCAGAAAAACTTGCTTAGCCAGCCGACTTTACCGTCCCGGTAAAGTTAGCTTTTCAGGCAAGTTTTACCGATAGGGCAAGTTGCTTGCATCGGGCAACCTGCGGTCTTGGGCAACTTCACCGTCGGGATGCCAGCCGCCCACTCTCCACAGAGATAAGGGCCTCGTCACCAGGGCTTGGACCTAGCCGCCCTGTTCCCGACCGGCGGCATCCTGAACCGGTGGCGTGGAGGCGCCCGGGGCGAGCCCAGAGCGCCCACCGGGCGGCGGCAACGTCAGCACATGGCGAGCTGCCCGTGCTCGGGAAGGTCGAAGTGCATGATGCGCCCCTTGTGTCGCATCATCCAGTCGTGCCAGGGCTCATCGGGTGAGGGCCGCTGAGTCCTCATATCCGCTGCTCTCTCCGTCCCGGGCTCAGGCGTCCTTTCACGCCTGGAGGAACTCCTGGTGCTCGTCCCACGTACCGCTGTCGTAGGCGTACAGGATCTGCCAGGCGGCGCTCTCGACCTCGCGCAGCCACAGCTCGCCGACGTAGCCGGCCTCGTAGCCACGCAGGAAGTCCGTGCTGGTCGCCTCACCGATGACTCCGGCGGCTGCGGTGCGCTGCTCGCCGTTCATTTCCGCGATTGCGTGGAGGAGCTGGTCGGCCAGCGCGGCACCGTAACCGTCCACAGCACGCAGCAGCTGGTGGCGGAGGTCTGCCGGGCAGCAGGACCGGATCGTCGGCCGCGGTCCACAGTTTGAACCAGAAGTCCTGCGGCTCCTCGCTCGGCACGGGCAGGCTCCGCATCAGCGCGACCAGCCGCGCTGTACCCGCGTAGGCGGGAGCCTGGGCAACCGTCAGCAGCGCCAGGTTGGCCACCTCGTCTTCACCCTCTCCCTCGCGGAGAGCACGGCATGTCGGGGTCGGGGGCGCAGCCCCGGTACTGCTCACCTCCGCTCGCGCGGAGAGCACCCCTTCGTGACCTGGGGTGTTAGAGGGGATTTGTCATTTCTTTACCTTCTCATTGGAAGGTAATCAGAGTGAGGCCATCGAAGTCGATCGGTTTGCGGCAGCGGGTGCCTGCTGTTCGGAGTTGGAAGCCCTGTTCGTTGTCGGTGGGGTGGGCGCGGGCTGCGAGGCCGTCGTTGGTGCAGGCGGTGACGGCTGACCAGAGTTCGTCGCGGACTTTTGCGAAGACGGTGCCGACGTACAGCTCGGGTGTGACTTCGAGGAGCCGGCGAGCGAGGGCGCCGCGGAGATGGTCGGGTAGGCGGTGGCGGAGATGATCGGCCTTCTCCGGGATGGTGCACTCGATCCTGCGGGACCCGTGCCCCTGCGGTCAGCGCACCGGATCGTCGCCTGCTGCTTCTGTGCCGGCGACGATCCAGGAGGGCCACGCCTGGAGCCCGGAGTCGCCGCCCGGGAGGAGGTGGTACACGCGCCACAGCCCCGTCCCGTCAGGGGCCGCGGCGAGGGCAGCGCCGTCCTGGGCAAAGGTCACCGCGCTCTGTGCGACATCGAACACGGTCCGCCTTGATCCGTCGAGGGCAGACACCGCGTCCACCCGCGAGGGCGCACCGGAAGCCGGCTCCGGGTCGCCCAGTACAAGGTGGTCCCCGACGACGGCGCGCAGCCGGTAGGGGCCGGCATCGCCGAGTGCGGAGGGCTCGGTACCGGGTGCAGAGCCAACGCTTACCACGCTCAGTGTGTGGTTCGGTCCCTCGTCGGTGGCGAACCACCGGTCGTTGTAACGGATCTGGGCGCTGGCCGACAGCCCGGTGGCGTACGGGGTGAAGGAGTACGTGGCGAGGTCGACGAGCCCTGCCGTCGCCACGCCCTGGTACCTGTAGGCAACGGCCGCATACCTCACGGAGCCGCCCGGCCGGACCAGGTATACGTTGGCGCCGGAGGGTATCCCCGCCACCACTCGCCCTCCAATGGCGTTCTCGACCGGCAGCAGGGCAGAGGCACGCCACACACGCAGCTGGCCCCCGCCGCTGTTCCCGCCCGCCAGGACACTCCACCCGCTGGCGGCGCGGAAGGTCTGCCCCTTGGGCAGCGCGAACCTGGTCGCGTCCCCACTGGACCGGTGGACCTGGGAAACGATGGTGACGTCACCTTGGGTCGTCACCGTGCTGCGCACGTCCGCACCGCTTGGCAGGTCGCTCGGCTTCGCACTGGAGAGGGGAGGTTCTATGTTCTGGTAGAAGCCGGCCTGCGTGGTCGCCCCACCGTCGAGGCTGAAATCGAAGGTGTGCGAACCGGCCCACAGGTATGACACTGAGGGCACATCCGCCGCGACCCGGGCGGCCGGAGCGCGATGATCGCCAGCCGACGCTCCGGGCGCGCCGCCGAGTACGGCAGCCGCGGCGAGGACGAGTGCGGCGAGGGCCTTAGGGAATCTTCGCGAGGGGTTCACGGTTCCTCCGGTCGGTGTCGCGTGCAGGCACCCAGCGGTGCCCCGAAGCCACTCAACCACGCGCACCGGGGGAACGGGACGGAAAATCAGCACGACCGCCGCCACTGTCCGGAGAATCCAAGTCCTATGAGGGCCTGGGTACTTGCTGTGGTGTGGGGCCGGCATGAGCCGGATGGTCCAGGGACGCAGTCGAATCCGCAGGGGTGAAGCCGGTGGAGGTGGCGGTGGTTTGGGCTCGCGCCAGTCGGTCACCGGTTTCATCAGCCGCCGTCTCATCAGGACCATGACCGTCCAGGCGAGGTGCGCCTCGGAGTGCTGGGGCAACTTCTCGTAGTCCCTGCAGTTTCTGCGGGCCCTCATGATCCAGCTGATCGACCTTTCCACCAGGCTGCCGTCGTACCAACGCGCGCTCGTCGCTCTGATGTACCTGCACAAGCGTGCCCCCCTGGCCCAGACAGTCGCCGGCTTCGGGATCTCGGTCGGCACCGCCCACGCCTACACCACCGCAGTGATCGACCTCCTGGCCACCCAGGCGCCCGGCCTGCTCAGGGTCCTGCGCGAGCACGAACCGCACTACGCACTGCTCGACGGCACGCTCGCCGAGTGCGACCGGGTCAGTGACGGCCGAGCTGATTGCTCGCACGAACACTGTCGCCACGGTGTGAACGTGCAGGTCGTAACCGATCCGACCGGGCAGGTGCTGCACATCTCTCCGACATTGCCGGGTCGGTGCCACGACCCAACTGCGGCCCGCACTCATCGGATCCTCCGGATCTGCGAACGCCAGGCGTCCCCATCCCGGCCGACCGCGCCTACCTGGGTGCCGACCCCTGGGTCACCACCGGACGCAGACGCCCACCAGGCGGGCATACGCCCCGACAGAACGGACGGTCAACCGGGCACGGGCCACGCCCCGATCGCCCGTCGAACGTGAGAAGGCACGACTCAAGTCCTGGCGCATCTATCGCGGATCGCGGTGCAGCCCGAATCGAATGACGTCCATCGCCAAGGCCGCCCTCACCCTGGAGAGGCGGCGCTGAAAACGCTCACTGCCCTCGCACTTGGTGCTGGGCGAAGCCAGCCGACTCCGCCCAGCCAATGTGCCCGGGGCTGTGCAGGTCTCCTGGTACCGGAGGCTGGCTCAGCATCTCGGAAAGGACCGGTGAGTTGGCTGCGGAGAGGATCGCGGGGTCCGGGCCTCCCTCGCCAGGGAGGCCCGGACCCTTTCGCGTCCTCGGAGCAGAGCCGCATCGTTTCCGGGTGCACGGAGGAAGACCAGTGTGGGTGGTGATTCTTACTCCGACGCAGGCTCAAAGCGCCTGAAAGTCTCGTATGGGAAAAAAGCGAACCACGGAAGAGGGGTTCTCGTGGGTGAACTCGGGAACGTCGGTGTGATTGGACGTGGAGCGAGTTGCGAGGCCGTGAGCGGGGCGCACAGCCGCTTTCGTTGACGGGCACCGGGTCGTCTTGCACGTGGGGCTGCGGTATTACGCCGTAATACCGACCCGCTGACGGGCTCTCAGGGTATTAGCTAACGTGTCCTTGATGAACATGATCTCTGTCGTTAGTAAGGTATGCAC
>NZ_JBWBTT010000028.1:0-3704 GCF_056172905.1 Streptomyces sp. iso_384
CGGCTTCGTCGCCTTCGACGTGCTCGCACATGACCGGGCCGAGCTGGCGGAGCTCCTCAAAAGGCTGACCACCCGGTGCCGCACCCTGACGGCGGGTGTCACACCGCTGGACCCGGACGTGGCAGCGCTACAAGGCCCTGAGGACCGACTGACCATCACCGTCGGGGTGGGTGCCTCACTCTTCGACGGACGGTACGGGCTGGCGGGGGCGCTTCCACCCGGACTCGTCCGGATGCCGGAATTCCCTGGAGACCGGCTCGATCAGGGAAACTGTCACGGCGATCTCTCCGTGCAGGTCTGCGCCCAACACCCGGACGCCGTCCTCCACGTCGTACGGGATCTGGCCCGGGAGACCTCGGGGCTGCTGCGGACCCGGTGGCGGGTCGACGGCTTCCTGAACCCGCCGCGCCCCGAGGGCTCCCCGCGGTCGTTCGTCGGCTTCAAGGACGGCACCGCGCACCCGGACACGGCGTCGGCGCGGGAGATGGACCGGCTGATTTGGGTCGGGCCGGAGGGGCCGGGCTGGGCGCGCGGCGGGAGCTACCAGGTCTTGCGCACCATCGGGCTGCGGGCCGAGGCGTGGGACCGGGTACCTCTGGATGAGCAGGAGCGGATCTTCGGCCGCCGCAAGTCGACCGGGGCACCGCTGGACGGACGTAAGGAGAGCGACCTGCCCGACTACGGGCGAGACCCGCAGGGACGGCTCACACCGCTCGACTCCCACATCCGTCGGGCCAATCCACGGACCGCCGGGACCGAGGACTCGGTCCTGCTGCGCCGGAGCTACAACCTCGACCGGGGCCTCGCGCCCGACGGGACGCTCGACGTGGGGCTGGTCTTCTGCTGCTACCAGCGGGACATCGCCCGGCAGTTCGCGACCGTGCAGAAGCGGCTGGAGGGCGAGCGGTTCGCGGACTTCAGCACCACGACGGGCGGCGGCTACTTCCTCGCACTGCCAGGGGTGTCCGACGCCTCGGACTGGTACGGCTCCACTCTGCTCGCCCCCTGAGAGCCCAGGCTTGGATGTTGACCAAGCCCATCTGGGACAGCCTGAAGCTGCTCGCACCGGCCCACAACGGTCGCGGCATCACGTACTTCAAGCTCCTCTGGCGGCGTCGGAAGGAGCGGGCCGGGCGCTGCGGGGTGGGGCGCGGCCCGGTCTGTTGCCCGCCTTTTTGCCCCTCGTGCCGGGCCGGATGGCTCGCATCTCCGCCGGCCGTCCTGCCCCGCTCCGTCCAGGCGGCGGCACTGCGGCCGGGACTCCAGCTCCCAGGGGCAGGGGCAGGGGTCAGTGGGTGATGGGGTGGAGGAGGTCGTGGTCGCGTTCGTAGTTCGCCAGGGCAAGGCCGAGGGCGAAGAAGGTGGGTGCCCACTCGCCGACGAAGATGCCCCACCGGTCGGCCCGCGCGGTGCCAGCTGGCTCGACTTTCATCGATCCGTACCAGGAGACGACGGACAGGCCGATCGAGGCGAACGCCGCGGTGTAGGCGTGCTCGGCCTTCAGGCCCTTCTCGTGCAGCATCTTGACGATCATGAATCTTCCAAGGGACGCAGGGAAACGGTCTTCATCCACCGTCGCTGCTGGGCACCGGGTCGGCATCTTGGAACTCTGCCGCCCAACGCTCCAGCGGCTTCCCCGATCCGGGCATCGCGGGGCGGGATGCCCGGTGGCACCCGGGGCGCCGTCTGGTGACTTCGTGGAGGGCGCAGGCCGCCGCACCGCTGTCGGATTTCGCACCGCCCTCAACCAGCACTTTTGCTCCGAACGGTTGAATCTTTACAGCGTTCGACGAGGCGGCGTCGGCCTTCAACAGACAGCGGGGCGTTGCGGTGAAGCGATTGTCTCTTCACGGTCATCGGGTGTGCCGTGGGGGTGCAGAAGCAGCAGGAAGGCGAACCGCTACCAGCGGCAGGAAGCAGCCGACGAGGGGCCCCATGCACAGTGCGATCAGCACCGTGCCGACCCCGACGACTCCACCCAGAAGCCAGCCGGCGCAGGCAACAGCGACTTCGATGCCGGTGCGCACAAGGGCGACGGGTAGGTGGGTGAGCCGAACGAGTCCAGTCATGATGCCGTCGCGTGGTCCCGACCCGAACTGCGCGCCGAGGTAGAGCGCGTCAAAGAATGCCAGGGCGACAAGGCCGAGGGCGAGATATCCGATCTCGGCGAGTGGCCCCTGTGGGTTGGGGAGCACAGTGGCGGTGGCATCTGCGGCGAAGCCGACGATCGCGACGTTGAGGAGCGTGCCAAGCCCGGGCAGTTCTCGCAGGGGGATCCATGCAATGAGCACAAGCAGCGAGATCAGGTTCGTCGCACAACCGAACGAGATATCAAGAGATTTGGCGGTGCCTTCCGTGAGCACGTTCCAGCTGGCCGCGCCAAGCCCGGACTGGACGAGCAGCATGACGGCGGCCCCGTATCCCATCAAGCCGAGCAGGAGCTGAGGGACCCGACGTGCCTTTCGGGCCGCCCGGACCTGGGCAAATGCGTTCATGCGCGGCAGCAGGGGTGGGTCCTGGCGAGCCGGGACGGAAGTGTGCGTCGTGGAAGCGGGAGGTGCCATATGGCGAGTCTCTAGGTGATCTGGACCTGTATTCCATAGCCAGATTGGCTATGCTGGTCTGGTGAAAATCAGCTCGCATGCGGTAGCACGGATGTTGGGGACCTGGCAGGAGGGGCCGGGGCCGGCGCATCAACGTCTCTCCGACAGGCTGCGTCTGCTCATCCTGGATGGACGCCTCTCCCTCGGTGCGGCCCTGCCGAGCGAGCGTGACCTGGCTGTCGCACTCGGCACCAGCAGAACCACCGTCGGGACCGCATTTCGCACCCTGGTCGAGCACGGATACCTCGCCACACAGGCACGTACCAGGGCAACGGTACGGCTGCCTGATGACACCACGTTCGAGCACCCGGTTGGCACGGGCACAGAGACTATCGACCTGTCATTTGCCGCGCCGGCTGCGCCCGTCGAAATCCTCCATGCTGCGTTCGCGACCGCTCTCGAACAGCTGCCACGACATTTCGAGCGGCACGGCTACGACCGATACGGCACCGCGGAGCTGCGCGAAGCAGTCGCCCGCTGGTATCAGCGGCGAGGACTGCCCACCCGGCCCGATCACATCCTGATCACCAACGGCGCACAGCACGCGCTCGCTCTTCTGACGCGCATACTCCTGTCGCCACGCGACAGAGTTCTCATCGACCATCCGACCTACCCACACGCGATCACGACATTCACTCAAGCGCGCGCCCGACTTCTGCCCGTCGCCGTGACGTCTTCCGGCTGGGACACCGAGCAACTCCAAGCTGCAGGGCAAGCCGCGAACCTGGGCTACCTGATACCTGACTTTCACAACCCGACCGGGATGTGCATGCCCACCAGCGTGCGCCAAAAGCTCAAGCTCGCGTGTCCAACAGTCGTCGACGAGACCATGACCGATCTGGCTCTGGACGTGCCGAGCCCCGAACCTCTCGCGCTGCACATGCCAGCAGCCATCAGCATCGGCTCCGTGTCCAAGAGCATCTGGGGCGGCCTACGCATAGGCTGGATTCGCGCGCTGCCCTCTCTCCTGGAACGCGTCGAACAAGCCCGTCCCACCACAGACCTCGGCACCCCCGTCGTCGAACAGCTCGCCGCAGCCGTCCTCCTGAACGAGCACCAAACCCGGCGGCCGGACACGCTCCAGCAACTCAGGTCGCAACG
>NZ_JBWBTT010000029.1:0-1692 GCF_056172905.1 Streptomyces sp. iso_384
GAATTCCTCCGGAATTCAAAAGACAGGTGGGCGGTTGAGCCGGTCCCTGCGCTCCGCGCTGGGACCGGTGGTGACGGGTGGTCGGGTGAGATCCTTCCGGCTCCGCCTGCAGGAGTAGCCCGCTTACGCGGGCGGCTAGCAGCAGGGGTCGACTCGGGGCGGCCGTGCGCCAACCGGTCGGACTGGCACCGTCCCTGACTTTGCATCACCACCCGGCCCGGGGTGCCGATTGGAAATCTCCCCCACCCCGGGCCGCTCGGCCGCTATGCATCATGATGCGTGCCGGGGTAGAGAATGTTATTTGGCAGCACGTCCGGCACGGTCTGGAATGGCTTTTCATGTCGTGAATCAGCGAACCTACGCAGTACTCAACCAACCTGCGCAGTGCACCCCTGCTCCCATTTTTTACAGACGGCGACGCTGGCGCCCTCATCCCCGACAGGCATGCGGTGCCAGCTCATGCACCAGGTCGTCAGAGAGCTCTGCCAGCGGGCGCCGGGCGGTGAGGGTGCGCACTGGCTTGACGGGCGCGGTGCGGGACGCGGGGCGTGTCTCCTAGCGGGGCAAGCAGACCCTCCCCAGCCCGCAGATAGGCTCGTTCGTCCGCAGGCCCTGGACGACGTCGCAGGGCACGCCAAGTCGACGGCCGGGCTCGCACCACGTGGGCGACGCGGCGGGCTGCGCGTCGAGTCGGCGGCTGAGCAAGTACGGCGCCAACTCACGGAGGACGAGGCCAGGCTTCGCGCCCCCACCGCGAAGGGCATCGTCGAGCGCACCTTCGGCTCCATCAACGCCCTGTTCTGCCAGTACCTGCCCGGCTACACCGGATCCGACGTCACCCGCCGCGGCCCCGACACCGAGAAAGACGCCTGCTACGGCGTCGCCCAGCTCCAGGACCTCCTCGATGAGTGGCTGGTGCACTACCACCACCGGCCCCACGAAGGGCTGCGCCACCCGATGATGCCCAGGAAGGCACTCACACCGAACCAGATGTGGGCCGCGCTCGTCGCCGTCGCCGGATACGTCCCCGTCCCGCTGACCGGGCGCGACTACCTCGAACTGCTCCCCGTGCGCTGGCAGGCCATCACCCCCGGCGGCATCACCATCCACCACCGCACCTACGACGCGGACCTCCTCGCCCCACACCGCGGCCAGCCCTCCCCCGTCGCCGGCCGCAGCGGGAAATGGGAGATCCACTACAACCCCCACGACGTGCGCCAGATCTGGGTCCGTCTTCCCGACGGCGAACTCACCGAGATCCCGTGGATCCACCGCGACCACGTCCACCGGCCCTTCGACGAACGCACCTGGCAACACATCCGCACCCAGGCCGTTGACGGCAACCACAGTGACACCGAGCAGTACGAAGCCAGCTCGCCGACGCCCTCGACCAGCTCATGCGCCGCGTCCACAGCGGCCACGCCACCACAACGGAGCAGGCACTCCTCGCCCGCACCGCCCACCGCCCACTACCCCCAGCCCGCGATGGGGACCACGGCACCGAAGCACCCGCCGACAACTTGGCGCAGCAAGCCACCGAAGGCAACGACGACAGCATCGACGACCTCGACAACCTGCCCGACGACGACCTCAGCCCCGCCCCGGTCACCGGATTCGGGCTCTACAACGCGCACGAGGAAGCCGACAAGTGGTGAACCCCAGCCAGACAAGCGCGAGCAGCACACCAGGCGG
>NZ_JBWBTT010000030.1:0-1313 GCF_056172905.1 Streptomyces sp. iso_384
CCGGGTTCGGTAGAGACTTCAGATTGTGGTTGTGACCTGGGGTTTCGTGATCGTGAGGTAGTAGTTGGTCTCGTATTCGGCGGGTGGGACGTGCCCTATTTCACCGTGGAGGCGGCGGTGGCAGTACCAGTCGACCCATTCCGCGGTGGCCAGCTCGACCTGGGAGAGCGTCCTCCAGGGGCGCCCCGGTTTGATCAGCTCGGTCTTGAACAGGCCGATCGTGGACTCCATGAGGGCATTGTCGTAGGCGTCGCCGACGGAGCCGATCGAGGCCGCGATGCCGGCGGCGTCCAAGTGCTCGGCGAGCCGGAAACTCGTATACTGCGACCCGGCATCGGAATGATGTATCAACTCGCCCCGCTGATGGGGCTGTTCGTCGCGGTCGCGCTGCCACAGGGCCATGTCCAGGGCGTCCAGGACGAGTCTGGTCTCCTTCGACGTAGCGGCGGACCAGCCGACGATCCGGCGGGAGAACGTGTCGACGACGAAGGCGACGTAGACGACTGCCGACCAGGTCTTGACGTGGGTGAAGTCGGCGACCCAGCAGCGGTTGGGGGCGGCCGCGACGAAGTTGCGGTCCAGTAGGTCCGGTGCCCGCTCGACGGCGCTGTCCGGGGTCGTGGTGATGATCTTTCTCCCGCGGACGGCGCCTGTGATGCCGAGTTCCCGCATCAGGCGCTCGACGGTGCACCGGGCTACGGGGTGGCCCTGGCGGTGCAGCTCGCGCCATACCTTCCTGGCGCCGTAGACGCGGAAGTTGGCCTCGTGGACCTCGGTGATCAACTCCTTGAGGGCAGCATCGCGCACCCGCCTGGCCGAGGGTTCGGCGGCGCGCTTCTTCGCCGCGTAGTAGGTGGAGGGGGCGATCTTGCAGTCGTGCTCGGTGAGCACGCGGCAGATCGGCTCGACACCGCCGAAGCGGTCCCGGTGCTCGTCGATGAACGCTACGAGCGTGTGTGTGGCCGGTCGAGCTCGGCCGCGAAGAAACTTGCCGCAGCCTTGAGGATGTCGTTCGCTCGCTTCAGTTCGGCGATCTCCTTCTTCATCGCCTTAATCTGCGCGGACTCCTCCGTGGTCGTCCCCGGCCGTCGCCCGGAGTCGACCTCGTCCCGCTTCACCCAGTTCCGCAGGGTCTCGGCCGAACCGATCCCGAGCTTCTGGGCGACCGCCCTCAAGGCGGCCGACTCGTTCGGATAGTCACCACGGACCTCGGCGACCATACGGACCGCTCGTTTGCGCAGCTCAGAGGGATAGGAGGAGGGACGTGCCATGACTCAATCCTTTCACGGAATCGAGTCTCTACCGAACCCGGA
>NZ_JBWBTT010000031.1:0-1189 GCF_056172905.1 Streptomyces sp. iso_384
CGACCTCTTGAAAGACCTCAGCGAACGCCTTCCCGCGACATTCGTCTACGCCGGCATCAACGTCACCGACACCCCCTCTTCACCGGCGTGAGAGGCGCCCAACTCGCCGGACGCGCCACCCTCGTCGACTGCGGCCCCCTCCCCGCCCGCCACGGCAAGCGTGAGCCCTTCCGCGAAGTCATCACCGATATCGAGAACGCCCTCGACCTCCAGCAGCACAAACCCGGCACCCTCCCCCGCCACACCCAATACCTCCACCAGCGCACCGCAGGCCGCATCGGATCCCTCACGAGGCTCATCCGCCAAGCCGCCATCACCGCCATCCATGACGGCACCGAACGCATCACCAAAACCACCCTCGACACCATCCGCCTCGACCACCTCGCCGAAACCCACCACCGCCCCCACACTCGCGCCCGAAGCCGCTAGCCCCGCCCATCAGACAGGCGCAAAAGGCACTGACCAGCACAAACACCAATCGGGCCTTTACACGCTAGAACCAACTACAACAGACCCAGCCCCGCTCAACACAGAACACATAACCCCAGCCCACACACCCCGGCCACCCCCACCGAACCACCAACTCCGCCTCTCAACGAACCCACAACACCCCAGGCCACCAACGACCCAGAACACCAACACCCCCCACCCAGCGTTACTGCGGACTCGATCCGTGCTGAGCGGCGATTCTGTGCGCCGGCTGGCGCAGTATCAGACGGCGGGCCTGAACGCCCGGTTGAAGGTGTTCGCGCATCTGGAGCCGCAGGGCGTGCCGGCGAGCGAGGCGGACGACCTGGGGGGCGCTCGTTGGGCGTGGTGGAGGCGCCCGAGAGGTAGCGCTGCACCGTCTTGCGGGAGAAGTCCGGCCGTTCGGCCAGGGACTCGGTGGAGCCCCTTTCCCGCGTGCGAAGGAATTTCCTCCCGCAGCTTCTTGTGCTCCGCAGGAGCCGGAAGATCATTCTGCTCGACTTGTTCCACCAGCACGTCGACGGCGCTGAACAGCTCGTTCTCCCTGCGCACAGACGGCACCTCTGGAGGGCACAGTACTGCGATCGCACATCGGAACGCGCCTTGGCACCCTCATGCACTCGCACATCGATCGCGCATCGGAAGATTGTTCCGCTCGGGCGTGGCGGGACGGCCCGGCGATGACTTCCGCTTCTCAGGCCTGGTGGGACCGGGACGCTGT
>NZ_JBWBTT010000032.1:0-543 GCF_056172905.1 Streptomyces sp. iso_384
CCCGGCGACAGCGGCGGAGCCGAGCTATCCTGGCCGCTGACCACCTGGCAGGGCTGGCAGGGCTGGCACCACTTCGCCACCACCGCCCCCGTCACCCCTCCCCGGCCCGGCGACCCGCCCCGCAGCACAGAGGAACGCCTGGCCTACCACTCCAGCTTCGCCACCATCCGCACCCCCGCCATCATCCTGGCCACCCAGGTCCGCACCCTGATGATCCTCGGCCACCACCAGCAAACCGTCGCACGGCCCTCACTGATCGTCACCGGCCCCGCCGCAGCTGGGAAGACCACGGCCCTGCTGAACGTCGGGCGTACCTGCCACCTCGCCCACACACGCAAAAACCCGGCACCGCCCGGATCAGCGCACGCCTCAGTGCCCGTCGCGTATGTTCTGGTCTCGCCCGGCGCGACTGCGAAGACCCTCATCACCGAATTCGCTCGCTACCTCGGCATCCCCACAACCGCGCGCATGACCCAGACGCAGATCACCGAAGCCGTCTGCCACACCTACACCCAGGCCGGCATCCAGCTCGTGATGAACCGT
>NZ_JBWBTT010000033.1:0-369 GCF_056172905.1 Streptomyces sp. iso_384
CGGAAACGGGCGTCGATCCTTGCATCCACGGCGGCGATCTCTTCGTCCAGAGCCAGAACGGACCGGGCCAGGGTGTTCACCACGGCGGCGGCTGTGCTCTCCCCGGGCACGGCAGTGTGCTGAGCCTGAGCCGCAGCGACGGCCGCATCGGCCACTGCCTGGGCGCCTCGGACCTTGCGGTTCTTCAACCAGGTCGCGAGCCGGATCGAGCCGACCCGGCGCAGACCGGCCGGGGTCTGATAGCCGGTCAACAGGATCAGTGCGGCTTTCGACGCCGCGTAGTCGAAGGTCCGTTCCAGGGCCGGGAAGTACTCCAGCAGCTGGGCCCGCATCCGGTTGATGGCGCGGGTGCGGTCGGCAGCGAGGTCA
>NZ_JBWBTT010000034.1:0-353 GCF_056172905.1 Streptomyces sp. iso_384
CCGAACCGCTGCTGCCGGGTGAGGATCCCCGCTTGGTGAGCACCGTGGAACGGCACCCGACCATCGCCGGAGCCCACCGTCGGCGTGCCGGAAGCAGCACTCACCCCCATCGTGCCGGTCAGACCCGCAGCCCCCGCAGCCCCCGCGGCTCCCCGCACGAAGACACGCCGGCTGGGACGCACACCTCGGTGTTGGAAACTCTCCGTCACGGCCGTTCTCCTCCCGGTATCTCCGCTTCCGCTCCGCCTCCTCACCCCTACCCGCCGCAGGAGGTGCCTGAGCAGAGGCGCCGTCCCTCACATGCGGATGGAGTAACGCACTCCTTACCTTGTTGGCGGGTTGATTCCGGTCCT
>NZ_JBWBTT010000035.1:0-322 GCF_056172905.1 Streptomyces sp. iso_384
ACGCTCCGTTTCCGTGAGCACCGTCACGCGGAGGTGGTCCTCAGCATGCCCGGCATGGGCCCGTTGCTGGGGGCTGAGTTCATCGCCTGCACCGGCGGAGACATGGACGCCTTCGGCAGCGCGGGCCGACTCGCCGGCGTCGCCGGACTCGCACCGGTGCCAAGGGATTCGGGCCGGATCAGCGGGAACATGCGCCGACCACACCGCTACCACCGCCGACTCCTGCGGGTCTTCTATCTCTCCGCCCAGGTCGCCGCCCGCTTCTGCCCCACCTCCAAGGCCTTCTACGACCGCAAACGAGCCGAGGGCAAGACCCACAAAC
>NZ_JBWBTT010000036.1:0-291 GCF_056172905.1 Streptomyces sp. iso_384
AAGCGATCCTCGCCCTCGCCCGCCGCCGCCTCGACGTCCTATGGGCCCTCATCCGCGACCAACGCCACTGGACAGCCCAGCCACCGCAACCGGGCCTGACCGGTGCCGCATAACGCTGGCCGACCCGGTGAAGGTAGGTTGATCATCAGTCGGCTGGAGGCCGTGGGGAGGAGCTGCTGTGACAGAGATCGAGGTCCCGGAGCCTGAGCCCGACTGGCAGCCAGCTGCACAACTGCCCTACTACACCGGCAAGAACCCCGCTTACCAGTACAGCGTCTGGGAACACCACGC
>NZ_JBWBTT010000037.1:0-213 GCF_056172905.1 Streptomyces sp. iso_384
CTTCTTCTGCGGTGCAGGCGGCGAGGAACGTCCCATCCTCTATGCCGACTCCGAGGGAGGTGCGGCTCTGGTTGCCGTCGGGCTGCCCGAGCTGGTGCTTTTGCTGCTGGTGGTTCCGTGGTGGCGCGACTGCCAGGCGTTCACGGACGAGGAGAGTCGCGAACTTGCGGCTGAGTATCTGGAGGACATGCCGGACCTCGTGGCCCGGAGAGA
>NZ_JBWBTT010000049.1:0-15976 GCF_056172905.1 Streptomyces sp. iso_384
GTGTACTGCTCCGAGGCATGCAAGAAGCGCGCCAAGCGCGCCATCGCCAAGGGCGAAGCCCTGGCGGCCCGGCCCACCACGACCGCCACGGCGGCACCGGCCCGAACCAAAAAGGGACGCGGCCTTGGTACTACCGCGAAAACTACGGACATGCAGGTCAGCGGCCTGCATCAGAACGGCGAAACGGACAACCCGGGCAGCCGCACGGCAAAAAGGGACGCGGCCCCGTTCAGCGGAGGAGTCCCCGGCGCGCGGCCGGAGACCGGCACGGACACCGCTGCCCGCGACGCGGCCTTCATCCTCCGGGAGGCCCTGCGCCCGCTGTCCGGCCTCCAGAGGCTCGCCGACTGCGGGCTGTCCGTCCTCGCGGGCGGCGTCACCCCCGTGATCCGCAACGGCCGGGCCGGGTTCGCCGGGGTCGTCACCTGCGGCTCGGTCCACGTCTGCCCCTGCTGCTCCACCTCCATCCGCCGCGTACGGCAGGACGAACTGGAGCAGGTCGGGGAGTTCTGGGAGTGCCAGTCCTGCGGCCTGGTGATGATGACGCTCACCATGCGGCACTACCTCCGGGACCGGCTCGAAGACCTGCTCGGCAAGCAGCGCGAGGCGTGGAAGCGCGGCTTCGGCCAGAACGCGGGCCGGGCCTGGCGCGACGCGAAAGCCGCGTACGAGATCCGCGGCTTCGTCCGGGCCTGGGAGGTCACCCACGGCTCGAACGGCTGGCACGTGCACTACCACGTGCTGCTGTTCCTGGCCCGGCCCCTGGCGGCCGGACAGGTCCAGGAGCTCCAGCACCTCGCGTTCGAGGTCTGGTCCGCCGCCCTGGTCAAGGTCGGGGCCCGAATGCCGGTCGAGATCAGCGAGAAGGACGGCAAGCCCGTCGCCGTACGGATCGACGCCCCCGACCGGGGCGAGTCCGGCAAGCTCGCCCGCTACCTGATGAAGGGCCAGGACGGGAAGGCGAAATGGGGCATCGCCCACGAGCTGACCCGGCAGGACATCAAGCAGGGCCAGGGTGGACACCGGACCCCCTTCGAGATCGCCCGCGCCGCCACCGCCCCGGACGCCGACCCGATCGACGTCCAGCTCTGGCAGGAGTTCGTGGCGGCCGCCGTCGGCATCCGAGCCCTGTACTGGTCCAACGGACTGCGCAAGCTCCTGCGTGAGATGGGCTTCGAGCTGGACGACCGCGCCGACGGCAAGGTGGCCTCCGACGAGGCATCGGCCGGGACGCCGCTCGCCCGCATCCCCGCCTCGACCTGGTACCGGTACATCGCCCGGCACCCCGGCCGACCGCTCGCCCTGCTGCACGCCGCCGAGAAGGGCGGCGCCGCCGCCGTACGAGCCCTGATCGAGACGTGGGGACTCACCTGGGGACTCGACGTCCAGGAGCCGGATGTCTTCGAGGCCGGGACCGTGCCGACTGCCGACGAGGTCCTCCAGAGCATGGAGCGCGAGACGCTCGCCGCCCGCATGGCTGTCTGGCGCGACGAGTTCGACCGCCAGGACCGCGAGCGTCGCGCCTCCCGGATCGTCCGGCAGGAACCCGGAGCCTGGGACGCCCGCAAGGACGCACAGGCCGCACTCGATGCGGCCCGCGTGGCCGACGGCACCGAGAGCTTCCTCAGCCTCCTGCACCGCCGCCGCCGCGAAACTCTCGCCGCCGCCCAGTAGCCAGCCGCCCTACCCGTGAGGAGAACAACCGTGACCCGCAATCTCCCTGACGTCAGCTTCGCCCGCATCGCCGACCACAGCGGTCAGCACGTCTTCTTCTGGGCGGCCCCGTCCGCTGGCTTCGACGAGCTGCTTGCCGTCTGGAACCGGATGGACGGCATGACCGCTCAGCCGTTCACCTTCGCCGAACCCGCCATCGTCGCGGCCGCTCAGGACTGGATCGCCGACAAGCTCCAGGAGCACGACAAGGCCACCGTGATGCTCGGCTCGATCGAGAAGGGGAGGTGGGTCAACTGGAACCTCCCGACCGTCCCGCGCCCCGCCGTGCCGACCGACTGACGCGTGGTCCGGAGGGGCAGCCGACGCAAGCGCCGGCACCGGAGCCCCGGGGGCTCCGGGCGGTGGTCGGCCGGAGCCGGTGACCGGGCGCGGGAGCGTCCAGGCCGAGAAGGCGCGGGCGGTCGCCTGACCCTCCGCCCGCGCCAAAATCTCGGCAGCGAGGTATGCCGGTGCGCTTCGCTTACCGGCCCTCGCCCCACGGCGGCGCTCCGCTTGCCGGGGGACACCGCCCCGCTGGGGCGGTCACCGAGACGGCCTTGAGGGCCGCTCGGTGCGGTGGGTGGTCGCGGCCGTCGGGCCCCGGCAGCACCGCCACCCGGCACCGCAGAGCACCGCCCGGCCACCGCCGCCCGACCGTCACCCGCCACCCCGGGTGGCGGTCGCGGGGCGGTGCCGGGTGGCGGTGGTTCCACGGCGAAGGGCCCCGCCGATCGGCGGGGCCCTTCGTGTCGTCCGGCAGGTTCAGCCGCGGAACAGCGCCTTCGCGAACCGCTGGTGCGCGGCCTGGCGGCTGGTGCCGAGGGCCTGCCCGATGTCCTCCCAGCTCCCGCCGTTGTCGCGGGCAGCGGTGACCGCCCGCTGAAGTGCTGCACTGCCGAGTTTCTCGACCTCAGCGGCGGCGGCCGTAGCAGCGATCGGGCGCGAGGACGTCAGCCCGGCCAGCAGCCGCCGGACGGTGGCGATGGCATCGGTGAGCTCCTCCGGGACGGCCGTGCCCAGGAGCGGGGCGATGTGCTGGCGCTCCCAAGCCCCGTACGGGAAGGGGGCGTCGATGCCGTACTCGAAGCCCTCCGTCCCGTCGTGGTCGGTGACGTCGACCGGGAACATCTCGGAGGACCGCCACCCGCACTCGCACCCGGCGCGGACGGCGATCGCGCGGGGCCGTCCGTCCTGCCCGTCGTACAGCCACCAGGCGCTGTTGCCCTTGATGGGGGCGGGCTCGGTGCCGTCGCCCATGACCGCCACGGCGTACCCCTCGTGGTCGCTGCCGAATTGATCCGTCTGCCAACCCATGTAAAGACCCCTTGACGTCGAATGCTTGGCGTACAGAATCCTTGACGCGCCCCCCGAATGTCAAGGAGCGTTTACAATGTGCCGCATGCGTCAATGTGTCTTGACGAATGGCGCGTGCCGTCTGCCGGTACGTCATCCCGGTGACGTACCGCCCGGGTCGATGACGTACGCGGCGGTGGCGGCCGGGGTCGAGGGAGGGTCGCGGGGCAGCATCGATTCATGACGTCATCCGCGCCCACGTGGGAGTACGGAGCCCCGTACATCCCGATCACCTCGCGTCGGCCAGGACCTGGTCGACCGGCTCCGGCTGAGCGCAGCGGCGCTTCCGGTTCCCCGTCAGGTCTCCCGGCGCCCACATCAGCCGAGGGCCAGGACAGGGGAAGTCGGTCACCTCACCAGACCGAATCCCCGGTCTGACGTGCGGTGGTGAGTGGTGAGTCGCCGAACGGCCGCAACCCCCTGAGCAACGGTCCTCGCCGCGCCCCGCGCAACGCCCGGTGCGCGGCTCTCTGCCGTCCCGCGCGGCGTTCGTTGTAGCGCGGCACGAGGCCGACGGACCTCGGTGTCAACGTCGGTGATGGTCTGGCCAGGGCGCCGAGCGAGGTCGGCGCCCTGGCCCCCGTCGGTCTTACTCCGACTCAGAGTTGTTATCGCGGGATCCGCGGTTCTTCCACCGACGTACGACGGCGGTGATCAGAAGAAGGAGGATCCCGTACCCGACCTGGGCGAGGAACTCGGGGAGGGTCTCGCGGAAGAGGTTCACCAGCAGTCTCCGTCGATGCGCATTGGCCGCACTGACGGGGCGGTTTACCGCAGAGGAGAGCAACCGACCAAACGATCATGGACCGTTGTCGGCTGGGCTCTTATGGCTTGAGCCGGTTCGCCTCTGCGTACTCTCCGGCGGTCACGAGCCGCCTGTCGGGCGGTCCCGACGAGAGCTGGACCCAGGATGCCATGACCGCCGACGGTTCCGCGAACGTGTACGGGAGCGCGCGTACCTGACGGGCTGTTCCTTCCGGGAGCAGCCCGCGTGCTGGGCAAGCCCCGACAGATTGAAGAATGCCTCGGTGTGTTCTGTAGCGATCTTTGTAGCTAGGCCGGTAGGCGCGTCGGTAGGTGCATCGGTAGGTCGGTAGGGACGTAGGTAGGGATGCGTGTAGGGACGCAGGGAGCTATGTAGTGAGCGACGTGTGGAAGCGCGTGAGCATGTGAATCGGGCCGTCGACGTCGTGATGCATAGGTGTGGGGGCTCCGGCCGGGGATCGGCTGGTACGACTGTGGGTCGGTCGCCAATTGGCGACCGGTCACGGTCGGAGGGGAACAGATGGCACGCGGGACGCCGGGGTCGAAGCGGCAGCACACGGTCTCGGTGCGGCTGTCCGACGAGGAGCGGGAGCGCTGGGAGTCGGCCCGTGGTGACTCCGGCCGCCGGGAGATGGGCGCTTGGGTGCGGGCCGTGGTCGAGGACGTCCTCGCGGACCGTGCCGACGGCGAGACCCCCGGCACCGAGAAAGGGCCGGCCCCGCTGCCCCCGATCACCCAGGACACGTACGACGAGCTGTGCCGGATCGGCGCCAACCTCAACCAGCTCGTGCGCTACACCCACCAGGACGGACAGCTCCACGCCGCAGTCGAGGCCGCCCTGTTCGAGGTCGGCAACGCCGCCCTGGCGGTGAGGGGCATCGAGCCGATGCGGCACACGGACCCCGAGTGATCGCCAACATCACCAAGGGCAAGCGCGCGGTCGGGGCGCTGATCTACGACTTCGGGCCCGGCCGCCGCGACGAGCACATCAACCCCCGGATCGTCGCCGGGAACGTCACCGGAACCCCGCTCCAGGTCGCCCGCGCGATCGACCACACCGCCCGCCGGCGGCCGGGCATCACCGCGCCGATCTGGCGCACCTCGCTGTCGCTGCCCGACGAGGACGGCATCCTCCCCGACGCCCAGTGGGCCACCATCGCCACGGCGTTCATCGCGGACATGGGGTTCGACGGGGCCCCGTGGGTGGCGGTCCGCCACGGCGACGACCACATCCACCTCACCGTCTCCCGCGTCGACTGGGCCGGGCAGCTCCTCACCGACCGGTGGGACTACCGGCGGGCACGCGAGGCCGCCGACCGCCTGGAGGAGGAGCACGACCTGGTGCGCGCCCGCGACCGGTTCCGTGCCGAGGGCCCGCAGGTCCGCAACAACGAGCTGGAGGCGTCGAAACGGCGTCGCGGCCCCGAGCCTGACCGGCCGCCGGAGCGTGAGGAGCTGCGCCGCCTGGTCCGCGAAGTGCGGGACGCCAGCCGCGGACTGGGCCGCGCCGCGTTCGAGTCCGGTCTCGCCGACGCGGGCGTGCACTTCCGGGCGAACGAGGCCAGCACGGGCCGGATGAACGGCTACTCGTTCACGCTGGACGGCCTGGTCGACGGCGCGGGCGAGCAGATCTGGCACACCGCCTCGAAGGTGGCCAAGGACCTGCGGTGGGCCCAGCTCAAGGACGTGATCGGGGACGACCCGACCGCCGGGCCGGACGCGGCGGCCACCGCCGAGCGGGTGGACCGGGCGACGGAGATGCTGCGCCGGGGCCGGATCGAGCGCGGGGCCGGGCAGCCCGGTGACCACCCGGCGCTCAGCACCGACCCGGCCGCCCGCATCCTGGCCCAGTGGCAGGCCAAGGCCGCCGGGCAGGAAGTGCCGGCGGAAGCGCTGCCGACGCCTGAGCCGGAGCCGGTCCCGGCCTGGACCGACAAGCGGCGCCGCCCACACGGGGCGCTCGCCACCGACTCCATCCCCGCCGAGATCAAGGCTGCCCACCGCCAGATCAGCACGTGGCAGGCCGAGATGGAGACCGCCCGGTCCAACGCCCGTACGTGGGACGGCATGGCCACCGGGGCCGTCACCGGTCCCCGCGCCCGGGAGCTCCACCAGCTCGCGGCGAAGGTCGAGGCGGCGCGGCCGCACATCGAGGCCGAGGTCACCGCCCGCCAGGACCGTCAGGCCGCCGACACGGCCGCCGACGCCGCCCGGAAGATCTGGCGGGAGGCCAAGCACCGCAAGGAACTCGGCTGGCTGGAGCTGCGGAAGCTCGGCACCAGCCGCAAGGCCGAGGAGAAGCGGGCGGCCGTCTCCAGCGAGGCCATCCACGCGTACGTCGAGCAGGCCAGCAAGGCGACGAGCCGCGCGGCCGCCGCCTCCCGTGCCGCTCAGGAGGCGTCCGGCCTGCCGTGGGCCGAGGGCGAGGACCGGCGACTCCGTGCGGAGTGGCCGCAGCTCCTGGCCGACGCCCAGCGCGGCGACCAGGACGAGGGCCGCGCCCGGCGCGATACCGAGCTGGCCCGCGTCGAGCTGCTCGCCCGCCGTATCGGGGAGGCCGAGACCCGTATCGACCGTCTCGGCCAGGAGGCCGAGCTGCGCCGCACGATGCCCGCCGGGCAGCGCCAGGCCGAGGCCCGCGCCCGCAGCGCCGCCGCCCGCAGCGCACCGTCGACCGGCCGCCGCCGAAAGGCCGGCCCCGCGCGGCCGCAGGGTGAGCAGCCCGCCCACCTCCGGCGCAGGCCGCCGTCATCCGGCGGTCCGGGAAAGACCCGCTGAGCACCGGTGGTCGCCGGGGGGCTTCGCCGCCCCCCGGGCCCCCGCTGCGGTCGGCATCACCCGGCGCGAGGAGGCATCGTCGTGGCCGACACCGGTCGCGCCGGGCGACACCGCCCCCGCGTTCTCCCAGCTCAAAGCCGTCACAGTGACGGGTTTATAGCTGTCACTGTGACGGGTCTCGATGCTGAGGCCGTCACTGTGACGGCTATGGTCGCCGGATGAGCGATGACCTCCCGACGCAGCGCGTGGCCGGGGCCGAGTACCTGTCGTGCGAGTGGTGCGGCGAACCGGTGAGCCAGCTCGGCTCCTGGTCCCCGCGCCGGTACTGCAAGCGCAGCCACCGGCAGCGGGCGTTCGAGGCCCGCCGCCTGGGCGTGCCGATGAAACGGGACCGGGACCAGGAGGCCGCCGCCGTCGCGGCCGCGCCGGTCGTCGAAGCCGCGGCGCCCACTCCGCCGGCCACGGTGTCGAACCCGCCGCTGTGGGAGGACGACGACATGGCCGTCCGGCTCGCCCGGTACGGGATCGGCACCGACGGCCAGGAGCTCCCGACCACTCAGCCGGGCGGGCCCCCGGCACGGGATGCCTGAACGACACGCAGCCCGACCCCAACGAGACGTGCACCGACGCGCCAGCGACCACACCGGGCCCGGCCCGATCGCGGCAGCAGGTGCCCCCCGCCCGCCCATCTCCGGTGCTGCCGGGCCGCGTACGCGCCTGCCATCCGTGACGGCGGCGGTACGGCGGCCGACCCCGCGATCGTCCGGCAGACGGCCGTGAGACGCCCCGCGACCCCACCCCTCTCGCCGCTAGCTGTCGTTTCCAGCCCGGCCGGTCCGCAGTCGCCAGCGCTCCAGGCCACGGAGGATTACGGGCAGATGGCGCCCACCAGGAAGGGGACTGGGGCACCCTGGACATGACGAAGGCCCGCCCCACTGACCGGGGCGGGCCTTCGTGTTGAGGGTCAGGCGTAGTGATGCTCGACGGTGGTCCAGCGGCCTCCGGCGGAGACGTACTCGCCTACCTCGATGACGCTGCCTTCGGAATCGCGGAGGACGTTGCGTCCGATGGTGACCGGGCTGCCGGGGTCGATGCCGAGTTCGGCAGCCTGCTGCTCTGTTGCGAGTGACGCGGTGGAACTGTCGCTGCTGCTGACGCCTCGCTGTCCCGTCACAGCCTCGATCGCGGAGGGGGTGCCGCCCGGGATCCGCTCGGTGCTGAGCAGGGCAGGCACGGAGGAGGCCAGTTCAGGGGCGAACCAACTGGTTGACGCGCCGACAGGCCCGGCCTCGTTGTGGGTGATCCGGTGGCGGCGTACGGCTTCTGCCCCCTCTTCGATTCCGAGGTGGTCAGCCACCCAGACCGGAGGAACGGCCATCCCGGCTTCGGTGATCTTGGCGTACTCGCCGGGAGCGTAGATCTTTCCGGTGGAGAGCATCCGGGCGAACCGGTCGCCCGCGCTGCGGTGCAGCGTGCTCTGCGTTCGGACGATCGTCCCGACGCCGGTCACGGACTCGACGAGTCCGTCGGCTCGGAGCGCTGCCACTGCCTTCATGGCGGTCGCCTGGGAGATCGACCACTCGGTTGCCAGGTCGCGGACGGACGGAATTCGGTCGCCGTCCTTGAGCTCTCCGCCGACGATCTGCTTCCGCAGCGCGGAGACAACTTGCAGGTAGGGCGGCGTGCGGTCGATCGCGGGAGCCATGTTGAGCCCTCCTTGGGGGTCTGTTCTAGGCCACTGCGCCTACAGGACTAGAGCGCTAAGCAGAGCCTAACTGTTGACGTGCCTAGTGTGCTAGTGCACTATCAACTCACTCGCTGTTGCCCCGGTCTCACCGGGAAGCAGCGCGGCCCCGGTGTGTCAGCACCGGAGCCGCTTTTCGGGCCGTTCCATGTGAGAGGAGCACGACCCATGAATGACGGTACATCCGCAGGTCAGGTCTCGATCCCCCAGGCGACGAGCGAGGACCTTGCCGCGGTTTTCACCGAGCACGGCGACTGGCTGACCCGTTGGGTCTACAACCGGCTGGACCGTGCCGACTGGCACCTGGCCGAGGACATCGCCTCGGAGACGTTCCTCCGGCTGGTCCGTGACTTCACCGGCCGCCGGATCGAGAACCCGGCCGGTCTGCTGCGGACGATCGCGGGTCACGCGATCACCGACCACTACCGGCTGCGCCGCTCCGGCGAGCAGCCCACCGACTTCGGCGACTGGTTCGAGGCCGCGCGTCTGCCGGCGGCGACGTCGGCCGAGGACATCGCGGTGACGCACCTGACCGTCCTGGCGATGGTGGCCGACCCGGCCGCGCCGCTGGAGGTGGCGGCGTGACGGTCACCGAACTCCGGCCCGAGGCCGGTACGTACGACCCGGAGGCGCTGGCCCGCGCGGAGCAGATGCGCGCCGAGGCCGAGGCCCTGCGGATCAAGTCCGAGTCGGACGCCCGCCGTACGGCGCTGGCCGACGAGAAGGCCGCCGCGAAGGCGCAGAAGGACATTCAGGCCGCGCTCGACGAGGCCGCCGACGAGCGTCGGGCCCGCGAGGAGGCCCGCCGCGAGGAGGCCGCCCGCAAGGCCAAGGCCGAGAAGTCGGCCCAGGTGTGGCGCCGGTCGGCGCTCACCATCGCGATCGTCTGCGTCGTGGTCTCCCTCCCGCTCCAGGTCATGGCCTTCTGGGATCCGAAGGCGTTCTTCCTGGTCGCCGCCCCGTTCGTCCTGGAGGGCGTCGCGTGGGCGCTGCTGATGGGCGCTCAGGCTGCGATCGACGACGACCGGCCGTCCTGGCACTACCGGGCCGGAGCCATGCTCCAGGCGCTCATCGCCGCCGGGATCAACGTCGTTCACGGGCTGGAGGCGTTCGGCGTCGCGACCGCGATCGGCGGCGCGCTGTGCTCGATCATCGGCCCGGTCATCTGGGACTTGCACGAGCACGGCCGGATCGCGAAGAAGGCCGGTCGCCCGTCCCGGTCCGCCCGCCGTGCCGAGCGTCGCCAGGCCGAGGAGGACGCCCGCCGGGCCGCCGCCGTCCGCCTCGCCCGTGAGGCCGAGGACCCCGAGGTCTGGGAGCGGGCCGTCGCCCTGGCCGCGTTCAGCGGCGAGGTCGTCCCCGTCCGCGACGGAGTCCTCCGCAGGTCCGCCGCGAGGGTCGAGCCGTCGGACGCGACGTACAGCCGGGCGTGGACGGAAATCCACGGTGCGCCGGTCGGCCAGACCGCCGCCCAGATCATGCAGACCCGCACCGCCAAGCGCGGTGTGAGGGTCGCTCAGAACGGCCCGCTCGCGGGCGAAAAAGCGCAGGTCGATTCCCAAATGGGCGACGAGTCGGAGAAGCCCTCCAAGGGCCCGAAGAAGCCCGGCACGGACGGCCGCAAGGGCAACGGCGGGACGCCTCCCGTGCGGACCCCCGGCACCAAGTACAGCCCTGTCGCCAAGAAGCAGATGAGCGCCGAGCAGAAGCGCCGCACCGAGACCGCCGACGCGTCGGTCTGACCCTCCCTCACCCACTGCTCCACCGACTCCACGAGGAGATCCCCATGTCCCGCATCGTTCGCGCCCTCGCTGTCTCTGGTGCTGCCGCCGCCGCGCTGATGGGCACCGCCACTGCCGCCACCGCCGACTCCACGGAGGCCGCCGTCGCCACGGTCGAGGCCGCCGCCCACCGGGCCGCCAGCGCCCCCGTCTCCCTCCCCGACGGCCGGGTCCTCCACGTCCGTGGACTCGACACCGTCTCCTACCGGGCGGACGCCGCCCACCACTCCGCCGTGGTGACCCTCGCCGACGGAGCCCCGGGCCAGATGCCCGGCAACGACGTCGCGCCGCAGGGCGTCGGCTCGCAGATCGGTACCGGTCTCCAGCAGCAGCCGCAGCAGGTCCAGACGCAGGCCGGGGCCGGGAGCATCTCCACGGTCGCGGTCGCCGCGCTCGTGCTCGGAGTCATCACGTTCTTCGGGATCAAGGCCGGGAAGCTCGCGAAGGGCTGGTTCGTCGTCAGCCTCGCCCTCGGTGTCCTGCTGTCGGGCACGTTGATCGGCCCGCTGGTCTCCCAGCTCACCGGCTCCGGCGTCACGGCGTTCGGCAACATCTGGGCCGGGATGTAGGTCCCCGCTGCCCCTGGCCGCCGCCGACTCCCCGGCGGCGGCCCCCAACCCCCGAGCAGGAAGGGACAGATCCCATGGCAGTGGAGACCACCACCCCCGGACCGGCCGACGACGGCATCATCGACGCCGAGATCGTCGAGCCGACCCGCATGGACCGGCTGCGCGAGAAGGCCGGCCCCCACAGCGCGCGGGCCCGCCAGGTCCTCGCCGCACAGCGCGCCCGGGTCAGCCTCCGGCTGTCCGCCTGGTTCTCGACGGCGGACGTCACGGACGCCGAGCTGGCCGCCGAGATCGAGCGCAAGCGCCGCCAGGCCGACCGCCGTCAGGGCCAGGAGTCCCGCGCCCTGGCCGCCGGGCTCCGTGCCCAGATCAAGGCCGCGCCCACCGAGGAGGCCGCCGCCCCGCTCCTGGCCCAGCTCGCCGCGCTGGACGCGGCCGGGCCGGATGCCGACCGCATGAAGATCAGTGGGCGGGACATGTCCAAGGCCCGGTGGGCGAAGAAGGCCAGCCGGGTCGGCATGGTCGCCGCCGGAACGTACGCCGGGTTCCACGGCCTGACCATGGAGCCGCTCATGGGCCTGGCCGCGCTGGGCGCCGGCGGCCCGGCCGCCTGGTGGTACCTCTCCCGTCCGCTGTCGCCCGAGGAGATCCCCGCGACGGTTCCGCAGCAGGGCGGCCCCGGCCTCGCCCCGGCCGGAGTCCCGGCGGCCGACGGCCCGTTCGTCCCGGACACCCTCGCCTCGATGAGCCGGGTCAGCCTGGTCAAGCCGGAGTCCGGCCGCGTCCAGGGCGAAGCCGACCTGGTGACCGCGCTGGTGAAGGCGGGGATCATCACCCCCGCCCAGCGCGACGAGACGCACCTCGCCGGAGTCATCGAGCCCGCCGGCCCCGGCTGGACCGCCACCGTCGACCTGCCGCGCGGCATCAAGGCGTCGGCCGCCGTCTCCCGGATCGAGGACCTCGCCTCCGCCCTGCGGATCAAGAAGTCCCGCATCGAGATCACCCCGGACACCGGCGACGACGGGCACGAGGGCCGGTTCGTCCTCTGGGTCGCCAACGAGGACAACCCGTACGGCAACGGCAAGAACCCCTCCGAGCTGATCGACGCCCCGGCCTGGGACTTCTGGGGCGACGGCGTCCCGCTCGGTGCCGACGCCCGGCGCAAGCGCCACGTGCTGCACCTGCTGTGGTCCTCGCTCCTGATCGGCGGCCTGATGGGCTACGGCAAGAGCTACCTGGCCCGGCTCATCGCCGCCGCCGCCGCGCTCGACCCCACGGTGCGGATCGTCGTCATCACCGGGAAGACCGGCCCGGACTGGGCGCCGCTGCGCCACGTCGCCCACCAGTGGATCGCCGGGGCCAGCCCCGACATCATCCGCCGCGTCCTCGGTGTGATCGAGGGAACCATCACCGAGATGCAGGACCGGGGCACCGAGTTGGACCGGCTCTACGAGCAGGACCCCGACCTGGTCCCCGAGGGGAAGATCACGCGGGACCTCGCAGCGAAGGGCATGGGCCCGGTGCTCCTGGTCGTCGACGAGCTCCAGGAGCTCCTGGACGGAGCCGCGCTCGTCCAGGTCCCCATCGAGGACGAGCCCGAGAACGGCGGCCGCGCCAAGACCCGCAGCGGCCGGGACCTCATGGTCGAGGGCTTCGCCCGGTACGTGCGCGTGACCCGCTTCGTGGGCGGCATGGGCATCTTCATCACCCAGCGCCCGGACGCCTCCAGCGTCCCGACCGCGCTCCGGGAGGTCTGTGCGAAGCGGGCCAGCTACCGGGTCAAGGGCGACCGCAGCGCCAAGATGGTCCTCGGTGACGACGCGGTGGCCGGCGGCGCGGCCCCGCACCTCCTCGGAGACGCGTCCAAGGGCGTTGTCGTCCTCGACCAGGGCGAGGAGTCCGGGCACGCCACGCTCAAGGCGGACGTGATCGACCTCCCGGCCTTCCGGGACATCTGCCTGCGCGGCCGCCAGCTCCGCGAGGACGCCGGGACGCTCACCGGCGACGCGGTCGAGTACGGCAAGGAGGACGCCGAAGAGGCCGCCCGCGTCCGGCTGCTGACCGACTGCGTCACCCTCCTCGACGACCTCAGCTACGACCGGGCCCGAACCGAGCGCCTGCTGTCGATCCTCCAGTCCCACATCCCCGGCCGGTACGACGACGTCACCAAGACCGAGTTGCAGGCCCGGCTCCGCGCCGCCGGGGCGGGCACCACGGTCAAGCTCGGCCCCATAGACGGCATGGCCAACCCCAACGGCTACACCCGCGCCCAGATCGCCGACGCGATCCCCCGCAAAAAGGGCTAACCACCCCGGTCGCCCGGGTGGTTCACCCCCGGTCAGCGCCCGGAATGGTCCGGTATGACCCCCGGTCGCCAGAGACCCCGAACCGGTCGATCGACCACCCCGGGGCCCCGGCCGACCATCGGCCAAACCGGTACAAACCCGCACACGGACCGGGGGGCAACCACCCCCCGGACCACCCCGCAAAACCACCCATAACCGCCGTGGCGCTCCCTCCGCCTGGACAGCACCAGGAGCGCCACGGCCACCCACCCCGCACCGCAGAGGAGTTCGTCATGGCCAAGCAGACCGCGTTCCGTACCGAAAGGGATCTCCGCCAGCTCCGCAAGGAGGTCCAGATCGGGACCGTCCTCTACCTGACGGTGGAGCTGGAGACCCGGGGAGCCCCGTGGGAGGACCCCAAGCAGCTCCGCGAGTGCCGCGTCACCGGCCGGTCCTGGCTCGTCTCGGACTGGGTCGTCGACAACGCCGGGACGCTGGCCGACCTGGTCCACCAGGGCACCGTCTACACCGTCCGCCCGCGCGGCTTGAAGCTCCTGAGCGAGGAAGCCACGCAGTGCGAGGGCCCGCTCGACGGCATGGGCCAGAAGTACAACCGCCGCCTCAACCGGCAGGAACTCGAAGCGCTGGAGGCGCAGGTCGCCACCACCACCGCGAACAACGCGAAGGCCGGCCGCGGCAAGAAGTCGAGCTGGTGGTGACCCACCACTGACCCCCGGACATGCCGATGGGGCGCTCCCTCCGCCTGGACAGCACCAGGAGCGCCCCACCCACCCAACCCGCAGCACAAGACCGCAGGAGGTACCCAGAGATGAGCACGACCCTGACCCGCCCCGCAACTCCGGCGCCCAGCGCCGACGCCCCGATCGACGTTGACGGCCTGGTCGCCGACATCGAGCACTACCTCGCCGCCCGCACCCGCACCACCGCACACCCGCTCGTCACCAAGACCACCGCCGAACTCGTCGCCGAAGCGCTCGGCTCCGAGCAGCTGCACGCACCGGCCGCAGTCCTGCCCGGCCGTGTCCTGCGGTTGCTGCCCGACTGGGTGCTCAGCGTCCCGATGATCCGTCACCGCCACGGCGTCGCCCGGCCCATCACGGTGGCCGAGCACCTGGAGCTGACCGCCCTGGTCATCCAGCGCTACGGCTGGGCCCAGGGCACCCACCGCACGACCGGCGGCCGCCGCTGCATCCTCGGAGCACAGGCTGTCCTCTACCGGCTCGGCATGGGCGACGAGTCCACGGTCGCCGCCGCCGGACAGCGCCTCCAGTCCGTCCTCCGGGCCCGCGGCTGCACCGCGACGTACGCCGCGTGGAACGACTGCCCCGACCGGACCGAGGCCGACGTCCTGGCGCTCGTCCGCGAGGCCGCCCGTACGGCGGTGACCCGCTGATGGGCTGGACGATCTCCCACGGCACCGTCACCGGCGAGCCCACCCACCGCAGCTACAACGCGGTCGGCTCCCTGGCCCAGGCCGCCGCCCACGCGCTCACCGCCCGCGACTGGGCCCTCCTCCGGCCGGTCCTCCACCGCCGCAGCGGCGACCCCTTCCAGATCACCCCCGACGGCGCCCGCACCGCCGCCGGCCTCCTGCTCCGCGCCGCCGACTCCGGCCTCATGGACCGCCAGTCCGCCCAGCTCGCCCGCGACCTTGCCGCCGCCGCGACCCGGGCCGCCGCCGCCCGCCAGCTCTGGAAGTGGAGTTGACCGCCATGACCCTCTGCCCGCCCTGCTCCGTCGCCCGATTCGAGGAGAGCTGACATGGACCGCACCCCCGCCGGACCCGGCCCGGCCGCCGACGTCGCCGCCACCGTCGACCCCATCCAGGCCGCCGAGCAGACCGCCGTCATCGAGGCCGTCCGGCTCTACGTCCAGAACATCCGACCGACCGACCTCACCGACGCCGGACGGCTCGTCGGCCACCTCATGAACGCCGAAGTGCTCCTGATGAACGTCGCCGACGCCTTCGCAGACCGCACAGACACGGAGGACTGACCCGTGGCTCACCACGTCACCATCTCCCACGGGTCCGACTTCTTCGGAGTGGACCGCTTCTCGCTCACCGAGCTGACCGAGATCGCGAAGTGCATCGAGGAGTGCTTCACCACCCTCGAACGCGGTCAGCTCCCCTACCTCCTGAAGAACGCCGGCACCGGAAGTCAGACCTTCCCCGTCGACGAGGCCGCCGAGCTTGCCGCCCTCCTTCGCCGAGCAGCCCGCCACCCCCGGGCCAAGTTCAAGTTCGCTGCACGCGCCCGCCTCCTGGCCGACGCCGCCGACCGCGCCGCCGCCGACGGCGACCCGTGGACCTGGTCCCTCACGTAGTTGCTGCACTTTCTGGACCGCTCAACGCGGGCGCGCGCGACTGCCGGCCACCGACCGGGGTGTAACGGAAATCGCCCGGCGGCGTACTACCGGGTGAGACCCCAGCCCAAGCCCCTGACCTGCGAAGAGGAACGCTCGTGGAACTGATGAGACCGCTCTACGCGAGCGCGCGCGCCTGTAACGGATCACAGGCCCACTCCGTCCATAGGCCGACGAGGCACACGACGAGGAGGACCTGACGCACAGGAAGCCCCGCCCAGACCCGGGCGGGGCTTCTTCCGCACCGTCAATTCACACCAGCCACAGGCCCCTCGGGCGGGGCGGGGGCAACGAATGGCTCAACTAGTGCCAGGATCATCAGGAGCAAAAAAATGGCGCGACCCAGGGGGCCTAATCCCTGAACCGCGCCACGTGAGTCCGACCGACCTGCCGACTAAGACCAACCAGAACGGACCCAACGCTGTGCCTACCAGCGTAAGGGACGCTTCCGCGTCCGCGACACCCCAGACCCCCGACGCGCCGCGTGATGCCCCCGCCGCCGTCTCCCCCGCCCGAGGCGCTGAGAGCCCCGCTGGGAGCCCCGCAGGCCCTCAGTGTCACTGCGGGACCCCGATCACCCACACGCCCGGGAAACGGCCGCGT